>PWHN01000045.1 GCA_003554945.1 bacterium
ACATGAACTTCCTTCTCGGTAATTAAAATTCGGGGTGAAGTATGCACTAATATCAGACTGCTTTATTTAAACAGAAATTCACAAAATGTTAATCACACGATGGTTGGATTAGGAATCACTAGAAGGTGTTGTAAAACTGAGGAATTTATTGAAAACTTTCCGGATATACTGTAATCTTCAAGTGGGGAAGTGTGAAAGTTGGAAAGTTGGAAAGTTGGAAAGTTGGGAAGTGTGAAAGTGTGAAAGTTGGGAAGTGTGAAAGTGTGAAAGTTGGAAAGTGGGAAAGCTACTAAAAAGCGTGCAGGTATGCACAATTGTGCAGAAGTGGAGGAAGTAAAGATTTGGAACAATTAGCAGACGGTTTTGGACGTATTCACGACTATCTACGTATTTCGGTTACTGATCGCTGTAATCTGCGCTGCCGGTATTGTATGCCGCCCGGGGGTATAGATGCAGCCACGCGTGAAGAGCTACTTTCATACGAGGAGTTATTTCGCATAGCCCGGGTGCTGGCGAAAAGAGGAGTAAATAAGGTGCGTGTGACCGGCGGGGAGCCTTTTGTACGCCGCGATTTACCGTTACTTTTTGCTAAACTTTCACAGATACCCGAGCTGGAAAGACTGGCCGTAACCACCAATGGCCAGTTGATCGGCAGACACCTTGAGGATTTACGAAATGAAACCAGATTGAGCCGTATAAACTTCAGTCTCGACAGTCTTGACCCGGAACGATATCGGCGCGTGACCCGCGGTGGCAAATTGAAACCGGTGCTTGAAAGTATAGACCGGGCGCTGGAGCTTGGATTCAAGGTTAAGGTAAATACAGTCGCCCTGTCCGGGCTGGACGAAGTGGAACTGAAAGAATTTTTAGAATTCATAAGTAGTCGGGATCTGACGCTTAGATTTATTGAATTTATGCCGCTCTGTGGAGAAGGCTGGAGCGCCGACGATTTTTATCCACTTGAAAGGTTAAGACGTAATCTGCTTCAAAATTTTGAAATTATTGAACAGGGACAGTTCTACAGGCCGGCTGGAGCAGAGGGCAAGATTGGATTTATCGGCTCGCTCAGTGAGTCTTTCTGTGGTAATTGTTCGCGACTTCGGATCTCCAGCCGTGGAGAAATTTATTCCTGTCTCTTCTCAGCGTCAGGCCGATCAATCCGGGAGTTGCTGCGTTCCGGAGTCAGTGACGACGAACTGGCCGCTTCTGTGGAAGCGGCGCTGGCCGATAAAAATTATGAAAATTCAGTGCCAGCTCCGGAAGAGGGAAATTTTGACAAATTTAGTCCCGAAGACTATGGATTCATAAGACAAAAGGGTGGGTAATGTGGGTCTGGCGGAGTTAAATACAATCGAGGAAATGAAAAATTTAATAGATACGGTGGAAGTAAAAAAAACTGTGGAGTCGCTTCAGGTTACTGAGACGCCAGGCAGGGTGCTGGCAGAAGATCTAAAAGCCAGAGATCCACTGCCCCGTTTTGATCAGTCAGCGATGGATGGTTATGCAGTACAAGCGTCTGATTTAGTAAGTGCCGGTGTAGAATCTCCCGTAGAATTAAAGTTGAAAAATGAAGTAGCAGCCGGCGATGATCCGAAGTTTGAACTAAACCCCGGAGAAACAGCTCGAATATTTACGGGAGCGCCGGTGCCGTCGGGAGCGGACGCGGTTGTGATTCAAGAGAAAGTGGAGGGGTCGTCCGGGCGGGTGCAGTTTTTTGAGCCGGTCGAGGCCGGTGCTAATATACGTTATCGTGGGGGGGAGATAGAGCCGGGCAAGACGCTTTTGTCAGCCGGCCAACCACTTTCACCGCCGGGAGTAGGGCTGGCTCTTTCCCAGGGGGTAGAGATGGTAAAGGTCTATCGCCGACCTTCTGCGGCGGTGCTATCAACTGGAGAAGAGCTTGTTCCTCCGACGACAGAGCCGGGGCCAGGGGAGAAACGTGACAGCAGCAATATAACCCTGGTCAAAGAGTTAGAACCGCTGGTCGATGAAGTAGATAGCAAACGGGTTGGTGATAGGCCGGCAAAGATCAAAACAATTTTAAGTAATTACCTTGATAATTATGATGTTGTTTTTACGCTGGGGGGAGTTTCAGTGGGGGAGAAAGATTATGTGCCGGGAGTGCTGGAAGAGCTGGGGGTTGAGAAGTTAGCCCATGGTGTTTTTCAAAAACCGGGCAAACCGCTTTGGTTTGGCCGCCGCGGGGAGACTTTTGTTTTTGGCTTACCCGGTAACCCGGTTTCGTCCCTTGCCTGCTTTTATCTCTACGCTTACAATTTATTGCGTCGAATTGCCGGTTATGAGTCTAAATACGCCGGTTTACGCGAGGGTGTAACAAGGCTGGATAGTCGTTTCGATAAGGAGACAGCCCGCTCTCGTTTGGCCTGGGCCCGAACCTGGAGTAAAAACCATGATTTGCGGAGCAGGCTGCTTGATTGTCAAGAGTCGCACATGTTAACCGGCCCGGCAAAGGCGGATAGTCTCGTCTATTTGCCCGGTAACCGGGAAAGTATCGGCACAGATGAGCCACTGCGGGTTTATTTTTTACCTTGGTAGTGGGAAAGTGTGAAAGTTGGAAAGTGTGAAAGTTGGAAAGTGGGAAAGTTAGAAAGTGGGAAAGTTAAAAACTGAAAACCATAGAGCGGAGACCTTAAAATGGATTGCGGATCGTGGTCCGCAATGACGAGCGTTGGGTCAAGATCGGAAAACCGCAGTTGCGGGTTAACGTCTTAAACCGTAAAATCTTAAAGTTCGTTTCCAGTTTTTAGTTTCCAGTTGAAACCTAACTTCAAAACAATAAATCTGGTCGCGTGTTAAGTTCTTAAACTGAAAACTGGCAACTGGTAACTGGTAACTATAAACTGGTAACTGAAAACTGGCAACCGGTTGGAAGTGCAAGTAATATGAATTGTGGGTTGGGGCGGAATGACGGCTGGAAATCAAAAAACGTGCTGGTGTTAATTTTGGGTGAGTATTTCTAAATTGAGAGGTCAGGATTATGGAGATTAACGAGTTGATCAGGTTAGCGCCCGGGGAAGAGAAGAAGCTCAGCATCCCCTACGCCGATATAGAATTAAGTTATGACGGAGATTCTCTGCAGTATTTTCGTCTGGACGCAGAGACGGGGGAAGTTTTAGCAGAAAAAAGTTTTTTAACCACCACAGGACGGGACGTGGAATTGAAGCTTACTCCCGTTTATCCCGACAGGCCAATAGTGTTCAAACCCGAGACGGAAGTAACTGTGCTGCCGAAAAGACGAGTCAATTTTTTTCTTACGCTACCTCTTGCCTATACGCTGCAGCTCATCCGCAGCGAAAGTAATCTTGAAGAGGTGCTTAATACGGTCCGTAAAAACACTTACTGGGGACCGCCAACCAGCGGTGTGTTAGCGTATGAGCATCAGAGCCCCCTCTGGACAAAGGAGGAGGCGGTTTACCGGGAAGCAGCCGAGCCTGCAGCAACTGTTCCGGTGGTTTTTGTTAATCAACTGGACGACGAATTTTTATTGAACAAACTTCTGGTACCACTGTGTGAGCTTGAAATATATTTAACCTCAAGTGGTGTACCCATTTTCAGAAGCGCCCGGGTAGAGCAGCGCGACGAAGAAAATCAGGTTTCGCGGCCGGCGGACAGGCATCTACAGGATCTTGATTATGAACAAAAAATTTGTGATCCGCCCACTCCACCCCGTTCACTGCTGGAGAAGGTCAGTAAATTTTCGGGCTGGGGACAGCTAACGGGGGTGTTTGGAGACCGATGATATTAGTTGAAGCCGTATTTGAGAGACTGGTAGAAACAGTGGGCGACTGGTCCTGGAATCAGATAACAATAATTTTACTGACGGCAGTCTTAGGTTTTCTTATTGCCCGGGTGATAGCGAAACTGACCGGGAGACAATTTGAAAAAAAGACGGACTCTACCACCGGTATGATTGCTGAAAAAATTGTTTTTTACACTTTACTGGCGGTAGTGGGGGCAATTATTTTGAGGGAACTGGACGTAAGTCTGGGAGCTTTGCTTGCTGCGGGTGGATTTCTTGGGCTGGCCGTGGGTTTTGCAGCTCAGACCTCGGTGTCTAACATGATCAGCGGAATTTTTTTGATATTTGAGCGGCCGTTTCAGGTTGGAGACGTTCTCAGAATAGATGATAAATTTGGTGCTGTGCTGAGTATTGATCTGCTTTCTACCAAGGTGCGAACATTTGATAACCTCTACTGGCGTATTCCAAACGAAAAAGTTTTGAAAAGCGATTTCACTACAATTACCAAGTATGATATTCGCAGGCTGGACGTCAACGCCAGTATAAGTTACGACGATGATATTGGCACGGCCCGTCAGGTTCTGCTGGAGTGTGCGCAGGAGGAGCCGTTAATACTCGGTGATCCCGAGCCAACCGTTCTAGTCACAAAGATGGCTGATTCAGGGATTGAACTGATTCTGCGCTGCTGGTTTTACAAGACCGATTTTCTGGCCGCGCAGACGGAACTTATTCAGACGGTAAAAGAACGGCTGGAAGCAGCCGGCTGTACTATTCCTTTTCCCCATCGAACGCTATATGTCCGCAACGAGGAAGACTGGCAGAAGGCAGCGGCTCTTGAAAACGACGAGGCCGACGAGTAACTTGTGAAGTTTCTTGAAGAGTATCGGGATCCCGAAAAAGCAAGAAGTCTGGCCCGTCAGATTGAGTCGGTGGTGACTGAAGAATGGCGAATAATGGAGATCTGCGGCGGACAGACTCACGCAATACTGGAGTATGGGATTGACCGGCTTCTTCCTGCAAGTGTAGATTTGATTCATGGCCCCGGCTGTCCGGTCTGTGTTACCCCAATAAGTAAGATAGACAAGGCGCTAAAGCTGGCTCAGCGTCCGGAAGTTATTTTCTGTTCTTTTGGTGACATGCTCAGGGTCCCCGGTTCTGAGGGAGACCTTCGCTCAATTCGTTCGCGCGGTGGCGACGTCCGGATCGTCTACTCACCTCTGAACGCGGTAGAAATAGCCCGGGAAAATCCCGACCACGAAGTAGTTTTCTTTGCAATCGGTTTTGAAACCACCGCCCCGGTAAACGCTCAGGCGATTCGGCGAGCCGAAGCGGAGGGGTTGGACAACTTTTCTCTCCTGGTTTCCCAGGTTCTTGTTCCGCCGGCTATTCGAGCAATTAAGGAAGCGGAAGACTGCCGTGTTGATGGTTTTCTTGCGGCAGGTCACGTTTGCACAGTAATGGGCTACTGGCAGTATGAACCGCTGGCGGAAGATTATGAGACACCGATTGTAGTAACCGGATTTGAACCGTTTGACTTGCTGCAGGGGCTGCATATCTGTCTGAAACAGCTTGAAGCGGGACAAGCTGAAGTTATGAACCAATACAGCCGTGCGGTAACTCGCGAAGGGACTAAAGCGGCGCAAGAGCAGATTGAAAAAATTTTTAAGGTGGTTAATCAGCAGTGGCGTGGTCTGGGTGAGATACCAAACAGTGGACTCGCTTTGAAAGGGAAATATAACAAGTTTAACGCTGAAGAAAAGTTTGAGATAACGGTTGAAGAAGCAAAAATACCCGACCAGTGTATCTGCGGGCAAATACTCCAGGGGCTCGTCCGGCCGTCCGAATGTCCGGCTTTTGG
>PWHN01000094.1 GCA_003554945.1 bacterium
CTGGTTCCATCCAGAACAATAATTGCGCTGTCAGCGGCCACCAGAGTCCTGTAAGTGTCAGCGCTAAAATCAGCATGGCCCGGGGTATCCAGCAGGTTAACGTGACAGTTTTCATAATTAAACTGGAGGACGCTCGAGGTTATCGATATACCTCTCTCCTTCTCCATATCCATCCAGTCCGAAGTCGCGTAGCGGTCCGCCTTCCGTCCTTTGACTGAACCAGCTCGATGAATAACCCCGCTGTAAAGCAACATCTTTTCAGTTAAAGTAGTTTTGCCGGCGTCGGGGTGTGCAATAATAGCGGCAGTCCGGCGGCGCTCTATTTCCTCGTTTAATTTAGCTTCCATTTTATAATCACCTGGTTACTTACTGGTAGGTATGTTCTTCTGGCCCTGCTGACGAAGGGCATGATCCATCAATACGCTGGCCAGCTCAGCCTCCACCACGGGAACCGCCCGGGGCAACACGCAGGGGTCATGTCTCCCACCGGCCTCAAGTGTAACCTGCTCACCGGAGGCGGTTACAGTCTGCTGTGGCTGAGAAATCGTGGGAACCGGCTTAAAAGCAACGCTGCCAGTGATGGGCATACCGTTGCTAATACCACCCTGAATTCCACCACTGTTATTCGTCTGAGTGCGAACTTTTCCGTCTTCCATTTTGAACTCGTCGTTCTGCCGGCTTCCCGTCGAACGAGCCCCGGCAAATCCACTGCCAAACTGAACTCCTTTAGCAGCGGGAATGGAGAATAAAGCTTTACCCAACTCTGCCTCTAACTTGTCAAAAACCGGTTCGCCCCAACCTGCCGGAACATTTCGCACCACAAACTGCAGCTCTCCGCCCAACGAGTCACCCTGGTCTCGACATTTCTCTATCGCTTCCCGCATTTTTTGGGCAATCTCAGGGTCGGGGCAACGAACTTCGTTGCTTTCAACCTTCTGCCGGGTAACCTGGTCAAGATTATCCTTTTTTAACTCTATCTTACCGACCACTTTCACCCAGGCAACTATTTCCAGAGAGTGATTTTCAACCAGCCATTTGCGAGCGATAGCACCGGCGGCGACACGGGCCGCCGTCTCACGAGCGCTGGCTCGCCCACCACCCATCCAGTTGCGGCGGCCATATTTAGCATCATACGTGTAATCGGCATGAGATGGTCTGTATATCTCTTTACGCTCCTCATATTCAGATGGACGTGCGTCCCGGTTCTTTATTTCTAACCCGATAGGTGTCCCCAGTGTTTCGCCTTCAAAGACTCCACTTAGGATTTTGACTTTATCAGTTTCACGGCGCGAACTGCTCAGGTCGCTCTGGCCGGGACGACGGCGGTCAAGCTCAGCCTGCAGGTCGGCCGCAGCCAGAGGAAGACCGGCCGGACAGCCATCAACAACAGCGCCGACACTGGGGCCATGACTCTCCCCCCAGGTCGTTATTCTAAACATTCTGCCGCGCGTGTTTCCCGCCATTTTATTTCACCCTTAAAAGATAGTTTAACCGAATTAAAAGTGATACTTTATAACAACTAAAGTTTTGCGGTTTCCCCGTTCTGAGGACCGATATATTCCTGACATCATTCTCGTGGCCCTCGGGGCCACTTCCGAGGTATAAAGACCTCAAAACAACCCCATCCTGAGGTTTGAGGTCTTTATAAATCCGTCAGAAACACATCGGTCCTCAGAACTACCGTTTTTTTACTAAAATAGGAAACCACTCAGTATTTGATCAAAAATAAACGTATGGTACAAAACACAAAACTTTAGTAACAAACACCTTCAAAAAATTGTGAAATAAGCTTAAAATGAATGTACGCTTATTAATTTCAAACACTACTCTAAATGTGTGACGTTGCAGCTTAAGTAAGTTCTGTATATTTTATCAGAGATAATCTTGAACACGAAGCTACTTTAATTACTTTCAGGAGGTTGTTAAAAATGAGCGGGTTTCACGAGTCTGAGGAAAAACTACCCGAGTCGGTGAAAGAATATCACCGCATGATCCAGAGCGTGATTGAAGAACTGGAAGCGGTTGATTGGTATAATCAGCGGGCAGCCGTTACCGAAGATGAAGAGTTGAAGGCCATCGTAGAACACAATCGAGACGAGGAAATTGAGCACGCCTGCATGGGACTCGAATGGCTGCGCCGCAACAGCGACACCTGGGACGAAGAATTGGAAACCTATCTGTTCACCGGCGACCCAATTACTGAACTTGAAGATCATTAACAGTGTTACGTTACTTTGAACCGTCTGTGGTAGACTACTCCTTCTAATGGGAGGTGTCCATATTTATGCAAAAATACGTCTGCACGGTTTGTGGCTATGTATACGATCCTGAAGAAGGAGATCCGGATGCCGACGTCGAGCCGGGGACTTCCTTTGACGCCTTACCCGATGACTGGATCTGTCCGGTCTGCGGCGTAGGCAAGGAAGATTTCGAAGAATACGATTAAGTCCGACACCAGTTTGTTCTACCTTATTGGTGGTTGATAATCTTTCTCCGGCTTTAACAAGTCCACGTATTCGCTCTGATAACCGGTCAGGAAAAAAGTTCTGAGGTTGTCTACAACCTCGTCGTGGCGGGTTATTGCATCCACATCACGTGAGGCATTAAAATAATTGTAAGACAGGTTTGTCGAACCAACCCAGGCCATATCACCATCCACTATAACCAGCTTGGGATGGGTTGTCCGGGCGAAAGGAATGTAGCCCCACTCTTCACTCTGCGGTAGACTCATAACCTTCACCTCTACACCATCCAGCACAGCCAGACTCTTCAAATACTTCTCTGAACTTCCTCCAAACACCCAGTCTGGAACCAGGATTCTTACGTCAACCCCCCGAACTTCAGCGCGTCGAATTGCCCGGTCAAGTTCATCCCAGTATTTGCCGGCATAAAAATCCCAATTGTCATATTCATAGATATCCATGTAAAGATAGTTTTCGGCCGTATTTATCATCTTAATTAACGCCTCATCGGAACGCATTACGCCCGGCGGCGTTGACTGCGGCGGCGACGCAGTTAATTTTATTTCACGCTCCCCGCTAAAACTAAATGTCTCGCCCGTAATCTCATGATAAGGTGTCTTCCCCTGGAAAGGCGTGTATTCTTCCCAGAACTCGTCTCCGCGGTCTCCGGCAAACTGCCAGTCTACTTCAAAAATATCGTTAAGGTCGGCGGCTATTTCAGGCTTGTTGATTGCTAACCCTACCTCACGGATATGTTCCAACGAGCGCCAGTCAAAGTTGGCGCTCCCCAGGTAAACCAGTTCCTCGTCAACGATAAAATACTTGGCGTGCATCACTCCACCTGAATGCTCACCATAAGCGGAGTAACGAACTTCTATGTTTTCTTCCTCATCCAGATAAGCCGGTGGTTTCGTTATTGCCGTATCCGTCAATATTTCAACTTCAACACCCTCACGGCTCATTTCAACAATTTTATCCAGCACTCTGTCCAGATTCGTCTCGCCGTGTACCCACTCCTGGATGTAAAACAGCCCCGCCTTGATTGACTCTTCAGCCGTTTCAAGTCCGGCTATCCAGGCCTCTGCTGTTTGCGGGATATATGGGTGATTAAAATCAACATCGTCTGGAACGCTCTCTATGACAAAATGCTCACCCTCGGCAGGAACTAACTCGTCAGCCGCAGTTGGCGAAATATTTATTCCAACTGCCAACAGAAAAAAGAGCACAAATAACACAATTTTAACTCGGCACGTAAACCTCATAACAACTCAACCCCTCGTTAGAAAAAATTAGACGACTTCTTTTCTCCCATTAACCCATCTGTAAACAAACCCTGGAAGAAAACAAGTCACACTTTCCGGTTCCATAAAGCTCTATAACTGGTAAAATAGTCTCTACGAAAACTTTATCATATTTTTAAGGAAAAACAAAAATGAAAAAAATTGCCGGCGGCGCACTGCTTGTGCTACTCATTGTAATCATGTTTCAGATGAATCGCTCGCCTGACCTTTCATCTCCCTCCGCCAGCTTGCAAACCGCCAGGGATCACCTTGCCAGTGAGAACTGGGATGTTCTCTATGATTTGACGACCGATGAACTGGCAGATGAGATTGACGAGAAAATAATGTTACTGCTCCAAGTCTCCGCCCATTTCCTCCCCCCTGAGATTAGAGATGACCTTGATCTTCTTACACAAATTTCTGCCCAGAAACGATTTGCAGCTTTTATGGACGGATTTTCAAAAAGACCAGAAACACGACGACTGATGACCGCCTACGAGGAAGCGAAATACGAGGTAACTCAGACATCAGAAGAGCAAGCAAAAATAAGCTTTGAGGCCGACATCAGCCTGCCATTTGCCACTGTTAAACTGGAAAAGCTCGAAGACAACTGGTATTTTTCTTCCATCCCGGAGCTTTAATTTTATGGTTCTGGGGGCTCTTTTTTTCTCTAACTACTCCTCCATTATTTTAAAAGCCTTCAGCAGTTGATCCTGGCTGTAACGGGGAAGTGGATTTTTTTCGCCGGCGGTGTCAATCATAATTCTTTCTTTCTCCTCGGTTAACTCACCAATTTTGTTTAGTCCCAGAACCGAAGGCGGCTCAAAAGAAGCGTCGTAGACAACCAGCAGGCAGCCGGAGGAGAGCAAACCAAGCGGATCTATAGACAAACCGGAGAAAAGTTTTTCCGCTTTATCCGGCCACTTAATTGCCGCTGCGTCGCCCCTGACTCCACAGCCGGCCGCATCGGCCAGCTCATGAATCGCTGTGGCCACTCCGCCCTCGGTCGGATCGTGCAGAGCAACCGGCTCACCGTAATTGAAAAGTTTTCGGCTGTCGGGCCAGACACATATACCAGGGTCATCCAGCAGTTTCTTTAGTTGATCGACAGTCTCTGAATCCAGCCAGGCAGTTAGCTTTTTTTCATATTCACAGGTAAGCAAAGCCAGCCCTTCTAACGCCGCAGGTCGCCATTGATAAATAGCCTGTCCTGCTTTTGCTCCTTCGGGACTAATTAATTTTTCCCCCAGTGGCTCGCCCATTATTTGACCACATAACAACGGACGCTCCACAGCGTCAGTCACTTCAGTATGACCGGCCACTGCCGTAATCTGCCACCTGTTTAACGCCTGGACCAGATCTTGCCAGTATTCTTTTAAATCTTTCTCCGTCGTTCCCAGCGGCAATAACAAACTGGCCGCATACCAGCGCGGCCGACAACCCTGGCAAACAACATCGTTGATGTTCACCGCCACGCTGTAGTGACCGATGTTTTCGGCGGCGAAAGTTATTGGGTCAGCGGCTATAGAAATATATTCACTTCGAACCTTTATACCCCCTGCATCTATTCCTATCCCCGGCTTTATAACCACGTCCTCATCAGTGGGCAACTCACTTAAACATCCGCTTAAAAGCTCTGAATTCAACTTTCCTTCCGGCAAAACTTTATTTGTCATTAAGTTTCTCCCTTATCTCTTCGGCCAGCCTGCAGACGGTTACCACGTAGTTGTTCGCCCTGTTATAACTGAAGATAGCATCAAAATTTGACGTGGCGGCGTAACGTATTTCACCCGCTTCTCCAAGCGGTACGACTCTCTTTTGATCCGACACTTCTTCGTCAGGTTCTATAAATTTTCCACATCCTTCGCCCGTTTGCCAGCCATGTTCACTCAAATAATTTGCCACTGAGGCGAGAATGTCAGTTTCACACCCCCAGATATCCGCCCATCCAGTGGCTGTAAAATCAACTGCATAATGCTGATAGCTGGAGGGTAAAAATTGAGGTTGCCCCATCGCTCCCGCCCAGGAGCTTGGCCTCCCTTCAAGAGAAAAACCCAGCTCCTCATAAAGTTCAAACAGCGTCAGTAGTTCTCGTTTAAAAAAATCACTTGACCGCGGATGAGCATAAGCCAGAGTGGCCAGCGATGGAACTATTTCAAATTCCGACTCGTAGCCACCAAAACGGCTTTCCACTCCCCAGATAGCCAGAAGGTAGGTAGGATGAACCCCAAATTCATTATAGATTTCCACCAGGGTATCCGCCATCTGGTCATAACGCTCAATCCCCTGTCCAATCATTTCTTCGTTCACAAAACGACTCTTATACTCTTCAAAAGGCATTGTGAATTCTGCCTGGGAATCGAGCCGTTCTATTACCACAGGATCGAACCTTATTTCTGATAAATAACGGTCTAAAACAGTTTCACTAATCCCCTGGTCCAGAGCCGTCTCCCTGAAATTTTTCCGCCAGCTTTCAAAATCTTCTCCGGCCAGAGCTTCTAATGGAAATAACACCGCCACCACAAGAACAACAGATAGACATATAGTTTTTAACGTTACCTTCACGATAACCTCCACCATAAAAATTTTCTGTAACTAATCATCTATCCCCTCACCCTTTTTCACCCCCCTTTGCATCCCCCCATCAAGGGGGGAAAAAGGGTCGCCCCCCCTTCGCTTTTCTCCTTCAGGGGGGAAAGATAAAGTGAGTAGTTACAATTTTCTTTGCTTCTTAATTTTCTCATAACACTTTAGAAAAATCAGGTAAAAAATATTGGCTCTGTTGAAATCCTTTTTACTATTTTAGAGAGCAATTGATCAGTGCTTCCGTTTGAATATCTCTTGATTGGGCTACTCAAATAACTCCCTACATCTTTGTGTAGCCCTTCTTCAGCAGGGATTTAAACCAAACAAACTATTTCTTTCCTTTGGATAGTTTGTTCTGCCGACACGGTCTCTTGCTAGACAGATTTGCCTTTTTCGCTTCACCTTTGGGTTTAAGTGGACGATTAATAAATCAGACACGTATGATTACACTGCTGTGTCCGAACGAGCACGCGCGGGCTGGATGTGTTAAAAAAGTCTTAATCAAGCGGAGCTGAATGTAGTGAGAACAAACAAGTTATTGGTTCAACCAAAAAAATTGGACAGGTTTCTAGTAATTGGAGTAACAACACTGTTACTCGCAATCTTCTTAACCGGTTCAATATCACCGGTCCGGGCATTTCCAGAAGTGGAAGATTATTATGTTGGTATCAATTATCCCGGTCTCGCCCTGGGCTTAAATTTTAACGACTCAGCGCTTGAACTTCGATACTTCACTGACGGTGACATCGACCTGTATGGCGCACGGATACGTCACGATCTCTATCATTTCGAGGGCCGCGACCTGTCTGAAAATATCATCTATCTTGGAGCCGACGTCCTTTTTACAGAGTTTGAAGATACCCTGACCGAGGGCGACGGTCTAATGTACGGCATCGTTGGGGGACTGGAAACACCAATTTCACAAAGTATAACAGCCAATCTTGATATTGGACCCTACCAGGTTGAAATAGAGGATGACTACTCCGGTCTTGATAGCAACGGCCTCCATTACGTTCTTAATTTCGGGATTAACATTTTTCTCTGGTGAACTAACCAATGAATAAAATAAAACAATACCAACACGAGGTCTTATTTAAAAATTTTACATCGCTAAAATTTTTATTATTTGTAATTTTCTTGCTGTTCTGTTTTTCTCCCCTCGAAAATTTTACCACTAACGCTATGGCCAGCCTCCGTTTGGGCCCGGTTGAAGCTGTGGAGTCTGAAGTTGACGACCTTGAAGAAGCCGCGGAAGAACACTGGCAAAAAATATATTACGATAATAATTGTAACTATAACCCTGAACCGGAAGACTGCGCTGAAGAAGCCGGTATCCCCTCGCACGTGATTGACCACTGGTTTGATGACAGTGAAACACGAGAGGAAATGAACCTTGAGGCAGACTATTATATTAGCCTGCTTTATGACACACAGCCCCTGCTTGATCGCGGAGACGGAGTTTACGGTGGCACTGTGAAATTTGCTGATTTTAGCGGAAGCGATACCGACGATCTCGCCCTCAGCGGCATTGATGCAGATAAAAATTATCGATTAAGTTTACATAAAAACCGTAACGGTGGCTTTAACTCTACTCCGGACACGGAACCGCTGGACGGTGAAGGTGATGGATTAGAACAGTCGTCGCTGATATTTGCTGATTTCAGCGGCGACAGTGATCTGGATATGGCCGTTGCCGGGCGCGACAGCAATCAGGATGAAAGAATGATGATCCTTGAAAATCAGTCCGGTTTTGCATATGACGCCAGCGCTGAAAAACCGTTGAAAAATAATGACGACGGAACAGGTGTCTGGGACGCCGCCCTGGCAGCAGGGGATATGACGGGAAATGGCGTTCCAAACCTTGTTGTTAGCGGTCGAGATGTTAACGATTCACCGCAACTTATTATTTATCATAAGGATAAATATTCGGACACTTACGCAACCCACTGGCAGCCAATGGCTGACACCGGCGGCGGACTCTGGGGAGGAGACCTTGCGCTTGGAAATTTTACCAGCCGATATGAAGACCTCTCAAGTGTCGGCTACCAAGATCTCGTCGCTGCCGGGCGGACCGGTCAACCCGGCGACGGCCAGCCAAAATTAAATCTTTACGATACCCGGCGTAGTGACAGTCCGGCTGAGCTTGACTCTCCTTTTGAGGAAGGACTATGGTTCTCAGCACTTGATCTCGCTGATTTTACTGGTAACCACAGGCTGGATCTGGCTGCTGCCGGTCTTGATAATAATAACCAGCCAAGACTATTACTCTTTGAAAACATCGGCGACGGAAATTTTATCCTTCATGATGAACCTATGGTCGATGACGGCGGCGGTCTCTCGGGCGCCGACCTCGAACTCGGTGACCTCACCGGTAACGGCTATCCTGACCTGGTCGCCGCCGGACGGGATGCTAATTATGATCCCCGGCTTATTGTATTTGTTAACGAAGGTAATGGTGATTTCAAAAAATACTCTGAACCGCTGGCTGACAATCCCGAACTCGACGCCGAAGGTCTCTGGTCTGCTTCCGTATCCCTGGGAGATTATACCGGCGACGGTCGCCTGGACCTCGCCGCCACAGGCAGCATCACCTATGCCCACTACAGTGACCATTACTACCACCTGAACCTCGAACCACGGCTTTTCCTCTTTAAGAATCCCGTCAGATAAAACCTTCTCTATCCCCCCAAAACTCGCCATCTATGTCTATCCTTTTGATTCGCTGATTGTCATTACTGAACCTTTCTGCCGATCATTATTACTGACCTGATTTGACGGTCGTCGTCATTACGGGCTTGATTTGTCGGGCGTCATTGCGGGCTTGACCCGCAATCCATCTGATGTTCGGTTATTGATTTACGTTCGCGGCGGGGAGCAGGGAGCGGGGCGCGTGGCGTGCCACCGCAAGACCTAAAAACCCACGAATATCCTCCCCCAGTAGGGTTCTTTCTCAGTAAAAAACTTGCAATACAGATAAGCTGAAGATAAAGTGTTATTGGAGGTAATATCAATGCAAATTAAAGTCGAACACAATCCGGCCGAGAATAACTTTGTCTGCCAGCTTGGTGATGTCCACGCTGTGCTTGCTTATTCGCGCAAAGCTAACGCTCTGTCACTGGAGCGACTCTTTGTTCCCGAACAGGAAGACAAGGAAGAAATTACCACCGCTCTCGTCGGAACGGCTGCTCGCTATTGCCAGAATCACAACCTACAAATGATAGCCGTCGAGTCTTATCTACGCGATGACTTCTTCCCCGCTCACACCGAGTTTCAATCTCTTCTCAAGCAGGACCCAGGGCCCGGCGCCGGGGCTGAATTTTTACGCCTCTGAACCAACCCAAATAACGCTACCGGCCTTGACCGGACAATCGTCACTGCGAGCCTGATCTGAAGCTCGTCGTTCCGGCCGACGAGCCGGAAAACACCAGCTTAAAGCTCAAAGCCAAAAGCTTAAAGCTAATTCAAATTCATTAAGTGCTCAAAATCTTGCTCTGGACCTTGATTGCCCCGAACTTTCGCCTGTTCGCAGGTTCGAAGTTTACGCCCCGCACCAAGCGTTCCGCTCCCCGCGAACTTTTCCCCGCTCGCCCCCTCTCCCCATCGCCCTTTCGCTATCTCGCTCCTCGCTCTTCGCACTTTGATCATACGGTTTTCGCTCCTCGCTCTTCGCTCCTCGCCCTTTCGCCCCATCTCCCCCTCGCCCCATCGCCCCACCATGAACTTCCGCCCGCTCTCCTGCTCGCCCCTTCGAACATTCCCTTGCTCTCGATCTATCTCCCCGCCGGGGAGAGGAAACAGGGGAGGGGGAGAAAAAGAATGGAGAGAGGTCCACTTGCCTTACAAACGCTCAAATTTTTAGTTATAATTGCCCGAAATCAACAAAAATATTTTTCTTATTGAACGTACGTTCATTTTGATCACAATCTTTAGGAGGATTTATTATGCTTGGCGATAAAAACCAGAAGAAACTTGATGCAATTAACAATCCCAAGGTAGAAAAAATTGTCCGGGAGACTGCCGAACGTTGTAACCCCGATAAAATTACAGTAATTACAGACTCGGAAGAAGATCTCGCATACGTCCGCAAGGCTTCAATTGAAAAAGGTGAAGAACAACAGTTGAAAAAGAAAGGCCATACCGTTCACTGGGATGGTTTCCACGACCAGGCGCGTGACAAAGAAAATACAAAATATCTTCTACCTGAAGGCGAAGAAATGGGCGAGCGTATCAATTCTATTGAACGTCAGCAGGGACTGGAAGAAGTGCTTGAATATCTCGAGGGAGCAATGGAAGGAAAAGAGATGTTTGTTCGTTTCTTTTCCCTCGGCCCGACCGATTCAGTCTTCACCATTCCCGCTCTACAAATAACTGATTCCGCCTACGTCGCCCATAGCGAAGATTTACTCTACCGGGCCGGCTACGAGGAGTTTAAGAAGCTCGACAGTGGCGACGATTTCTTCCACTTTATCCACTCGGCCGGCGAACTGGATGAAAACAATAACAGCAAACACATCGATAAAAGACGTGTTTATATTGACCTTGAGGAAGGTCGTGTTTTTTCTACTAACACTCAATATGGTGGTAACACTATTGGACTTAAAAAACTGGCTTTCCGTCATGCCATTAAAAAGGCCATGCAGGAGGGCTGGCTGGCCGAACACATGTTTGTCATGGGAGCTAACGGTCCCGGCGACCGCCGCACTTACTTCACCGGCGCCTTTCCCAGCGCCTGCGGTAAAACCTCAACAGCCATGATCCCCGACCAGACTGTTGTCGGTGACGATATCGCCTATCTGCGCAACATCGACGACACCGTGCGTGCCGTTAACGTGGAAAGCGGGATTTTTGGCATCATCCGCGACGTTAACCCCGACGACGACCCCTTAATTTACAAGGTGCTTAATACCCCCCGCGAGATGATTTTCTCCAATATACTAGTAAATGATGGTCGCCCCTACTGGCTGGGCATGGGAGAAGAGATCCCCGAGGAAGGGCGTAACCATTCGGGCCAGTGGCACAAAGGAAAGACAGATGAACAGGGGAACGAAATTACTCCCTCACATAAAAATGCTCGCTACACTATCCGGATTAGCGATCTTGAAAATGCAGATCCCAAGATTCACGATCCTGAGGGCGTCCCGGTCGACGGTATCGTCTACGGCGGACGCGACTCCGACACTTCTATGCCGGTCGCTGAAGCTTTAAGCTGGGATCATGGCGTCATGACCGGGGCTTGCCTTGAGTCCGAAACCACTGCGGCAACACTCGGTGAAGCCGGCGTCCGCAACCACAATCCGATGGCTAACATCGACTTCGTTTCCGTCCCGCTCGGCCGCTATATACAGCGTCATCTGGAGTTTGGTGACAGCCTCTCCGAACCTCCCACTATCTATGGTGTTAACTATTTCTTGCGCGCAAACGGTGACGGCGATTACCTGAACGATATACTTGATAAGAAAGTTTGGCTACTCTGGATGGAGGGCCGGGTTAACGGCGATTTTGAAGCCCTTCAGACACCGGTGGGGAATATTCCACTCTACCAGGACCTGGCTGAGCTCTTCGAACAACAACTGGAAAAAAGCTATTCACGCGATGAATACGAGGAACAGTTTGCCCTCCGCGTCGATAAGTATCTTGCAAAGGTTGAACGCATGCGCGAAGCTTTTGCCGGCGAACAGGAGATGCCCGAGCGTTTCTTCGAACAGCTCGACGGCCAGGAGCAACGGCTGCAGGCGGAAAAAGATAAACATCACAGCTCTATCATCTCGCCCTTCCAGTTTAAACCAGTGCCATAAAACAGTCTTTGTTTAAAATATTCCCTCCCCCCTGGAGGGAGAGGGCCAGAGCCTGCCCCGGACTCGATCCGGGGGTGAGGGGGAAGAAGATCGTAAAAACCGTCTTTTTTTAAAAGTCCCCGTTGTCCCAGGGGGGCCAGACCGGACACATCCTTTCAGTCTTAATGATCTCTCCGGTCTATGCGAAAGGAAGATGGTTAGGAAAAGGGAAATAGGTTAGAACTGGTAGCGGAAGCCAAGCCGGTGGACGTCGCCAAAATCACCGTAGGGCAGGTAAGCGTAGTCAAAGCTCATGTCGTCGTGGCGGTAGCCAAAACCGGCAGTTAGTCCGTCGTCGAGGTCAATGTTACCGTCATAGCCGGCTCTCAGAGCCAGGCGGTCAAACGGCCACCATTCGACCCCTCCCATCAACCCATATTCTCCCGACTCAAACTGATACTCCAGGTCAACGCTGGTCTCTAACCGCAGCCCGTAGAAACGGTAGACAGCTCCACTACGCAGCAGTTCCGGTAAGGACTCGTCTTCTTCGTCAAAAGTGATATCGGTGCCAAGATTGGCAAGCACCAGTCCGGCGGAAAGCGGACGCTCACGGCTGTTCCAGCGCGTCCCAAGGTCAACTGAGAAAGCATCGCCACTCACGTCATCAAGCTCCTGCCGTACATATCGAGCAGTTACACCGTAGGACCAGTTGGCCCAGTTTTGTCCGTAACCGGCGCTTAGAACAAGATCTGAGTTAGAAAAGCTTCCATCGGGTTTAAGAACTCCACTTACCCGGCGGACTCGGTCCTGACTGCCATAGTCAAGATAACGCAAGCCTAACGCCCAGGTTCCCTCAAACAGACGTTCACGTTCAGTATTTTCCGGCAAGGAAAGGGCATAATCTATATTTCCGTAATTGATCCCCTCCGGCAAACTGTAGTAACTGGCATCAAGATCCCGCTCCCAACCAGAGATAGGCTCATCACCGTTGGCGATCAATGGTAAAACCGAGGCGTTCAGATCAAGCTCCCGGTTCATAAAACCGAGCCCGCCTGGATTATAACTTAACGCAGTTGCCCCACGCGCTGAGGCCACTCCGGCTCCCCCCAGGGCAGGAACACGGGCCCCGCCTCCCATCCTCAGCACTTCAGCCGCCGTCTGACCGGCGTCACCGGCAGAGACGGGAGCTGCCCATAACAAGCTTATTATTAAAAATAAAGCCGTGGTACTAGCAGATAATTTTTTCATCGGATTATCGTCAACTTCCCGGTCTCTTCGTCCCCCGTATCAAGGTCTTTAACCCGCCAGAGATAAGTTCCACTGGCAACATCATTGCCCGAATTGTTCTCCACGTCCCACTCGTAGGGATCATTATGAGTAGTAACGTCATAAACCAGCGAGCCGGTTACCGTATAGATTTCAATTTCGAAACGCTCACTGGCTGAATTAAATTCAAAGTCCAGCGATCCTTCATCAGTCCCCGTGGTCTGATCACCATCGTTTGGCCGGTAGGGGTTTGGACCAATCAGCATGCTACCGAGCCCCGCTTCATCGGCAGCTGGTCGAGCATTAAGCAGTTGAAAGACAGACATCTCTTCTACTTCAACTTCTACATAAGTGTCGTGGATAGACTCAGTTTCTTCCAAAATTGGTTCCCTGGACCAGGTATCAAAATCAGTGTCCAGCTTAAACGCTTTAAGATGCTCAGGATCACGAACTAAATTATCGGGGTTGAAGGGCAGCCTGATCACATAACCGTCATCGTGAACATCTGAAAATTCTATTCTAATTACACTTTCTTCAACAATCTCCAGGTGTTGATCGCGAGCGTTTCTGTTCGCATTATCAACAGCATTTCGAGTTTCCGGATCAATCACCGTATCACTAATCGTAACAAGGGTTCCTGAATCAAATTTATCTCCTACACTGCGATCGCAGGCGGGACTGTGGCAAAAGATTGTGTCCGCTACATCCTCAGTGAAACTACGGGACTTACTGGCTTCATCTCTAAGAAACCTACGACTCTTCTCCAGTTCAGCAGCCGGAAACTCTACCTGAACTTCCCAGGCACCGGCTCCATTCAATTCAAGGTCCTCAGTGATTTTTTTGTTTAATGAAAAGTCAGCCGTTTCAACCGTGGTCTGGTCCCAGCGCGTTCCATCGCGCCAGGTGGAAATAACGATGGTATCGCCGGCAAACACATCAGCTCGTAATCTAACCTCTACCTCAGTGTCTGCTACAAGTTGACTGGTAAAAGGTCTTTGTATAGTAAATTCGCGCGGCGGTCCGGCCAATTTTACTGCCGCAGTGTCGGCGACGGGACTTGCTGTATCTGATTCATACAATCGAGCAATCAGGTGATTTTCCGGGTGCTCAAGTTTAACGTCATCAAACTCCCAGTTGCCGCCCTCGGCCACAGAAGTATAATCATAAAACGGTGTGTCCGAGCCGTCTAATGAGCGCGACATTAGAGCAACTGAATCGCCTGCCCGCGTATGTTTTGTCCCCCCCGCAACCGCTATCCTATCAGTTCCGGAATCAAGCGGCGCTTCAAAATAGATCCGTGGATCACGGCGCCATATATATACTTGATCAGTATCAACCACGTCGTCGTCAACGGATTCAAATTTGGCTACAAGACTGACTGAATCTGACGCCGGCAGTTCTTCCACATCCACCTGCCAGGCCGTATCATATTCGGTGCCAACACCGACCAGATTCTCAAACTCAGTATCCCCGTCAACAAAAACTGAAACAGTTTCTCCAGCACTACGCTCAGTTGCGCGCCCCTGTACTTTTAGTTCGGTCGCCGTAGTATCAAAACCCGAAACCGGCGTGTCGATCCAGACGCTGTGTCGATACACCCAGGTCTGCTCACTATCAACACTGCGCTTGCCCGAATGTTCGGTGTAAAGGTTAGCCTCAATTGTTCCCGTGTCCGGCGGCAGGGGGAACTCCTCAACCCGCCAGCTCTGGTCACTCTGGACGCTGGCATACCTGGTGTCACCGCCATCAACCGTTACAGCCACAGTATCGCCGGACGGCGTTTGCTTTGATTGGCCGCTAACAGATATGGTTTCCGACGCCGTCGAATACCCTGCCTCTGGCTCCTCAATAACAAGATTATGCCAGTAAACTTCTATTTGGTGTTCGCCAACCAGCTCTCCCTCACCCGAGTATATCTCAATCTTGATATAGTTCGTTTTCTTCTGGGCCAGCTCAATATTAGTAAATGTCCCGCTGTCTGTTTCTCCCGGTCCACCCTTTACAGTCATAGAATCAATTTTGTCGTTGTTGTGACGTAACTCAACAATATTATCCTTCGGCGCCTCGCTCGTAGTAAATCTAACGTCAATCTCATCAGCACTGGTGTCATAGTGATCATGCGGCGGCGACTCTATTTCAATTAGAGATTCAAGCTGCCTGATTTCGACCGTATCGCTGTGTACCACTCGTGAGCCAGAATCAGCGGTATGAACACGAACCGCCACAATATTGTTTACCCCCATAAAAAGCGGCTTATCATCAAAGTCCCACTCATAATCTTCTCCCACCTCGCCACTTTCAATCCAGACAGTATCTGCTGTTTCTTCGTCATTTATGACCAGCGTATCTTCGTCAGTTTCAGCTTCAATACGCAGAGTAAGCGTATCCCCTTCTTCCGACCCCTCTGAAAGACCGGAATAAGAGAACCTGTCCTTGAGTGTATCCAGGTCCGTGTCGGGGTCGTCGATCCTCACCTGATGACGACGCACTTCTATTAAATGCGTATCAAAAATTGTTGAACCAATTTCAGTGTCATAGAGGGTTGCTTCAAGATAGTTGAGGTCCGTGTCAATCCCAACTTCGGAAAAGTGCCAGGGGCTATCTGCTGAAGTGTTGTACTCCCCTGTGTCACTAAGTCCAAGATCGCTTACAACCTGAAGCTGTAATGAATCAGCCGGGTCGGCGGCATAGATTTCACCGCCAACTTCTATAGCTGTATCGCCGCTGTCAAAATATATGCTGTCCGGCTCATCTATCACGACGAAAGGCCGATAAACGGTCCTGACATCCGTATCGAGCAAGTCAGTAAAACCTTCCTCCGTCTGAGCATAAACCCCCACCTGCAGTTCATTTTCGCCGGGGAATAGCGGCGTATTGTTTTGACGCCAATCAGTATCACCATCAATCCCAATAGTTCCTTCTACAGTTGTCTCTTGATCATCCTCGCCAAAAATCTGAATGACGAATGAATCTCCCGAACTCGACCCGCGTGAATAACCATAGGCAGGTATTTGGGCTGCCCCGGTAGCATAGTCGTCTTCCGGCGCTTCAAAATTTATGTCATGCACACGAACAGTTATGCTGCTTGTATCTTTAAGTGCACTGTAAGTATCGCTTTCATATAAATGGGCAACAAGTTTGTTAACTCCGCTATCAAAATTTACTTGGGGTTTTAACCAGCCGTCGCCCGTGTCGTTGACAGTGGTATATAAAGTATCTGCCTCTTCGGCCATATCGCCACTAATTGCAATAGAATCACCCGGTCTGGCATCTGCAACTGTTCCCCCTAAATCAATTGATGTTGCCCCTGTATTATAAGTATCATCCGCAGTAACCGGATTAGAGAAGTCAATTTTCGGGTCACGCCGGTAGATTGCAAATGTATCCGAGGTAAGTTCAACATCCTCCGGGCCACCTTCATGTGAAGTAACAGTAATTACATTTGTGTCACTGATCGCTGGTAACGGCACATTTGAAAAATACCAGCTACTGTCTGCTTGCACATCAACGGGAGGCGTTTCCCCTTCTCCACCTGAATCTATTCCACGTACTCTTATAGAGACGGAATCCCCGACTTCACTACCGGCTACCGCCGTCCCTGAAACATCAACATACGCTGCCGTCGTTGAGTAACCGTCTTCCAGCCTGGCCTTAAGCGTTGCGGTATCAATAACTATTTTTGCGCTAACAACAGTAATACTGTCAGAATCTAAAACTCGTCCTCCTTTATGCAGAACCGCTCTAATTTTATTATCCCCGGAGGCTATATTCACTTCGCCAACCCACTCTTCTTCACTGCTGACCGAAACCGTATCCTCGGTGTCCCCATCCACCAAAATTTTCACCGTGTCTCCTTCCAATGAGCCTTCACTTTCACCTGCAATCTGGAGCCGGCGGGCCCCAGTGGTATATTCGTCCGCCGGCGAAGTAATTTTCAAATCATGAAGGCGCACGGTAATATATTGGGTATCGGTATATTGAGACTGATCTCCATAATGAACAACTGCCGCAATTGTATTTTCGCCCGCTTTAAGCCTTAATTCTTCTACGGACCATGTGTCTCCACCCGCTAAACCATCAGTCTGTTGGCCAGAATCATAAACATCGTCATTAGCGAAAATCTTTACTACCACGGTGTCTGGATCTGATAAATTGGCTCCAAGCGAACCTGAGACATCAATCTTAGCGGCGCCGGTTTCGTAGCCGTCCTCGGGCGACTCGATAACTATTGTCTGGTGAGGCACAGTAATTGAATCGGAGGCTACAATTTTGCTGGCCGTATCACTGGCATGAAGGTCAACAGAAATTTTATTATTATGAGCATCTATAAGTCCAACATCCTCAATTTTCCAGGTGGAATCTCCGTTATTCGAACTAACACTGGTAACCCAGGTATCCACGGTATCGGCATCATCAGCAGTTCTAACCAGGGTTACAGAGTCGCCTTCACGAGCATCAACCGCAGTTCCCGACACATCCACTTTAGCTGCTCCAGTACTCACCCCGTCGGTCGGCTTGTTTATAGAAATTTCAGGAGAAAGCTGACGAATATTGATCTCATCATCAGCTACGTATACTTCTCTAACACCGTCTTTGATCATAACTCTGAGATTATTCCATCCCCCGGTATCAAGAGCAACTTCTCGAGCCCAGTCGGTATTACGACCACCGGGAGTTATTTTTGCAACTTCTTCATCGTTTCGATAAATAACAACGCTATAACTTATTTCAGCGCCTTCCGGTCCACCAAAGGGAGCATCAGCTATAGTCCCGCCCAGGGCAACTGATTCAGCGTAAGTTTCACTGTCATCTTCTGGAAAATTAATTGAAATATCTGGTTCCAGGTGCTCGACTGATACAGTGTCAGATGCTACAACTGAATCGTCTGCTTCATGAACAATTTCGGCTTCCAAAACAGTAATATCTCCGGATTCCAGGTCAATTTCTGAAATTGACCAGGACGTGCCATCAACAGTAGTTGTTGAGCCATTATCCTCAGCGCCGGTCACCCGCACTATCCAATCAGCATCCACCTCAAACGCAGTATTAGTTCCGGAAGCGGTTATAGAATCAGCAGTGGTAAGCTGTCCGTCCAGGGGTGAAGTTATCCTGATAACACGCCGGTTTACAGTAATCTCTGCCATATCAGCCTCGTAAGAGTCAGTATCTGACTCGTATAATGTCGCGATGATCTCGTTTTCCCCGTCCGCAATTGGCCAGTCCGCAACCGTCCAGGTATCTCCCGAACTAACTTTAGTTATAGCCGTATCTTCCCCCGTTGAAATCACAACAGAGTCACCCACGTGAGCATCCGTTACTTCACCTGCAAGATCAACCTCACGGACATCAGTATCCAACTCTTCTCCAGTTTCTACCGGGACAGTAAAATCTATTTCACCAAACGAATGTTCAACATCAATCTCCGCAGTATCGACGGCCGGTTCAGACATTCCCCGGGGATGGATTGCGGCAACTACACTGTTGGTAATATCAGTGTCTAGACGTATTTTTCCGCTCCAGGTATAATCAGCCGCTTCAATTGAAACCGTATCCTGTAAATAACCGTTAACAACCAATGATACAGAGTCACCTTCTAAGGAACCAAGCGAACGACCTTCGATTGATATCTCCTGCCGACTGACACTATCACCGTCAGTCGGTGTATCAATAGAAATATCGTGGCGGCGAATCTGAATTGTATCCGAATGCAGTGGAGAGTCAGGCTGATGCTGACTGTAGATTGTTGCTGTAACGGTCTGCAGGCCAGTATCAAGGGCCACTTCTGTTGACCATAACGTATCGCTTACAATGCCTTTTGAGACAACTGTATCACCGCCAACTTCTGTTTCCCTGATCACCTCCACAGTGTCCCCGTCCTCTGAACCAGGAGCCTCCCCTGAAACAGTTATCGTTTCGGGACCGGTATCGTGACCATCATCAGGAGACTTGATTTCAACTTCATGCCGACGAACCATAATATAAGCCGTATCAATAATAACTTTAGGATCAAGCGATGATTTGGCTATGGCCTCTATTTTGTTATTACCGACTTCAAGCTCTTCTTCATCTGCTAACTCTTCAGCCGAAAAATTCCATGCCGCTGTATCTTCTTCTTTATCCCCCGCAAAATTTCCATTTATTCGCAACCGCACCAATTCAATTGCTGGATCCGCTGCAGTTCCTGAAACATCAACAGCAGTTGCACCCGTCTGATAACCAGAATCTGGAAAATTAATTGCTACTGAATCACTCACAGCACCAGCAAAAATTGGAGAATTAAAAAGAGAAATGAGAGAGGCCACGCAAGCTACCAAAAGGAAGGTTGAGGAGAGAGAAAAGAAACTAAAATTTCTATCCTGCGCCAAAAAATTCAATGAATTTACCTCACATAGGTTTCGGTCTTGATCTAAAAGATTGTCAATGCGGACCACGATCCGCAATCCATTTTAAGTTCTTAGTTTCCAGTTTATAGTTTAAAGTTTCCAGTTGTAGGTTTTAACCCGTAACTCGCAACCTGCAACAAGTTTTTGAGTCTTGAACGATAACCGCTTAAATTCAAGATGGATTCCGGCTCGCGGGCCGGAATGACGTCAAGTTCAATGTCAAGTTCAATGTCAAGCTCAAGTTTCCCCCACCTTAGTCCTCCCCCGCCAGGGGGGAGGAAATGTTCTGGGGCCGGAGGCCGGAATGACGTCAAATTCAAACTTGATTCAACGCTCGTCATTGCGGACCGCGATCCGCAATCCATCTGAAGTTCAGTATTCAGTAATCGGTGATCGGTAATCGGTGTAAAACGTGAAAACCGAATAAATCAGTAATCGGTGATCAGTAAGACCGGGGTAACCGGTAGTCGGTGATCGGTTTTGACTTTACTGATTACTGATTACTGAACTTTACTGATTACCGATTACTGAACTTTAATGACGTTCTGTCTGTAAGTCATTTCGTATTCGTCTGACGCCTTCACCGCCATTGAGGGCCTGAACAAAACAGATTTTGGACAAATAACGGCTGCTCGAACCACAAGAGCGACACGTACCTGTTTAGCGCCCCCCTTAACCCCCTCTTTTGTATTTTCTCCCCCAATGGGGGAGAAAAGATGAGAGCGCTCAACTAGTCCAGCGACACTTATATTATATCTTATTTTGTCGTTCTCAAAAAACAACCCCCACTTGCGCATTTCATCATTTCATCGTAACTACTCGCCTTATCTTTCCCCCCTTCAAGGGGGGAAACACAAAGGGGGGTGAAAAACGGTTTTTAAGACCTTCATTCCCCTCACCCCCGGATCGAGTCCGGGGCAGGCTCTGGCCCTCTCCCCCCAGGGGAGAGGGGATAGATTAGTAGTTGCATTTCATCATTTTCTCATTTACGCAATTGCGAAAACGTGCAAATGTGTGAAGTGGGCGGGGAAATATAGACCCCTACACTATCAGATTATCGGCAAAATAGATAAATATTATGAAGGTAGATTTCAGGTGACTATTCTTCTATCCCCTAACCCCGGCGAAAAACCTAGAATAAGGGGGGGAGGTAAGGTGAGCAGTTACGATTTAGGTTGGAAAAATATGGAGCACGCGTCGCATAAGAGGTGCGATGGCGTATATTTCTATTTAAAACTCATACCCGGCAGTGAAGGTTATTTCACGTCCCGGGGCCGGGTATGTGTAACCGTCATTGCTACGGTTGGTGTCCACCCAGTCGTAATCCTCGTCAAAAAGGTTATTTATCCGCAGTCGCGTGTTGACGTTTTCAATTAAATCGGCAGTCCCAAGAGTAAAATCAAAAACGTGGTAGCCATCCGCATCGTCAAGATCCCAGCCCGAAGCTGTAGCATAATCTTCGCGAGACTGGTCTGAAATTAAGCGTCCATTAAGTTCAAACCAGAGCTGTTCAACAGGTCGATAGGTCAGGGTGGTATTGAACTGGTGTTCGGGTATCCCCCAGCTCTCTACTGTTTCAACAAACTCTCCCTCCTCATAGATATCCTCCTCGGCGTCAACCCAGGAGTAGCCAAGGGAAAACTGCCAGTGGTCGTAAGTGAAATCCAGCTCGGATTCAAGACCAACTGATTCCTGGGTTCCAATATTATTATAAAATTCTCCGTCAAAGTCTTCAGCCCCGGTGTCAGAGCGAATATAATCCTCTATTTCATTGCTATAGGCGGCAAAATTAAAGCGAATACTTTCACTTAAATCTCGCTCGTATTGCAATTCCAAGGTCTCAATAATTTCTGGATCAAGATCGGGGTTACCGCTGGTCCAATCGGGGTTATCCTCGGTAAGCAGTTCCCGCGCGGTTGGGGCACGAAAAGCCTCACCATACATAATTTTGATCAAGTCTTTTTC
>PWHN01000037.1 GCA_003554945.1 bacterium
AGACCTCAAAACAACCCCATCCTGGGGTTTGAGGTCTTTATAAATCCGTCAGAAACAGATCGGCCCTCAGAACAACCGTTTTTCAACAAAAAAAATATACCCGGTCGGCAGGGGGGAGCCGACCGGGTAATTATCCGGGTTAGAGAACCGGTAAATACTCTTCCAGTTCGTACTGGGAGACGTGCTGTCTGTACTGGTCCCAGACGAAGCGTTTCTCGCGGATATAGTTCTGGAAAGCGTCCTCGCCGAAAGTTTCCCTCATCAATTCGCTATTTTCGAAGTGATAGACGGCTTCGCCGAGACTGCCGGGGAGCGAATCAATGCCGGCCTCCTGGCGTTCGTAGGGTCCCATCTCGTAGATGTTGTCCGTGCTCGGGGGATCAAGCTGATAGTTTTCCTCAATTCCCTTGAGTCCGGCGCGGAGCATGACAGCAAAGCAGAGGTAGGGGTTGGCCGCCGGGTCGGGCGAGCGCAGTTCCATTCGGGTGGCGTGCTCCTCTCCCTGGCGGTTGGTCGGTATACGGACCAGGGCGGAGCGGTTGTGCTGGCCCCAGGAGAGGTAGACGGGGGCTTCGTAGCCGGGGACGAGACGTTTGTAGGAGTTGGGCCACTGGTTGGTGACGGCGGTAATTTCACGGGCGTGTTCAAGAATACCGGCAATAAACTGACGCCCGGTTTCTGAGAGGTGAAAGTCGTTTCCTTCTTCAAAAAAGGCGTTTTTACCGTCCCGGAAGAGGGAGAGGTGGCAGTGCATGCCGGAGCCGTTTTCGTCCTCGATTGGCTTGGGCATGAAGGTTGCATAGACACCGTTACGGTTGGCGACCTCCTTGACGACATAGCGGTAGATTATCGAGATGTCGGCCATGTCCAGGGCCGGGCGGTGCTGCAGGTTGATCTCGTGCTGGCTGGGGGCGACCTCGTGGTGTGAGTAGGGGACGTCGATGTCCATGCGCTGGAGCGTTTCAATGGTCTCCTTGCGCAGGTTGTTGGGCAGGTTAAGGGCGGTTAAATCGAAGTAACCGCCGTGGTCAATTACCCTGGTGTCGGTCGGTGATTCAAAGTAAAAGAACTCCATCTCGGGACCGACGTAATACTCGTCGAAGCCCATCTCCTCGGCTTTACGGAGGGATTTCTTGAGGATATGACGGGGGTCAATGTCGTAGGGGTTGCCCTCGTGGTCGTGAATGTCGCAGAAGATCATGCCGACAGGAGCGACGTCCTCGCCGTTGTCCCAGGGCAGGATCTTGAAGGTCTTGGGGTCGGGGATGGCCAGCATGTCACTCTCCTGGATGCGGGAGAAACCTTCGATTGAAGAGCCGTCAAATCCAAACCCGGCCTCGAAGCCTTTCTCCATTTCGTCCTCGGGGACCATAAACCCCTTGAGATTACCGGCGAGGTCGGTAAACCAGAGCCGGACGAACTTGACCTCATGTTCCTTGATTACGCTCAAAACATCTTCCTTATCCATTGAAAAAACCTCCACTAAAATAAGTTAAAAACAATCAATTGTTTTGTTAAGTTTAAATTAAATGAACGTTTGTTTTATTATTGAGCTTTTTTATTATCGGACATCCATTAATGTTTGTCAAGAAAAAATTTGGTTGGAGTTCAAGTTTGGTGAACGCAAAGACGCGAAGGCGCAAGTCATCGAACAGGCGAGCTTGCGAACATGCGAACCGGCGAAAGACCGAAAGAATGTAAATACCAAAAATCGATAGAATCAACGTCAAGAGCAATTGGACGGGATTTACAGGATGGACAGGATAGAGAGCGTTTATTTTTTGATAGCGGCTCGAACTATGACAAAAAATGAATGAATTCATTTTTTCGCCAAGTTTCTCACCTTACACTTTTCGAGTAGCCTCGAAAAGTTGTTGCTGGCGCAGCGATCAAAAAACTCGAGCAGGTGAGCTTGGGAGCTTGCGAAGAGGCAAAAGACCGAAAATCAAGGTCAAAGTCACTGGATTCCGGCTTGGGGGCGGAAGGGTTCGAAGGGGCGAACTGGCGATGGGGGGAGCGGGGGAAAGTTCGCTGGGTGCGGGGAGCAGGGCGCTTGGCGCAGGGCGTTAATCTTGAAATCAAGAACTAAAAAATCCCAACCAGTCAACCAGTTAACTAGCCAACTAGTTAACCAGCCAACCAGCCAACTAACGAACCCGTCGGACTAAAAAATTGAGAGGTAATGCTGTATAGTATTAGCCGGAATATGGGGATAAGGGGTGAAATGTCGGAAAATTAGAGACTGAGGAGAAAAGGTTTCAGATGAAGATATTGGTCTTAATTGCGGTTGTGCTGAGCCAGGGTTGTCTTGGTAGTCTTTACGCCTGGAGCGCCTACGTGCCGTCGCTGCAGGTGGGATATGGTTTTACAGCGACGCAGACTCAGCTTATTTTTGGTGGGTTGGTGCTGGGAAATACGCTGTTGATGGTTTATGCGGGCCGACTGCTGAAAAAGACGGGGCCGCGAGCGCTGGTAGTGCTGAGTGCTCTGCTGTTTGCCGGGGGGTATTTGTTAGCCGGATTCTCCGGTGGTTCGTTTGGATTGATATTCCTGGGGATAGCAGTTTTATTTGGTCTAAGCATTGGTTTTGGTTACGTCAGCCTGTTGAAAGTCTGTATGGAGTGGTTTCCGGAGCGGGAAGGGTTGGCCAGCGGTTTTGCGGTGGCCGGGTTTGGCGGCGGTGCGATAGCGGTTTCGGCGCTGGTGGAAAGGTTTTTGGCGGCTGGATACGACGTGCTGAATATTTTTAAGGTTATTGGAGCCGCCGGCGGCCTGATAATACTTATTTCATCACCATTGATGAGGCTGCCCGATAACAGAGAAGAAGAGGAAGAAGAGAGAGGTCGGCCGATCATTGAAGTGCTGGTCGACAGGACTGTCTGGCTGTTGTTTTTTGCTATGTTTGCGGGGACATTTACAGGTCTGGTAGTAGCGGGGAATTTGACACCGATAGCATTAGAGGGAGGATTATCCGATAAACTGGCCGTTTACGCGGTGGGGGTATTTTCGATTGGTAACGCCGGTGGTCGTCTTGTCTGGGGTTGGGGAGCAGATCTGTTCGGGGCAAAGACAATCCCGGCGTCGCTGGGTCTGTTAGCGTTGGGGGTGCTGGGCGTACTGCTTTTTTCGTCACCACCGTTTTTCTATCTCTCCGTCATCTTGGTTGGACTCTGTTTTGGAGCATCTTTTGTGATTTATGTGACTTACATAGCTGAAATTTATGGGGCGAGCGGTGTTGGCGATGTGTATCCTCTTGTTTTTATTGCCCAGGGAATTTCCGGTGTTTTTGGGCCGGCGCTTGCTGGGCTGTCGAGTGATATTACGGGTTCGTTTGTTCCGGCGCTGGCGCTGGCGCTGCTGGTTGCGACTGCTGCCAGTACGGTGACTTTATATGTGTTTTTTCGGGAGTAGGAGATTAGGGGGAATCAAAACATCGAGCAGTCGAGCTTGCGAACAGTCGAGCAGCCGAAAAACCTATGATAGGGCGATGGGGTGAGGAGCGAGGGAGCGAGAAGCGAAGGTGCGAGGAGCGAGTTGGCGAGAAGCGAGGAGCGAAAATTCGTGTAAATAAAGTTCAAGTTCGGGGAACGCAAAGGTGCAGAGACGAAAGGACGGTAACATCGTAAGATCAAGGTCAAGGTCAAAGTCAAAGTCACTGGATTCCGGCTCGGAGGCCGGAATGACAAGCTTACGGTCAAGGTCAAAGTCAAAGTCACTGGATTCCGGCTCGGAGGCCGGAATGACAAGCTTACGGTCAAGTTCAAAGATTTCTACCAATCAGCTACCTCGCTAACGAACCAGCTACCCAGCTAACTAACAAACCAGCCAACTAACAAACTAGCCAACCAGCTAACTAACGAACCAGCCAACCAGTTACGAAGGGATTTTAAACGAAAATTTATATTTTATTTTGAATAAATTCAAAAAAATACTTGATTTTCATTCTAAACAGGTCGATACTATAGGTGACCGGTATTTTCTCCAATGGAGGGAGTCAGCCGGAACTGGTGTTATGGGAGCTCTAAAATAAAAACAACAGGGAGGTGGAGGGACAATGTCAATACAGTTTCACGGTCTTTCCTCGGGGTTGGATACGGGCGAAATTATCGATCAACTGTCGGCAATAGAGGCGCGTCCTATCCAGCGATTTGAGGATAGGATTGAAGAAGCAGAGGAAGTACAGGGAGCATTTAGGGACTTAAACAACCGCGTTTCTAATTTGCACAGCCGGGTTGAATCACTTACTGCGCGTGATGCTTTTGAACCGATGGCGGCCAGCAGTTCAGATGACGATATTGTTGGCGTAAATATTGTGAACGACCGCCAAGCAGTTACAGGAAGCTACGAAGTTTTTGTCGAATCACTTGCCACCAATGCCCGTGTAAGAAGCGGTGCTTTCCTTCAAAACCAGAAAATGGCGACTGAAGACGGGGAGACTATGCGCAGTGACTTCAGGGTGACCGGGGACAGCCGTTTAAATTTAGATTCCGAAGATTTTCTTGATCAGCTCAGGTACAACGTTGAGACGACAGGAAGCGGAAACGAGGACTTTTTTGTGCGCCAGGACACTGCCGAGGGAATGGTCGGGGTTAGTATTGATCTTGACGAAGTGGAAAGTTTCAGCGAGTTAATGGAAATAATTAACGATCCGACAATTGGGCCTGAGGATCACGCTGCGGTGCTTGAATATGACGGGGCCGGAGAGGACCGCTCGACGCTCGCCGATTCAGAAAACTGGTCGATGACCATGCAGTATCACTTCTCAAGCGATCGCTTTACCATGCACGCTGCTGAGTCCAGCGGAGCCGACGGAGGCCGCACTGTTGAACTGGCCGATGCCGTGGGAGGCTCTGGATTTTTTCAGCGGATAGGTTTTGCCTCGGATCAATTCATTCACACTTTTGATCGCACACAGTCTGAATACGGGGAAAACTTGCTCTCCCTGGATCGTCGAGCCAGTCTTGAGGACGCAGCTTTTCAGAGTAGCATTGATTCGGCAGGTACAATACGGATAAACAACACGGAAGTTGAATGGGATGCTGAAGAAGATAGCCTGGACGATGTAATAGCGCGTTTGGACTCCGAGGTCTCGGGGGTAAATGTTAGTTACAATGAAGCGACCGACCGGGTAACGCTGGAAAGTTCTGACCCCGGGGCGGGAGAGATTGAAATTGATGACCTCTCGGGTAATCTGGCTAATGTTTTGAATCTGCGTGAGCCCGGCGAGGAGAGCTCTTATCAATCGTCCGGAAACTTTGAGGCGGGCGAGGACGCCGAGGTGTTGATCGACGGTGACCCGGTGAGTTCATCCAGTAATACAGTAACATTCAACGGTCTGGAGTTGGAGCTGCATGAGCTTTATCAGCAAGCGGAGCATGAAGACGAACCGATAGAGATAGAAGTTTATGACGACCTGGATGCGGTGGTTGAAGAGGTTAGTCGCTTTGTTGACCAATATAACAGCGTGATTGAGTTTATAAATCAGCGCAGTGAGGTTGACGTGCCCAGTGAACCGGGAGCGGACGCTGACGAGATTGATTCTGGTGTGTTTGTGGGTCAATCGTTACCGCGTGACCTGCGGGTGCGGCTGGGGATGATGGTGACCGGACGGTTTTCCGAACCCGGTGGTGATTCGATCAACTCTGCTGCCCAGTTGGGTATTGAGCAGGTCAATCCGCGCCAGGCCAGTGCTCGTGACCGGGGCAAACTGGAATTTAACGCCAGTGAATTGCGGGCCCAGCTTGAAGAAGATCCGAACGCAGTACGTGATTTTTTCCAGGCCTCGACCGATGAAGACGATCCCGAGGACGGGCTGGCAACCAGGCTTGATGATTACCTGGCCGGGATGACAGACAGGCACGACGGGATTATAGGTAACCGGATTGATGGTTTTGATCAGCGGATTAATAATTTGCAGGACCGAATCGAGCGTCAAACGCGCCGTGTTGAGACGAGACAGGCGCAACTGCAGAGGCAGTTTATACAGATGGAGTCTATTATGGCGCGCTTACATCAGCAGCAGGACTCTTTGATGATGGGATTGGGTGGGTGGTTTTAAGTTCGTCGAGCAGGTGAGCTTGGGAGCTTGCGAAGCGGCGAAACAGCGAAAATCAAGTTCAAAATCAAAACCGAAAAAATCCAAACCACTCCACCAGCCAACCAGTCAACTAGCCAACTAGCTTACTAACCAACTAGCTTACTAGCCAACCAGCTAACTAACCAACTTTTGCGTCACTGTCATGTATAAAACCGGGTGAGGAGAAACTGTGTAAGTGAGTGCGGGAGAAACGTTCCGGTGGTTATTTTGAGGAATTTTTAATAAAATTACTACACTTTGAGAGAATAAGTGGGGAGAGCGGGGAGTGAAATTCTCGATGGGGCGGGGGAAAGAGCGTAAACATCGAACCTGCGAACAGGCGAACCTGCGAAGAGGCGAAAGACCGAAAATCAAGGTCAAAGTCACTGGATTCCGGCTCGGAGGCCGGAATGACGGGCGGTAGGTCAAAGTCACTGGATTCCGGCTCGGAGGCCGGAATGACGTCAAGTTCAAGAGCGGGGAACGCAAAGGCGCAGAGGCGCAAAGACTCGAGGAGGCGAACCTGCGAAGAGGCGAAAGACCGAAAATCAAGGTCAAAGTCACTGGATTCCGGCTCGGAGGCCGGAATGACGTCAAGTTCAAGAGCGGGGAACGCAAAGGCGCAGAGGCGCATAAGACTCGAGGAGGCGAGCTTGCGAAGAGGCGAAGAGGCGAAAGACCGATAAGCGGTGAACTTGTGAATACCGAGTACTGATTACCGATTACTGATTTCGCATAAATGGCGAAGTGTTTTTTGAGTGAGGAAAAGAAAAAATAGAAGAATAGAGGAAGGAAGTATTAGCTGATGAGTCAAGAAAGTGAAGTTCCAGAAGGAGATCATTTTTCAGTCCGAAAGCAAAAGCTGGAGGAACTGCGCCAGCGGGGGCGGGAGGTTTATCCGCACAAGTTTGAGCGTATTCATAGCTGTCAGGAAGCGATTGAACTGTTTGACCCAGAGTCTGATGAAGACCTGGGAGCCGAGGTAAAAGTTGCGGGCCGGATTCGCGGCCGGCGTCTGCACGGCAAAGCCGCATTTGGCGATCTGGTGGATGCTTCCGGCCAGATACAGATTTATCTGTCGCCAAATTACCTGGAGCAGGAGGAGCAGTTTGAGGAATTTACTGAGCTCTGGGACCTGGGCGATTACGGTGGTGTGCGAGGTGAGCTGTTTGAAACTAACGAAGGAGAGATATCGATAGTCGTTCGTGAACTTACCCTGCTGGCGAAAGGATTGCGTCCGCTGCCCGAGAAATTTCATGGTCTTAAGGACAGAGAACTGCGTTATCGGAAGCGTTATCTTGACCTGCTGGACAACCGTGAAGTGCGGGATACTTTCAAGCAGCGGAGCCAATTTATTTCAGCTCTGCGTCGTTATCTTGAGGAACGAGATTTTCTTGAAGTAGAGACGCCGATGATGCAGACGCTGGCCGGTGGAGCCGAGGCGGAGCCTTTTGAGACGCATCACAACGCGCTGGACCTGGACCTTTATCTGCGCATAGCGCCGGAGTTGTTTTTGAAGCGGCTGCTGGTCGGTGGTTTTGAACGACTGTTTGAAATTAATCGGAACTTCCGCAACGAAGGCATTTCAACGCGGCATAACCCGGAATTCACGATGCTTGAACTCTACTGGTCTTATGCCGACTACGAAAAGATTATGGAGCTAGCCGAGGAACTGGTATCAGCGGCAGTGAAAGAGGTGGCCGGCAGTCATAAAACTAATTTCAGAGGGGAAGAAATAGACTGGTCAACGCCCTGGAGACGGTTAAGTCTGCAGGAAGCAATCGAAGCCGAAACAGGGCTGGAGATTGCGGTGGATACGCCGCCGGAAGAGACCAGAAAGCTGGCGGCCGATGCCGGCTACGAGCTGGATGAAAAGTCAACCGCCGGCGGTCAGTTGCTGGAGCTTTTTGAAGAAGCGGTAGAAGCAAAACTAACCGAGCCGACGTTTGTGATTGATTTTCCAGCCGATGTCTCACCGCTGGCCAAAGAGCACCGGGAAGACGAGCGCCTGGCCGAGCGGTTTGAGCTGTTCGCCGGCGGACTTGAGGTAGGCAACGCCTATACGGAGCTTAACGATCCGCTGAAGCAGCGTCGAAATTTTGAGGAGCAGGCTGATTCGGAGGAAGAAATTGACGATAATTTCTTAGAGGCGCTTGAATACGGAATGCCGCCCGCGGGGGGACTGGGGCTTGGAATTGACCGGTTAGTAATGTTGCTGACCGACTCGTCAAGTATTCGTGACGTGATATTATTTCCGCTTCTGCAGCCGCGTGATAATGGCTGAAGAAAAAGCGGTTAACGGAGCTGACGAAGTCTCAACGGTCAGGGGGCGGGCCTGGTTTCTGCTGCGTATGGTCTGGCGATTTCTCTTCCGTTCCCAGAGTGTCGGTGTTCTTCCCTACCTGACTATTTTTGCTTTCCTTAGTATTAGTATCGGAGTAGCCACCTTAATAATTGTGCTTTCGGTAATGAACGGTTTTTCAACAACCCTCCAGGAACAGCTTGTCGGAGTTTACAGTCCAATAAGGGTATATTCGTTATACCCGGGTGAGATGGAGCTGAACGAGCTGAAAGAGAAGCTGGACGGGGAAGATATTGAAGAAATCGTGGGTGTGGTCGAGGGCGACGTACTTTTTCAGTCGGGGCGTGAAAATTATGCCGGCGGCCGCGTAATCGCCTATACAAGCTGGCGCGAGGGGCGGCTACCTGTCGAGAAACCACCAGAGACCGGGATATACCTGGGACGAGAGCTGGCGCGTGAATTGTTTGTGCGAAGCGGGGAGGAGCTGACAGTTATTCGACCGGACGCGCAGAGGACGCCGTTTGGTCTACTGCCGTCAGCGGAAACGCTGCGAGTGGAGGGGGACCTACGGACCGGTTTTCAGGACGTAGACGCAGCGCTGGGCCTGGTTTCAATAGAACAGGCGCGGCAGTTGTTTGATCTGACGGAAGGGAAAGTATCGCACGCTGAGCTCTGGATTGAGGATCGTTTTCGAGCCGACGTTGTTAAACAAGAGCTGCAGGATAAGCTGGCCGACAACTACAACCTGGTGACCTGGATGGAAGCTAATCCGGCGCTGTTTGAAGCGTTGCGTCTGGAGAGGACGGTTACATTCATCGTCCTGGCCCTGATAGTGATAGTGGCAGCAATAAATATACTCTGTATGCTTGTTCTTTCGATTCTGCAGCGCCGCCGCCAGATAGCGATGATGATGTCAATGGGGGCTTCGCCGGCCATAGTGCTGAGTCTTTTTCTGACTGCCGGAATGTTAATAACCGTGATCGGGTTGGCGGCGGGGTTTGGTGTTGGATTAACCGGCTGCTGGTTGCTGGACAACGTTTTTGTTATTGAACTGCCGCCGGTCTATCCAATGGCTCACCTGCCGGTCCAGGTGGAGACCTTCCACCTGATAGCGATAGGTGTGGTAACGCTGCTGCTTGGGTTTTTAAGCTCATTTTATCCGGCCTGGGCGGCGGCGAAAATCGACCCGGCCGAGGTGCTTCGTTATGGCTGAAATAATTTTAGAAGCGCAGGAGATAGAGCACAGCTATGAGCCGGGGAAACCGATCCTGCGGGGAATAAACTTGCGTCTGCACGAGGGGGAGGCGATAGTTGTGGAAGGGCCTTCCGGAGTAGGTAAAACAACTTTGCTGGAAATCCTGGGAACGATGCGTTCGCCGAGCGCCGGCCAGGTTAAGTTAATGGGGGAGGGAATATATAACGGTAAACAGAGCCACCTGGCGGAACTACGTGGCCGCTGGCTTGGTTTTGTCTTCCAGGAGTCGCTGCTGCTGCCCGACCTGACTATTTATGAAAACTGCCGCCTGGCTGTGGTGCTCTCCGGTCGGGACTGGGGGGACAGCCGTATCAGAGGGAGGTTTGAGTGGCTTATGGAGGCGCTGCGACTTGACCCCGGTCGTGCCAGCGACCGGCCAGCGCAGCTATCGACGGGAGAGCGTCAACGGGTTGCCGTAGTCAGGGCGTTGATGCATGAACCGCGAATAATTATAGCTGACGAGCCGACGGGGAATCTGGACATTGACTCGAGTGAATTGCTGCTGGATCTATTTTTACCGCTGGTTAACGAAGAGTCGACCGGGATAATTGTTGCCACACACGACCCATTAATGGCACAATCTATAGGGAACCGTTATTTAATTGAAGATAAAAAAATTAAGCGTCTTGAGGAGCAAAAACGCAAAAAGGAGTGAAGCATAGTTATGGATTCTTTATCGATCTGGCTGGACGGTGAGTTTGTGCCCGAAGAGGAAGCGGCTGTCAGTATTTTTGATCATGGACTGCTTTATGGTGACGGGGTTTTTGAAGGAATAAGAGCATACGAGGGGACGGTTTTTAAATTAAAGGAGCACATCAAGAGACTTTATCGCTCGGCCAAGATATTAAAACTGGAGATTCCTATCAGTCCGGAGGAAATGAAGGAGGCGGTGCTGGAATCCTGTCGGGAAAACGGTGTTAAAAACGGTTATATTCGACTGGTAGTGACCCGTGGTCGGGGTGACCTGGGACTTGACCCGGCGAAATGTGATAAGCCGACTATTTTTATAATTGCGGCTGATATTGAGCTTTATCCCGAGGAAGCCTATGAAAAGGGGTTGAAGCTGGTTACGGTGCCGACGCGGCGCAACCTGAACGAGGCGATAAACCCGCGTGTTAAGTCGCTTAACTATTTAAACAACATAATGGCTAAAATGGAGGCCCGTGAAGCGGGGGCAAAGGAAGGTATAATGTTGAATCAGCAGGGCTACGTAGTCGAGTGCACGGGAGATAATATTTTTATCATTGAGGACGACAAGGTTGTCCGCACACCACCGCCATACATGGGAGCGCTTGAAGGTATAACCCGTGCGACTCTGATGGAGCTGGCCGAGGCGCGTGGCTACGAGGTAATTGAGGAGCCGCTAAACCGTTACGATTTGTATGTTGCCAACGAGTGTTTTCTTACTGGAACTGCGGCTGAAGCGCTCCCTGTCATTGAGATAGACGGCCGAAAAATTAACGGCGGTGTGCCGGGGCCGGAGACGAAGCAATTGATCAGCGATTTCAGGGACTCAGTTGTTGAACAGGGAGCAAAGATTTAGAAGGTGAAAAAATATGATTTGTGAAAATTGTGGAGAAGCGGAAGCTACTTTTCATCACGTAATCATCCAGGAAAATGAAGTTATACATAAGCATCTTTGTGACGGCTGTGCCGGAAGCGTCGGGGATGCGGCGGACGCTGAAAGCAGTCTGACGGAGAAAGCGTTTAAGGAACTGCAGGAGACTCAGAACGAATCTGAGGCCGCTTGTCCCAGGTGTGGAAGTCAGCTCAGGGAGCTGAGAAAGAAGGGGAGAATGGGTTGTGCGATGTGCTACGAGGCTTTTGAAGAGGAATTGGAGAAGTTGATCAAACGTATCCACGGAAGTGATCAGCATGTAGGGCGAGAAAGTGAAGCCAGCCAGTTGGGGACCTTGCCGGAAGAGAAGAAGCTCCGTTTTCTAGAAAAAGAGCTTGAGCGTTGCGTGCGTGAAGAAAATTACGAGGAGGCAGCGGAGCTGCGGGATCGGATATCCGAGCTGGAGGAGGCAGAAAAAATTGGTTCTACCGGTTGATTCTCAACGGCCGAGCAGTTGGTTAAGTAAAGAGGGGCCTGAGTATGACGTCGTGATAAGCAGTCGTGCTCGTTTTGCGCGTAACCTGAGCAATTACCCCTTTTACGACAAAAATCCGGACGATAAAAAAAAGAAGCTACGTAATGAAATATTTTCTGTATTAAAAGAAGAAGAGATAACTGCCGGCTGGAACTTCTTGTCTCTCGGTGAGTTGTCGACCTCGGAGAGACAGCTTCTGGCAGAGCGCCGGCTGGCCAGTGACGAGCTAATTTCTGAGTTAGAGTCCGGAGTGGTTTTCAGCGAAGGAGAGTATACGTCGGTGATGGTAAATGAAGAGGACCACCTTCGTTTACAGTCTATCTCGTCCGGATTTGATATTGACAGGGCTTACGATGCAGCGACAAAGCTGGAGCGAACGTTAAACGATAGATTTCAATTCGCCTATGATTCGAGGTGGGGCTATCTGTCGGCCTGTCCGACCAACCTGGGGACGGGGTTTAGAGCGTCGGTTTTGCTTCACCTGCCGGGATTAGTTCTACAGCAGAAAATAAATAAAATACTGAAGGCTATTTCTAATCTTGGATTAACAGTGCGGGGATTTTACGGGGAGGGGAGCGAAACAAAAGGATTTTATTTTCAGCTTTCCAACCAGGTAACCCTGGGTCAGTCGGCGGAAAAATTCAAGGCCAGTCTGGAACGTGTTGTCAAACAGGTTATAACCCAGGAGCGCAAAGCGCGCGAAGAACTGATAAATTCAGCGGGGATAGAGCTTGAGGACCGGATTGGCCGGTCTTACGGTATTTTAAAACATGCGCGAAAGATTAATACGCGAGAGGCCCTGCAATTGCTCTCCCTCTGTCGTCTGGGTGTTGATCGAGGACTTGTTCCGCATGTCGACATAAAGCGCCTGGATGGACTGCTTCAGCTATTACAGCCGGGACATCTGCAGTGCAGTGTGGGCGAGGAGCTGTCGGAAAAGCAACGTGATTTTTATCGCGCCGAGAAGGTGGGGAAGGAGTTCTCCGGAGCCCCGCCGTAAGGTAATATTTAGACCCCTCCGAGTTAAATTCAACATCCGAGAGATCAAGATCAAGTTTGGGGGTAGATTTTGTGAAGGATATGTGGACGATTATATTTTAGAAGCAAAAATGATATAATTAATCTGTTCAGTAAAAAAGGTTGGTCTAGAAGAAATTAATCCGGTAGCGCCGGAGTAGATTTTAGTCGGAATTTATTAATCAGTTCAACAAATTTAGTACAGCCAGAGAGGTGTGACCAAAATGTTTGAAAATTTTACAGATAGAGCGAGAAAAGCACTACGTAAATCGAAACGAATAGCTCGCCGCACAGGCTATGGAGAGGTTGAGTCGGAGCATCTTTTCATGGCCCTGCTTGAGTTGGGGAGCGGGATTGCGATCGATATTCTCCAGGAGCTGGGTATTGACCCGGAAGATCTGCTGGAGGAGCTCAACAAGCGAATGGAACACGGTTCAGGAACAGCCGGAAAGATGCAGCCTGACTTTTCGCAGCGGCTCAAGCGAATCCTTTCCCTGGCGGAAAAAAATGCCCGTGAACTGGGCCACAACTATGTGGGCACGGAACATCTTCTGATTGGTCTGGCCGACGAAGGCGAGGGGCTTGTTGTCGAAATTTTCAACGAGTATGGTGTTTCAGCCGACGATGTAAAAAAACTTTTGATGGAAATCCTGGGTGAGGAATACGGACTGGAGTACGGTTTTGTTGTGCCTTCACAGCAGAAGGCAAAGAAGAGGGGGAAGAAAAAGTCACGTGGAAGCAAGTCCAAGACTCCAACCCTGGACACCTTCTGTCGTGATCTTACCGAACTGGCCCGGAAAGAGGAGCTTGATCCGGTAATTGGCCGTAAGAAAGAAATTGAGCGGGTAACACAAATTCTGGCCCGCCGTAAGAAGAACAATCCTGTCTTAATTGGCGAGCCGGGGACGGGTAAAACAGCCATCGTCGAGGGCCTGGCGAAGCAGATTGTTAACGTTGACGTGCCGCAGGCGCTTTACAACAAACGTGTGCTGGCCCTGGATCTGGCATCGGTAGTGGCAGGCACGAAATACCGCGGTGAGTTTGAGCAAAGGATGAAGAAGTTGCTTGAAGAGATCCAGGATTCTGACGAGATAATTCTGTTTATTGATGAGTTACATTCGCTGGTCGGGGCCGGTAGTGCCGAAGGGGCTATTGATGCGGCTAACATCCTCAAGCCGGCGCTGGCTCGTGGTGAGATACAGTGTATTGGAGCGACGACGCTTGATGAATATAGGAAACACATCGAAAAAGATGCGGCGCTGGAGCGTCGTTTTCAGATAATTAACGTTGACGAGCCGAGCCAGAAAGAAGCGATAAACATTCTTGATGGACTGCGGCCAAACTACGAGACACACCACCATGTCAAATATACAGATGAAGCGCTGGAGGCGGCGGTGCGTCTATCGCACCGTTATCTGTCGGACAGCTATCTGCCGGACATAGCGATAGATGTTATTGATGAAGCGGGAAGCCGCTCCAAGCTGCGCTCGTCGATGCCGCCCAAGGAAATTCGAGAGTTAGAACAGGAACTCGAGGGGCTCAGGAATGACAAGAGTAAAGCAGTAGCATCCCAGGAGTTTGAAAAAGCGGCGGCGCTGCGCGACCAGGAGCGGGAGCTGAAGGCGGAGTTAGACGAGGTGAAATCGCGCTGGAAAGAGCAGGACACCGACACGCCGGTAATAGATGAGGAAGAAGTAGCGGAGCTGGTCAGTGACATGTCGGGGATTCCCGTCTTTAAATTGACAGAAAAAGAGCAGGAGAAGCTGCTGCGGCTGGAAGAAGATATTCACAAACGACTAATCAACCAGGAAGAGGCAGTTGGAGCGGTCAGCCGCGCTATACGGCGGGCGAGGACCGGATTGAAAGATCCCAGCCGTCCAATGGGAAGTTTTATGTTTCTGGGCCCGACCGGGGTAGGAAAGACCGAGTGTGCCCGTGCCCTTGCGGAAATCCTGTTTGGCGACGAGCAGCACATGATCCGGGTTGACATGAGCGAATTTATGGAGAAACACTCAGTCTCGAGGCTGGTTGGAGCTCCACCGGGTTACGTTGGTTATGACGAGGGGGGACAACTGACTGAACAGGTTCGGCGCAACCCCTACTCGGTAGTGCTTCTCGATGAAATCGAAAAGGCGCACCGTGAGGTGTATAATATTCTGCTGCAAATTTTTGAAGACGGCGTTCTCAGCGACAACATCGGACATAACGTTGATTTCAGGAATACAATTATTATTATGACTTCAAACGTTGGGGCACGTGAAATCACTGATGCCGGTTCAATGGGTTTTCGGTCGGATGAAGAAAGAGCGCTTGAATACTCGGAGATAAAAGACAGGGCAATGACAGAGTTAAAGCGGCAGTTTAATCCGGAATTTATAAACCGGATTGATGAGGCCATTGTGTTCCGTTCGCTTACGCGGGAAGATCTCGAAGGGATAGTAGATCTTATGCTGGCAGATGTTAGGGAACGGTTGGAGCGGCAGCAGGATCTGGAGCTTGAAGTCAGCGAACCAGCGCGCGCTTACCTGATAGATAAAGGATATGATCCCGACTATGGTGCTCGACCGTTGCGGCGGGCGATAGAGCGTAAAATTGAAGACTCACTGGCCGAAGCAATTTTAAGAGGGCAATTTGGACCTGGGAGTTCAGTCAGTGTTGATTATGGTGACGAAGGGCTGACTTTTCAGGAAATAGAGTCCTCTGAAGATGACAAAGAAGAGCAGGAGGAGCCAGTGGGGTCGCGGGAAAGCGGATAACGTTAATGTCGAGACCCCCGGAGCTAAATCCGAAAGTTTACGGTCCGGGGAAACCAGAACGCCCCTCATTTGACGTTGAGCTACTTGCAAATTTTATCAGGTTTGAAGTCATCGCCGGTGGTGGAGTGCTGGCAGTTGGTGGATTTGCCCTGCGAGCTACTGGTTCTTACAATCTTCCCGTCTTAGGAATGCTATTAATCGCCGCCGGTCTTTTGCGGCTCTGGATATCGGATTTTCCCCAGGAAGAAAAGCGTAGCGCTTATCCAAAGGATCGCCTCCTTTTTCGATTAAAAAGAGAGCTGGACGCGGACCATTTTATTGCTGCTGATTATCCGCTTCCCCCCGGGGAATCTATAGATTTGATAGTTGTCGGATATGGCGGAATATTTTCAATCGGTAAGCTGCGTGAGGCCAGCAGGTATACCGGAGACGCTTCCAGTGAGAAGTGGGAATATATCCCCCGGGGAACAGATGCGATTACTGAAATGTCCAACCCGTTGAAAAAGCAGAAAGAAAAGACCAAAAAGCTTAGAGATTTCCTTGCTCAGCGTGGGGTTGAGGTGGGTAGGATAGAATTTCATAGCCTGCTTGTTTCAATGAAACACCAGGTGGAGGGGAGCGTATTTGATCTGGAGGAAGTGTTTGCTCTCGGGGAGGTGGCCCACTATATCAAAGAGTTAAGGCCACAAAAATCGCTTGACTGGGAATTGATCAACGAACTGGAAAAAACAATGAAGGAGCGTATGCACCGGGTAGAATAGGATATTTTATTTAAGTTGAGACTGATACTTATGGTAATCAAGAGCGTTAGTTTTGTGTTTGCTAATTTAATTTTAATTTTTTTAATTCATTCGCCTGTCCCTGCTTTTGAAGATCCGGGGGCAATTCCTCCCGGCGGGGGAATGCCGCCGGGGCAGGAAGATGTGCCCCCGCCAGCGGAAGAAGAGCCTGCGATAACCGAACCGGAACCGCTTCTTGACGAAGAACTGGAACCACGCGACCCGTCGCTTGAAGACCCGCTGGAGGAAGATGAAGCACTTAACCGGGTGTACGCCCGTGTGGGCGGTAGAGTGATTACCAAAGCTGACTACCGGCGTGAGTTTGGGACGACAGAGGTTGACCCTGAGCGGTTGAAGTGGTTGATTGACGAGCTTTTGATAGAGGTGGCGGCCGAGGAAGTTGGAGTTCAAATAACGGACGAAGAAGTGGAGGAACTGGTTGAGCAGCAGATCAACCAGATAAGAATGCAGGCCGGTGAAGAGGGTTTTCAGCGACAGCTTCAAATGGAAGGGCTGACGGAGACCGAATTTCGCGAACAGATGATGAAAGAATTTAAACGGCAGCAAAAATTATCAGCCGTTCTCTTCGCACAGTATCCCGAATTACAGCCGGAAGAGGGAGAGCCGGCGATGGCCAGCCCGACCCGACCGCGGGCGCGTATTATGTTGCTTGAAAGCAGTAAAGTAGCCGAGGAGGCCTATGACAGGCTGGCTGAGGGGGAGGCATGGGAGACCGTATTTGAAGAAAAATCAAGACAACTTGCTTTTATGGGTGACGCCGGTGATCTGGGCTGGTTTGACTGGGGGGATTATGCCCGTGAACTGGAGTATAGAACCTTTGAACTACCGCTGTTTGGTATCAGCAAACCGTTTGAATTTCAGGGAGAAAAAGCGATAGTGCAAAAAACAGGAAGTCGTCTGATTCCCCCCTGGGAAGAAGTTAGCGTTCGGGCGCAGGAGACCTGGAGTCATTACCGGCTAGAGTATTACCAGGAAAGATTAGTGGAGCTACTGCGAGACGAGTATGCTGTTCACATACCTTCTGATCTGGAAGTTGACCTGCCGGAATACGGTTCAAACAGTTGAAGAACAGTAAAAAATTAACCTGGGTTATCTCGACCGGGGATCCGGCGGGCAGTAGTCCAGAATTGATTGAGCCTCTCGTCGGTGAACGGAGGGCTTCTGAACGAGTGGTTTTTGTTGGCCCGGAGGCGGAGCGTCAGAAGGTTGTTCCAGAAATTGAAAAAGTGAATAAAATTCCCGATGATGCGGGAGCTTATTGGGTTGAGGCCGGGGATATTGAAGAAAGCAGGGTGCTTTCCGGAGAAGTTGGCGCTGAATCAGGGGCTGCCGCTTACAGCAGTTTGAGCAGGGCGGTAGAGTTAGTGGAGGATCTGAAAGCATCCGGGTTGATCACACTGCCGCTGGTTAAAGCAGCGGTTCAGGAGTCGGGGCAGAAAAAATTCACCGGCCATACGGAGTTTCTTGAAAATTACTGGGAGCAAAAGGCGGTTATGACTTTCCTGGGGGATGAGCTAAATGTTGCACTGCTAACCCGTCATATTCCACTACGCGAGGTGGCGGATAAAATTTCGATCCAACTGGTTGAGGAAGTGGTGGATAAGTTAGTTGATTTTTTTGTAGCATACCTTGACCGGCCGCCAAAAATCGCTTTGCTTGGACTTAATCCTCACGCCGGAGAAGAGGGGTTAATTGGAGCGGGAGAAAAAAATATTTTACAGCCGGCAGTAGAAAAGCTGGTGGAGGCCGGTGTGGATATTGAAGGACCATTTCCGGCGGACAGTTACTTTCCCGTTCATTCAAACAGACATGACCTGGTGCTCTCCCCTTATCACGACCAGGGTTTACTTCCCTTTAAACAGAGATATTTTTTTACCGGGATACAGGCTTCTGTCGGTCTTCCCTACCCGCGGGTAAGCCCTGATCACGGAGCCGCGGCAGAAATAGCCGGCAAGGGGCAGATTGACCCCCGCAGTGCGATCAATTGTATGAAACAGTTGCGCCGACGGGCAGAGGAAGAGTAAGAGTGGGTGAACGGCTGAGCCAGGTGCTGCTAACCGACAAAAACTGGATAAACCGCTGTGTTGCCCAGGTGCCCGAGGCGGAGTTTGGAGTCGAGTGGGCGTCGGGCCGGGGGGCGTTAACGGCGGGGCTTATGAAACGCTGGAAGAAGCTTCTAACAGTGGAAATAGATTTGAGCTTCTGCCGCCATCTGCGGGAAAAATTTGTTGATCCTCCGGCGGTTATTCGAGCCGACATATTAACCTATCCTCTGCCAAAAATTAGCTTATCATATCCGCTTGTCGGAAACCTGCCCTATCACCTTACGGGACCTTTACTGGTGAAGATACTCAGGAATGCCGATAAAATTAGTAGTTTTCAAGGATTAATTCAGCAAGAGGTGGCCGAGCGGATCGCGGCAAGGCCCGGGGAGTCGGAATACTCGGGGATAACGGTTCTGTTTCGGCTCAGCGGTCGAATAGAAAACTGTTTTACCGTCCCCGCCGGAGCTTTTTCCCCGGTCCCCGGAGTCGATTCGGCCTGGGTGAAATTTATACCGGGAGAGGGGATAGAAAATTTTGAAGGGATGAGAAAGTTTGTCCGGCGTTGTTTCAGCCAGCCCCGCAAGACCCTTTTAAACAACCTAGCGAGCGGCGCGGACAAGGATAGCTGCCGGCGATTGTTAAGCGAGGTAGAGCTGGACGAGCGCTGCCGTCCGCACCAGGTAACCCCAAAAAAGTTTCTGGAGGTGTTCGACAGGTGGAAAAAAGAAAAGTTGTCGTAGCATCAGACAAATACAAAGGTTGTGCAACATCACCGGAAGTCTGTGAACAGCTTGAACGTGGTGTGAAGTCGATTGCGGAGGGGTGGGAAGTAGTGAGCTTGCCCCAGGCCGACGGCGGCGAGGGGACGGTGGAGGCGCTTGTAGAGGCACTTGATGGAGAGTTTGTTGAATCGACGGTTAAGGGGCCGCGAGGTGGCTCAGTAACGGCCAGGTGGGGCTATTTGTCGAGAGATGATCGGGGGGACGCGGCGGTTATTGAGATGGCGGCCGCCTCGGGGCTGGCGCTGCTTGAACCGGAACAGCAGGATCCATTTAAAACTTCAACCTATGGTACGGGGACGTTAATCAGAAAAGCGGCGGAGAAGGGAGCCCGTGAAATACTGCTGGGGATTGGTGGTTCGGCGACAGTAGACGGGGGTCTGGGTGCGGCGCTCGCGCTGGGGTTTGAGATTAAGGATGAGGGCGGTTGGACCGTGGAAGCGGCGGGGGAGGAGCTGGAACGAGCGGCAGAGATAAGTGACGGTGAAGTGCCGGATGAAGTGAAAGAATTACAAATAAAAGTCGCCTGTGACGTGACCAACCCCCTGCTCGGGGAGGAAGGAGCGGCGGCAGTATACGGACCTCAGAAGGGGGCGGATGAAGAAGAAATACCGAGGCTGGAAGAAAATCTTGCCCGCTGGGCCGGCCTGGTTGAAAATTACGCCGGCCGTGAGCTGCGCGACGAGCCGGGGACCGGCGCCGCCGGAGGACTTGGTTTTGGTTTAATGGGCTTGCTGGGGGCTCAATTGACGGGTGGCGCTGAGCTGGTTGCAGACCTAACAGGGTTAAACTCGGAGCTCGAAAACGCCGATATCTTAATTACAGGCGAGGGAGCAATGGACGCTCAGACCGCTTTTGGCAAGACACCTCAGGTAGTGGCCGAGCGAGGGCGTGAAGCAGGCGTTGATTTTATTGTGGGAGTGGCCGGAGCCCAGGGAGAGGGCTACCGTGAGCTTTACGACAGTTTTGATCTGCTTGTCGGTTTGCCACGCCGGCCAATGACGCTTGAAGAGAGCATGGCGAAGACGTTTGACGCTTTATACGACTGGGGAGCCGACATAGCGAGGATAGATAACTGTCGACAGGAGAACAGGTAAACGTGGACAAGCAGACCGGTTTGAAACAGATTATTTTAGTGTTTATAGTGGTTCTTGCAGCAGGGAGCGTTACCTTTGTGGCGCGGCGTCAGGACGACCACCTGAGTGACTTACGGGAGGAAAAAGAGCGATTGGCTCGAGAATACGAGGAATTGCAGGATAAGCTGGACGAGCTGAAGGTGCGACGTGAACGGTTGCAGGGGGATCCCTATCTGATAAAACAGCTCGCCCGACAGAAGCTGGGATTGGTACCGCCGGGTGAAAAACGGATCTGGCGGGAAGAAAGTGACAATCAATTCTCGCCTCTACAGACTGCCGATACAGTGCCTACGGACGGTTTTGGTGCAGACGGTTCAAACTCACCTATAATTAGGGATTAATTTTTCCGAAGATTTAGTTTAAACTATTAGTAGTGTAGAAAAGAGTACGCACAAAAATAGAAAAAGTTATAATTTCAATAAGAAGAAAATCCGGCTCTGTTGAAATCCTTACTGGAGTCAGGCTATTCAAAGGTTTTGGGAGTTATTCTAGTAGCCTGATTAAAGGTTATAGATATTTAATAGAGTAATAGAGTTTTGCGATTTCTCCGTTCTGAGAATCGAGCACTCAATTGATAGTATGATGAGGAAAAAGTTTACGCTATTGAAGGGCTACCTGCAAATGTTTTTCTCATTCTTGGTCCCTATCGGGACGTGTGTTTGCTTTGTCCATTTTTATGATTAAAGGAGGTTACTGGCCCATAGATATCGTGGAAGGAAAAAGCCTCCATTGCCAAATGGGCCGGGCAACCTCCGAGGTATAGCCGGTTGCAAACCAGGCCATCGTGGCCTGCAACCGGCTATAATTCCGAAAAACACCTGCAGGTAGCTCCATGTATGCTGTCTAAGAGCCATCTTCACTA
>PWHN01000080.1 GCA_003554945.1 bacterium
GGACGGCTGTCATCATATTCAATTTCAATTTCCAGAAGATCGTCGGCAATTGAGCCGTAAACATCTACCTGGAGCTGTTGGTCAACACTAACATCAGTTCGATCGGACCGCTCCGGATCGTTAAGATACCGTGTGTGGCTAAAATCACCGGCAATGTATTTACGGCCGGAAATGTTTAGCTCACTCTCCCCCGGCAGTTCGGCTGCCACTATCCCCTCGTCCTGGAGGAAGTGATCCATGAGTTCTTCCTCGTCCTCTTCATCCTCTTCGTCTTCATCATTAGCTTCTGAATTCTCATTCTCGTTTTCTTCCGGCGCTTCCGCCCTCTTTTCTTCGGCGGCCATTTTAAGATCAGGCTCAACATGATTAGCAGCGGATAAGGAATCCAGCTGAGCAGCGGGCGGATCAACAAATCCCGGAGAATAATCAGGTGGAGTAAAGACCAGTGCCGGCAGACCGGCGTCACGGCGAATAATTTCGGTCGTTTCTCGCGCCAGGGCGGAAGAAACGGACGGATCTGGACGGTTTGAATTTAAAGAGACAGAACTGCCCGGGCGAGAAGAAACGGCGGCAGTAAGAAATTCCGGAAAAAGTACAGAACAGAGCAACAGCAGGAAAAAAAGCAGACAAAGTTTCTTTCTTATTCCAGCACCGTAATTAGCAAAGAAATATGAAAAAATGGGCGTCGGCCTCCCGGAAAAACCGGTAAAGTCAGCCAGGATCACCGGCCTGTTGACGGATGTATTCAAGCGCAGAGAGCAGCCGCTCATCATCGGCCCACTCGTCCTCGTGGGGCTCAACGAGCTGCAGTGCGTCTTCGACCTCGCCGGTCTGAGCAAGAAGATGGGCATAGGCAAGCTGCCAGAGCGGCTGATCCGGCAGTTCGTTTACCCAGGGCCCGGTAAGTTGCAGGTATTGTTGGCGCCTACCGGCGGCCTGCTCATCGGGCAGCTCCTTGAGCCGCTCGGCGGCGCCCAGAACGGTCAGTGGAGACGGTGGACGGCCTCGGTCTTGACGACGGGCCAGCACCGACAACCCCATTTCACCGGCGGGGTCTTCCAGCACCGGCCAGAGAGCCAGCAGATCTTCCAGGTCACGACGTTCAACCGGCCACTCTTCTTCCAGTAATGTATAGGAATTCAACGCGTCCTGGGACGCCTCGGTCATTGCTTCGCGGCGATCATCAAAACGATCAAAATTTCGATCAGCTAGATTCACCGAAGCGAGATGGGTTTTGTCGTAAATATCTTCACGCGCAATTCTTGGAACAAAAAGACCGTGATGGCTCAGCCGCTCGGGAAGTCCTTCGCGGCGGTGCTGCTCCATCATATTGAAACGGTTGTGCCGGTTGTCCTCAAGCCGGGTTGCCCACTCGAAATGAAGCAGTTTTCGGTATGGATTTCCCTCGTAGTCGTGAACTAATGCAACATTGTTATGCACCTGGGCGTAGTTGGGGGCCAGATCGGTCAGCCGGTCGTAGGCTTCCCCGGCCTCCTGATAATTGCCGAGCTGCAGGTTAACGTAGGCAAGTTTATAGAGCGCAGACAGATGATAGGGGTTGTATTCAATCGACCTTTCCCCGGACTCTAAGGGGAATGTCCAATCAACCCCCGGCTGCCCCGCTTCAACTGCGTGGATACGGGTATTCATCTGTTTTAAATAAAGATCTCCCATGAATACCTCATAAAACTGGTGGACGGTAATTAGAAAAATCAGCCCAATAACAACGTGAAAACCGGTCCGCCAGCTTAGCGGCGGTAATAGTTTTTGACGTTTTGAAGTCTGTTTTTTCTTCAACTGTATTCGATTTTCTGCGTGATCACAGGCGATACGTATGGCGGCAATAGTAAGCGAAAATATTAGCCAGAAAGTGAAAGTTGAAGACATCCAGCGCAGGTTTACCGAGGCAAAGTTCTGCGCCAGTGAACCGTAGATTGAGCTGGTCAGACCGATAATAAGCCATGAGTAAAATGTGCTTCTGGAGCGATACAAAAACCGGTAGGCAAGCACCGAAAAAACAACCATCACAAGGAGGAAGAAGGCCAGACCGATCACCCCGGTCTCCATTATAACTTCCATAAACTCGTTGTGGCTGTGGCGGGTATTGTGGCTAACCCGGAACCGGTGGTAAAAGCGAGGCCGGTAATTTGGAAAAACAAGCTGGAATATACCATGCCCGTGGCCGGTCAGCGGCTTATCAAGCGCCGCCCTGGTAGAACCGGTCCACATTATCCAACGAACCCGCTGGGTGCCCCTCTGAAGGTCCGGCACCTGGGCAAGGTCTTCTATAATTCCCTCGGGGTTGATATAAACCACGGCAGCCAGAATTACAAGAATTAAAATCACGGCAATTCCAAACCATTTGGCCGGTATCTCTCTTTCGGTTCCCATGATGAAAAACCTAAATGTGAGAAAGACAAATATTCCCACAGCGACAAGCAGTCCCAGGAAGGCCGTCCGGGTGCCGGTGGCAAAAATAAGGTATACCTGCGCTGCCACCAGTAATGACAAAACTATTTTCATTGGTAATTTCTTCGTTCCCAGAAGATAACCGGCTATCACCGGGGTGGTAAGCAGTAAAAATCCAGCCAGAAAGTTAGGGTTGCCGAAAGTTGAAACCAGCGGCACGTCCGCCCCCTGTCCCCAGTCATAAAGAGGATGTCCCAGAAACTGCAGCCAGCCGAGTCCGGTCGACAGAATGGCCGCGGCAAATAGTGTCCAGAGCGTCCATTTGAGACGTCCCTTTGAATAAATTAATTTTTGAACAAGAAAAAAGAGCAGGATCATCGCCAGGTAGCGGCCCATCTCCTCGATGCTAAAATACCAGAAGGGGCTGACAAAGAGAATCGTCAGAATCATCCACCAGAGCCAGCCGACCATAAGTTCGTTTAACGAAGTCGAAGGCAGCTTGAATTCATTGCGTTCCAGTGCTTCAATCAGCCAGGTGGCAAAAGCAAAGTAAATCAATAGCTGCGCAAGAATCGGCTTCAGAAGGACGATGTTCTGATTACCCTGGGCAATCAAATCTGCATCAAACTGAAACAGACGCAGCAGGTTGTAGACGATTGAATTTTGCTCGCCAATAAAAAAGACCAGCGGCACCAGGAAAATAGCAAGCAATAGAGAAAAGAACTGTATGCGATCAACTAATCGATAAAACCGGTTTTTCAAACGAAATCACTCCATAGTAGGACACAAAAAAGCAAAATCCAAATTTACCCGCGTTCCCAAAAAAATTGCTCTCTAATCTTACTTTTGAACTTCATCAATTCATCATTTGCTCATTTCATCATTTTCGAAAATGCGCAAGTGTAAGTTATAACTACTCATCTTATCTTTCTCCCCTCACCCTGGCCCTCTCCCCCCAGGGGAGAGAGGATAGATAAGTAGTTAGTATAAGTCGGTGGTGGTCTGGAAGAGGCGTTGTTCGACGGTAAAGATAACATCGTCGAGTTCAACTTCCCGACCGTCTGTCGCCCTGACGAAAGCCTCTTTCGACAGCTCGTAAACTGACCAGTCCGAGTCCTGAACTTCTGCCAGCAGGGGCGGGGCTACTTTCTCCTCATCTGCAAGCAAAATTTCCTCCGCCGTCGTATAACCGGCGACGGCCTCCGGGTCATAGGCAACATAACTTTCCCCCGGAGGATTATTATAGCTAATTTTCACCAAATTGGAACTAAGCTGGTTAGTTTCAATGTCATATTTACCTCCGGGAAACTCGACGCTGCCCTCACTTCCCCAGTAAGTCGCATACTGGCCAACGGGAAGATCAAAACCAAGACGGCGCAGGACTTGCGGCCGGTAATCACTCAGCAAAAAGTCCAGCTCAACAACACCACGGTCCTCAAGATAACGATTCAAACTACGAACCCGGTAACCGTCCAGACGCAACCGGCGGGGAATAATTAGCGTGGAGCTCTCTGCCGGTCCGGCAAGGTGGGTGACAGGAACACCGGCCACCAGTTTTTGCTCCAGGTGCGGCTCTGACGGGGGCATCAAGACGAAAGAAAGAATAAGGACAACAACCACTGCGCCAGACGCTCTTACAAAATTGGGCCAGCGAATATCCACCATAAACCAGATGGTAGCTAATAGAACAATAACCGTAATACCATTTATTCCGCCAATTGCACTGATAAAATTACCGTGCACAAAAAAACGTTCGAGCAGATGAAAAAAGCCGGCAAAAAGCTGCTCGATCAGGTCGGCAAAGAAAGTCCAGTGTGTCCATAAAAATAGGTTCTGGATCAGAAGCAGTGGTAGAAACAGGGGAAATATTAGACCGGCGGCGTAACTGAAGACTATGCCCCAGGCGGGCAGATAGTTGAAGTGGTATAGAACGACGGGAAACACACCGAGGAAGGCACCGGCGTTATAAAGAAACAGCTGTCGCAGCTTTCCCCTGCCGATAAGGGACTCATAGGGTCGAACTGCAAAAATACCGAGGGTGGCAGCAGCAGTAAGTTGAAAGCCGGCCCGCAAGAGAACAAAAGGGTCGAGGAGCATCAAGATAAAGACAGCGCCAAGCAGAAAATCCGGGGGACGCAGGCGGCGCTCCAGCGCCTGGCTGAGTGAGAGGAGCAAAATCATTATTACCGCCCGCAGGGCGGAGACGGGCCAGCCGATAAAAGTGAGGTAGAGAATAAAAAAGAGGAGAAAAAATAAGAAACGGCGGAGCGGACTTAATTTGGGCAGTAAACTGCTCAACCAGAAGAAAATAATACCGACGTGAAGACCGCTGATCACAAAGAGGTGGGCAAGCCCGCAGTTACGTAACAGGCGGTCAATATAACCCGGCAGGGCATCTCTCTCGCCCAATAGGAGCGCCCGCGTAAAAGCGGCGGAGAGCGGCCAGCGGCGACCGAGACGCTGGTAGCCGTGAACGAGAAAGCGGCGGAGGCCGGCCAGCTCCTCGCCCAGCGATTCCTGGCTGTGTACCTGGCGGGGCTGGAGAATACCAAGCTGGCGCTGTTGACGGAGGTAACGGGCAAAATCATCGTCTTCCCGGGACCAGGTTATATGGCCGGTTACGGCAAGCCGGTGGCTCTCGCCGGGGGCGGGATGGTCAATTTCACTGCCGGCACGGACAAAAACCTGACCGCGTACCGGTTCACCGTCTGCACTGCTCAGGCGGTATTCGCCGCGGGAGTTGAGCTCCCCCTCAAAATAATAGGTTCCTTCCTGCAGCCAGCCGGAGGTCAGCATGTAGCCGTGAAAAAGAAAGAGCGCGTAGAGGCCAAAACCACCGGCACCGATCA
>PWHN01000059.1 GCA_003554945.1 bacterium
AGCATCAAGTTTAAAAGGATAGCCACTGCCGTTCATTTTTTCGTGGTGATAGGCGGCCCAGTGATTGATTTCACGTAAATTATTTACCCCCTCAAGGGCCCGGTAGGTGTAATATGTATGGCTGCGCATTATGGCAAATTCTTCCGCCGTTAAATCCCCGTCTTTTTCCAGTATTTCTGTAGGCACGGCAAGTTTTCCCAGGTCATGGAAGTAACCAGCAGCTTCCATTCGTTTGACCTCAGTCTCACTGAACTCACGTTTTTCAGCGAGGCCGGAAGCGACCCGAGCCACACCGGTAGAATGTGTGGCTGTAAAAGAGGAACGAAAGTCGATAATCCGCTGGAATATCTCACCGATTTCAAGCAGTCCGTCAATGTCCAGCGGCAAATATTTTTTCTCCAGCCAGCGGTCCATGTGCTGGCCAGGCCGTGGGGCGGTTAAGTCAAGCCAGAAAGCCTCCTCCTGAGCTAAATCTTTGAAAGCCAGCACCAGAGCGGGTTTAAATTTTGAATCTATTTCAGTCTCAATTTTTTGAATAATTGAATCGGTTTCGTTCAGCACGTTATCTTGTCCCGCGGCAAGAATAGAAGCGCGATCAGCCAGATGGATAATATGACTTGCCAGTGGGACTTTCTGGCCGGCAAAACTATCCCCTTCTCCTTTTTTCCAGTCGTAATGGTGGTAACGGATAGTCTCAGCATAACGGGAGAGCAGCTTTGCATCGACCAGAAACCAGTAGCCGGCCTCGGAGTGGTGGTGAAGTCCTTCAAAGTCAAACTCAAGAAGATCTTTACGCTCTTTTAAAGTTAAAGCTCCAATGTCGTGAAGCAAGGCGGCGAAAGTGACATGGCGAGTCTCTGTTTCATCGAGGTCGAGGAAATCTGCCAGCCGCAGACAGGTGTAGGCTACCTGGTAATGGTGATTGTTAACTACCGGGCTTACCATATCGATTGACTTGGAAAGAGCCGTAAGCAGTTCAAAAAGAGAGACTTCAATATTTTCCAAAGGTATCACCTTATGTGTCCATTTGGTCTCTTCTTATTCAAAGTCATTAAGTGATCATAACCTTGTTCATGTTCTTGAACTTGACGTCATTCCGGGCAAGCGACCGTAGGGAGCGTGACCCGGAATCCATGTTGAATTTAAACGGTTATCGTTCAACACCATTCCCCCTTTCTTTTTCCCCCCTTCAAGGGGGGAAAGACAAAGGGGGGAGAAAAAATGGATTGCGGGTCGTAGCCCGCAATGACGGCCTTTAGTTCAAGACCATAAAATCATTGCTGCGAGTTGTGTGTTAAGACCTAAAACTAAAAGCTGGAAACTGAAAACTGGAAACCAGAGACCTTAAAATGGATTGCGGGTCGGTGCCCGCAATGACGACCGAGAGATCAAATTCCGGGACGTCATACGTTTTCACAATGTTAGTAGCGCCGATAAATAATTACCACAAAATTCATAACTAAAAAGAGTATACTATATTTGTCACGAGAGTTAAACTCTGTATAAAAAGCAGGTCAGTTCCCTGATGGGCGTGGTAGCGGTCCGCAGGCTGGGTGGGTTAACTCCCGCCCATTTTACGAATGGGCGGCCTATGCATAGGGTTCATGCATAGGCCGGGGGAAAATGGATTGCAAAGCAGGGAAATATAAGCGACACTATGAAAAATGTAAAATGAAAGGAGAAGCATGTCAATTCAGGATGCCAACCAGAGTCAAATCAGAATAGATGAATTTAAAGGCAAAAAAGCGGTTGTGAAGGGAGTGCGTCATCCGGGGGTCCCAGTTCTGCGCCGGCTGGAGTGGTGGATGCTCAGTCGAGAAGCGGAGATTTTACAGCGGCTGGAAGAAATCGAGCAGGTGCCTGATTTCCTGGGTTATCCGGAACCGTTTAGTTTTGCCATGGAGTGGCGGGCGGGCGAGTCGCTGCGGCAAGTTGATCCCTCCGAGCTGGAGGAGTCTTTCTTTCTGGAGCTGGAAGAGACGGTTGATGCGATTCACCGGTCAGGGGTTACCCACTCGGACTTAAAACGAAAAGAGAATCTGATTGTCAGTCCCGACGGTCGACCTGTTCTTCTTGATTTTGGTGCCTCTTTCAGAAAAAAGCCGTGGTTCAGACCGTTGAACAACTGGTTGTATAATCAGTTCAAACGGATAGATTTAAACGCGGTTGCCAAGTATAAACAGAGGTATGCGCCTCAGCTTTGTGATGAGCAGGACCGGCGCCGTCTGGCTGAGCCGGTGCTGCTTGAAAAAATCAGCCGTTTCGGCCGTCGGTATATTTTGTTTCGGGAATAAATCCTATGAGCCCATTTTTAAAACATTCCCCCCGGCAGGGGAACGACACAGGATGCTTTGTTTTTTAACTGAGTTCACTCGCAAAACTTTGCTCCCTCCAGGGGGGAGGACTTTGTAGAAAAGACTCTCTACTGGTCTTTTGCGGGGGTGCTCAGTGAGGTAGCTAACGGAATTAATCATTTTTTATAGGGTCTATTACTTTAATACCTTCAATTAGTTTGAATGCTTGGTCATGAGTGATTATTTTTGTAAGATTATGTTGGTGCATAGTGGCCAAAATAATGGCGTCTCTACCACCAATTCCATGCGGACTGTGTTCGGCTAATATATTTAAAGAAGAAGGAAAAAGATCATAAGGAAAATCATAAATATTGATCGGGAATTTTATTAGTTGTGTAGTTTTTTTCTTGCCCTGGATTGGGCCAAGATTATTCACAAGGTAATGAGCCACCTCCATGAGCACAACCACACTTATACTTATTTTTTCCTCTATAATAACCTGGTCGAGAAATTCAGCTACGGGTTCATGAAAGCGGGAAGATTTAGTAAAGTAATAGCAAAATATGTTGCTGTCGATAAACATAAACTACATTACCCACATATTTTTAATTTTCAGCGGATCATCGGAACTGTTCTTTATGCAACCTTTAAGCTGCTGAAATTTTTCCAGGGGCTTTCCCTTCGTAATAACTATTTCATCACCTCGTGACCGGATGTTCATTTCTTCTCCGCCGTGGATTTGCATTTCATCACGAATTTCTTTTGGAATCAATATTCTCCCTCTTTCCTCTACAGTTGCTTTTGCCATTTTTTCACCCATGGTAAGCGACCTCCCTTTCTGTCCTAAATATAACACAATTGCTTGTGGATTGCAAATATAGATTTCTTGAAGCCAGCAAGCAATTACTATGGATTCATTGACAAGTTCTCGCTTTAAACGTATTATTATCTGCTCACAATATATCATTTTATGGAGGTAAAGATTTTGAGTTATAAAGAATTTATCGAACAACAGCGCGAAGAATATCCGGTGCTAAATGAAATCGCCGAGGTTCTTTCATCAGATGAAAAGAAAAATATTTTAGTCTACAGCCACGACGACCCCGACGGTGTGGCGGCCGCTGCTATACTGGTTCGTTACCTGGAGAGGGCCGGCCATGATTACCAGGTCGAGCTGCCGCATACGTTTGAACTGGAGACCGACCGGGTGAAGGGGCTGCTAAAAGAGAAGGGTGACCAGTATGATGCGATATTTATCATGGATAAAGGAACTCTTACACAATATGACGAGCTAACCGAGGTAATTGAACCGGTAGTCGTGATTGATCACCACTACACGGCCGGTGAACCGGAGGATTGTCTGCTTTATAATCCGGACGGTGCCTGTTGCACCGGATTGCAGAGTCACATGCTCGTAAATTTGGTTGATGAAACCAGTGATCTGGACGACTTCCTGGCGCTTGTCGCACTTCGTTCCGACTGGACGATTATGCCTCTCAAAGGAATAATTCCCGACTTTGTAGAGCCGTTTTACGAGGAAGTGAAGGACGAGTGGCAAAATTTACTTAAACCAATAAAATCCCGTCCGACCTGGATGGAAATCGACCAGCGCGAGGAGACGCTGTTGCTCAACCAGATTTCTGAGCTTTATTTTGCTGTCTCCGGCGGCGGTTTCCAGTATTTTTACGGTGACCGCGACGAGGAGCTGGCCCAACTTGACGCCACCGAGCTCTGTTTTGACGAGATGTTAGCGCTTGACGGCAGCGAGTCGGCTCTAAAAGGTCTTTCAACGCTGGAAGATATGATTGCATTAAGTGACAGGTCCGACCTGGTCGAGCGAATTTTTGATTACTTTAAATCTGACTGGGAGTGGAGTCTTGAACTGTTTGAATCAGCTTTCCATTACGGTCAGTTAGGTCCGGTCGACCTTTACCTGTTTACCGGTGAGGACACGCCCTTGATGCCCATGGTTGGAAGTGTAAAACTGGGCAAGATTTCCCGCCAGCACGACGATAAGCCGACCGTCATGGTCATGGCTAACAACGACAGTGAAGGCGGCGGTCACTTCTCTTTCCGTGCCGTCGGCGATAAGATCCACCTGGGTCGAATTGCTGACATTCTATCCAATCAGCTTGCAGAAGAATACAACGCCCCGGACATGATTACCGGTGGCGGGCACGCGCTTGCCGCGGAAGTTAAGATTTTCCTGGAAGATATTGAAATGGCTATCCCGGTCACACGTCTCATCGAGCACCTGAACAAGTTATACGAACTTGCGCAAGCTGTCGAGGCCGGCGAGCTTGACGAGGCGGAGCTGGAAGAAGCTATCGAGCTGGGACTTTCTTACCTGGAAGAAGAGTAAGTTCCGGTTGTAATTCAACGTCGATTTTAACGTTCCGCAGTCCATTTGAAGTTCGGTATTCAGTTGTTATTAACTGCAGGGAGCGTGGGGCGGGGAGCAGGGCGCAAAATCAAGTTCAAAGGCATAAATCAAAATCAAGTGCAGAAAACAAAACCAAGAGCGAGTAGTGGTAAAGATGAATGAATTTGGTTTTGAATTTAACTCCACGCCCCCTGCTCCAAGCCCCCTGCGCTTTATTACCGATTACTGCCCTCCCCCATGGATTTCGGAGTACGTCCTATTCAGGTGATTGCCCGGGATAGGTTGGCTTAGTTAGTTAACCACCTCTTGCAGGACTTTACCCTGGGTTTCCAGGTGGACATCGGGGTCAAGTCCGAGCATTTCTAACACGGTCGGAGCAAGGTCGACGTTCCCCGCTGCTGCTCTTCCCTCAACTTCAACTCCCTCAGCAACCCCGGCGCCCGAGTAAATCATGGGCACATACATGTCGCTGTCGCGCAGTGAGCCGTGCTGGCCGTGGCTTTCAAAAG
>PWHN01000119.1 GCA_003554945.1 bacterium
CCAGATCATCGATATTCACATCCTTTGAGATAGGCATCTTTTGTGTGTGCACTTCGAAGATCTTTCTTCTCGCCTCCTCATCAGGGATGGGGATGGCCAAACGATGATCGAATCTACCCGCTCTGAGCAGAGCATCGTCTATCTTGTCGGGTCTGTTCGTGGCGGCAAGAACGATCATGTCCGCAGTCCTCTCTACACCATCCAAACTCGTGAGCAGTTGATTTACCACTCTGTCGATGGTACCTTCCGTACTGCCTTCACCTCTCTTAGGAGCTAACGCATCGAGCTCGTCCAAGAAGACGATGGTAGGTGCGGTTTGACGTGCTTTTTTGAATACCTCTCTTATCGCCTTTTCACTCTCGCCGACCCATTTAGAGAGTAGCTCCGGACCCTTGATGGATATGAAATTCGCATCACTCTCATTAGCTACGGCCTTGGCTAACAGTGTTTTTCCAGTTCCAGGTGGACCGTAAAGTAAGATCCCTTTAGAAGGTTCTATCCCCATCTTCTTAAAAGATTCTGGATCCTCCATGGGCCGATCCCCAGAATCTATCATTTTCTCTTTGATCTCTTCAAGACCTCCCACGTCGTCCCACGTAACCCGTGGTATCTCCACCATTATCTCCCTCAAACTGCTGGGCTCGATCTCACGTAATGCTTCAGTAAAATCACTACTTTTAACTTCCATACTCTCCAAAACATCACCAGGTATGGGTTCATCCAACTCGATCTCAGGTATATAACGTCTCAAAGCACGCATAGCCGCCTCTTTGACCAGGGACTCTAGGTCGGCCCCTGCGAACCCATGGGTCACCTCCGCGATGTGCGTTAGGTCAACGTCCTTTGCCACAGGCATACCTCTCGTATGTATCAAAAGGACCTCCTTTCTTCCTTCAAGGTCAGGTAGACCTATCTCGATCTCCCTATCGAATCTTCCCGGTCTTCTCAAAGCCGAATCTATGGCACCGAGTCTGTTCGTTGCCGCTATAACGATGATCTCACCTCTATGGGTCAGACCGTCGAGCAAAGTCAACAACTGGGCTACCACCCTCCTTTCGACCTCACCCTTTACATCGTCTCTTTTCGGTGCTATGGAGTCCAACTCGTCGATAAATATTATCGAAGGTGATTGATCCTTCGCCTCTTCAAACATATCTCTAAGCTTTTCTTCACTCTGCCCATAATACTTGGACATGATCTCAGGGCCCTGGACCGAGAAAAAATTTGCTCCTGCCTCGTTAGCCACGGCCTTGGCGATCCAGGTTTTACCGGTGCCAGGAGGGCCATGTAAAAGTACACCTTTAGGAGGTTCTATACTCAGTCTTTCGAACAACTTAGGATGTTTCAAGGGTAGCTCGATCATCTCCCTCACTCTTTTGAGTTCTTCATTGAGACCTCCCACGTCTTCGTAGGTAACCCCTGTAGTGGTCATGATTTCTCCTTCGCTCACTGGATCCTCTTTGACCACAACATCGGTGGATTTAGTTATCATCACAGCGTTTACGGGATTTGTGGAGATCACCATGAAAGGTACGCTTCCACCCATCAATGCTATACCTGGCACTACTATCGCGTCCCCTGCCAATACGGGACGTTTTAAGAGGCGTTTTTTAACGTAAGACTCTATGCCTTCTCCGAATTTTAACCTGTTCCCTTCTTCGATCACAGGAGCTATCACGAGCTTTTTTGCTTCTTGGGTCGTGATCCTTTTAACTTTTACCTTATCCCCTATGGATACTTTAGCATTCTTTCTCACCAATCCGTCTATACGGATCATCTCCTTGCCCTCATCCTGAGAAGATAGTCTGAACACTTTTGCGACCGTCTCTTTTTCGCCTATTATCTTCACCACGTCTCCAACATCGACCTCTAAGTCCATGCGCACCTTTGCACCTATCCTCGCCCTGTTGCGGCCGATATCTTCCTGGGGAGCCTCGTTTACTTTCAAAGCTATTTCGTCTGACACGGTATCTGGTAGAGTAAAATTCAAGAAGCTATTAAAGATTTTGGAGTTTTGAAAAAACGACTTTGTTGATCTGTTCGGGAAAAAGTGATCAAGAGGATGACATTCCAAAGACCGGCGATGACTCAGTACGTCGATCCATCTCATCTAAAGAAAGATGAGAAAAGGGGTTTTGAGGAGTAAATTATCTCAGTATTACGCTACCCGTTCTTCTCTCTTTTCCGGATCCTGTGACTCACTCTTTTCGGACTCATCTCCGCCATCTCGTTCTTTCGATCCTGAAGATCCACTTTCGGATCTTTCATGACTTTCTTTGCTACCATCTTCTTCGATCTCGGGATTCCCTATACCGTCGCTCATCTCGCCGTTTTCCATTTCATACTCTGCCAGATCGGTCGTGTTGCCCCAGTCGGAATCGGTGACAACGACCTCGTCAACGTACCAGTTCGTCCCGTCCGTGCCTTCGTAATAGAAGCCTATCCTCACTTCTTCGCCGGTCCAGTTATCCAGCTCTATATACCACTGTCTCCAATCCTCTTCGGCGTCGGGCAGGGAGTGCCAGCTCCAATTCCCGTCGTAAACGCCCACATAGTGATGCTCGTCGTAATCGATCACCCAGTCCGACCTTTCCCAGAAGTACAGGGTCATGTTCTCACTTATTTCCATCCATGGAGTCATCAGAAGTTCTTCCTGGTAACCCCAAGACCAGTCTATCCTGGCGGAAGCTCCTCCACTGTAGTAGTCGGCGGTGGTCCTGTACCACTCCGCGTCGGCATCCCAGCCCTGCGGTGGGAATTCAGTATCTTCGAAATTCTCGTAGAAGAGTACTTCGATCTGCAGCTCGTCGTACCACTCGGCCGGGTGATCTCTTGGAGTGACTCTCACGTTGTAGGTCCCTATCTTGTCGAAGTTCCAGTCATCGTTCGGTACTCCAGTAAAGTTGACCCACGTGCTCTCGCCGGGTGCCAGCGTTACTTCTTCACTGTCCACCCACGTGTCCATATCATCGATGTAAAGGTCGATCCAGCCGCTGTCTTCCTCTCCACCGATGTTCTTGACTTCTCCTTCTATCGTCACTGTTTCGTTGAATCCAACCTGAGCCGGTTCTACGGACCAATCGTTCAAGACGAAGACAGCTGGATCCACGGTCTCGTCCCAGCTGTGCGTTGGATAATCGTACCCGTCGACTATGTTCCAGACGTAGCTTTCATCCGTCTCTCCAGGACCCACAGCAGTTATATCCCAGTTTGCGTCGTCGAACGTAGTAAAGTCGTACATCTCCTCGGTCGTCAAACCGGTACCGCCGTCGCTGGAACCCATTCCGCTTGTCTCTATGTCCCAGAACGAGTCGATCACATCACCCCAATTATTGTATCCGACCAAACCGCCCACGTAGAAATATCCTTCGACTTCTCCGGAGGAATAGGAGTTCTCGATGGTACCGTAGATATTGCGTCCCACGAGGCCGCCTACGTCCTCATAACCGTCTACATCTCCAAGGGCATACGAATCCTTGATCAACGCTCCGTACCCGTCGTTCTCGGCGACGAGACCGCCTGCATGCCCAGTGTACCAGCCGGTCCGATAGGATGTGACAGAACCGGCAGCATGGGTTCTCTCGATAACAGCATCGTCGTTACGACCCACGAGGCCGCCTGCCCAGTCGTAGGCGAGTACGTCGCCCGTTGCATAGGAATCTTCTATCACAGGATCGTAATCTTCGTTATCTCCGTAATTCCGTCCCACCAAACCGCCGGCACGGTACCAGTATGCTTCGACGTCGCCGCTCGCATGAGAATCTTTGATCTCACCCCAGTTCAAACCTACCAGGCCGCCGACGTTGTTATCGTCGCCGTACACGTCACCTGCGGCGTGAGAGCCAGCGATAGTGCCGTAATTATCTCCAACGAGACCGCCGACTCTTGCCTCGTTACCGGTGATGTTGACCGAAGCGCCGGAGTTGATCAACGTACCATTACTCCTTTTCAATCCGATGAGACCTCCGGCGAGACTGTGCTCATCCAAATGATCACCTTCTGAATGTACTACGCCTTCGGCGGACGAGTTCATCACTTCACCGTAGCTCTCTCCTACCAAGCTTCCAACACGACTCCGACCGGTGATGTTCACACCTTCTAAGTTCACGTTCTCGATGACCGCGTCTTCGCTTACGTAGCCAAAGAGACCAATGTTATCTTGGTCAGGGCGATCGATATGAAGTCCGCTTATGGTGTTGTCTAAACCGTGGAACGTACCTGTAAACGGCTCGGTAGAGTTCCCTATCGGTTCCCACTCTTCGCCTTCCAAGTCTAAGTCATTCATCAGATAATGGTCCTCATCGAGATTATCTCTTATGGCGTTCAAGTCGTTCTTATCTTCGATACCATGGGACATCGGGCCTTTACCTTCTTCTATGAATATCGCCCATATAGATTTGTCTTCGGTCATCTCCACGATTATATTCGACTCTGGAGAAGATACATCGCCACCCCAAGCCCAAAATTCGTAACCGTGACCTGCGCTAGCCTCTATTTGTTCTGCTTCTCCAGGAGCATAATAATAGTCCCCAGGAGGCGGAAATGTCCATCCCCCTCCAGCCACGTTTATTGAAAGTTGATACCCTTCAACAAAATTTGCCTTTATCACTTTGTCTTCATCCATCGTGATAGTGATTTCCTCATCTCCTTCTTTACCTTCAGGTACATCTCCAGTCCATCCAGCAAATACCCATCCCTCTTGAGGGATAGCCGATACGGTCACTTCTTTTCCATCTAAGTAAGTATGGACCCCTGGCTCTGGATAGGTGGTTCCTTCGCCATCAGTCTCTATTGTAAGATCGTGTCCCCATCCGAGCGCATAAAGGTTACCGTCATTTGATCCGGCATATATTGTCCCATCACTACCAATAGCTGGGGAAGACCAAACTTCGCCATCTGTAAAGAATCTCCATTTGTACGTGCCCATTTCAGGTTCCACTGCATACAGATGTTGATCATTTGATCCAATATATACTGTGCCGTCGCCACCTATCGACGGAGAAGAATAAGTACCACTGTATCCCAAAAAAGAGCTCCATTTATGAGTTCCATTAGGATATATTGCGTGTAAGAATGAACCGTGAGGAGGTATATTAGACATTGAACCCACATATACCGTCCCATCCCTGGCTATAGCAGGTGAGGAAACAACATACTCTCCTAA
>PWHN01000105.1 GCA_003554945.1 bacterium
ACATCTGGGGGCATGACTGGCCCGCTGATGCCGAGTTAACGATTAAGATAAGCTCCGGTGGGGAAGAGGAAGAGTTTACTGTAATGACGGGTGAAGTTGAATGGGGCGACAGCCATACTTTCGATTTCTATGAGGAAACCCTGAATATTGAGGTGGGAGATGTCGTGACGGTCTCTTATGGGGATGTGCTCGTCCGCACGCATACCGTAAAGTATCTGACGGTGACGGAGATAGACTGCGAGGCTGATATTGTGACGGGAACTGCCGATGAGGATAGCTGGGTGGAAGTGGAAATCCACGCGGAAAATCACGATGAGTCTCCGCGGCGTCTGGTGAAGGCAGATGGTGACGGCAATTGGGAAGCGGATTTCTCAAAGCCCCAAGAAGGGGAGGGAGATTGCCCCGGATACGAGCTCACTTATGAAATTGAGCCGGGAACCCATGGCTCTGCTGCCCGAGCTGATGAAGAGGGCAATTTTACCCGCATTCATTGGAGTGCTCCCGATCCACGTTTTATGGTACGCCTTAACGACGGTGGGGGAATCAATGGGTATGAATGGCCGGAAGAAACCCAAATTACCGTTATCATTGAAGACGATGAACAAGAGCAGGTCTGGGATGAAGACGAGATATGGACGAATGAAAATGGAGACTTCGATTATCATATCGGAGATGAAGCGGTGGTCCAGCCCGGTTACCTGGTAAAGGTTAGCGGCGGAGGCTTTGAGAAGGAGCATGTAATCAGCTACCTGGAGGTAACCGACTGGGATGTTGATGCAGATACCATCAGCGGCGAGGCCGACCCGGGTGCTGAAGTAAGCGTGCTGGTTCATGAGCATGAAATGCCCCATCATGAATGGCCGCGCCGCGAGGTAACTGCTGATGAGGTAAGCGGTGAATGGATTGCTGACTTTGGGGAAGTTGTAGAAGGCGAAACGGAACCCTGGGCGGAAGCTTTTAGCCTTGAACCGGGGATGTGGGGAGAGGCAGGCAGGGAAGACGAGGAGGGCGATGCTACCGTATATTACTGGAACATCCCCGATCCGCACTTTGGGGTATTCCCCGCTCACGGCATGGTTAACGGGGATGAATGGCCTGCCGAAGCCGATATAAATGTGGCCATTGACGACGGCAATGATGGTTATGCCGGAACCGTGGAATCTGAAGAATGGGGCTACTTTGAGTTTTGCACCGGGGCGTTTGCCATCGAGCCCGGTTACGAGGTGACTGTCTCCGCCGCGGACAACGGTGACATGATCGAGAGGTCTCACACGGTTACCGGGCTTACCATGGAAATAGATCGGGATACAGATACTGTTTCCGGGGAGGCGAGCGTGGGGATGCCAGTGCATGTGGCCGCGTTTGTGCCTTTTAATGGCTACGGGCCTCCGCAGGTGGCAGAATATATTGAGTTTGAGGGGCACGAAGGCGATTGGACACATACATTTGAGGGCTCCGTGAAAGACTTTGAGTTTATAATAGCTCTGCAGGTAGATGAGAATGGCAATTACACGGGTGCCAGAAAGTGGGGCGAGCCGGGTGATAATGCTTCCCTGAAATACTTCACCGTGGGCGGTGAAGACGTGCTGGAGCTGGAGGGGATCGAGGTGGAAGATCCGGAAGTGGATGAGGGGGCCGAGCTTGTAGTGGAAGATCTGGAAGGCTTCGCCGGTATCACGGCCATCACCGCCGAACCGGAGGCTTCCAGGGTGGTTGCCTTAAACGGTGACCCGGTGGATGAGGGCGACCTGGCGGATCAACCTCTTGAATACGGTGATGTGATCGTGGTAGCCGTAACTGCGGAGGACGGCTTAAATGTGAAGCACTACAAGATAGAGATTGTTTTAGAAACCTATACCTTATCTCTGTCAAGCCTAACCGGAAAGGGAGAAGTTATAGCATCCTACAACGAAACTGATGAAACTTTAAGTGATGAGGATGATTTTGTTGAGGTATATGCAGGCACAGAAGTGACCATTACAGCAGAAGCAGATACTGGATGGCAGTTTTGCAAGTGGAAGCTAGATGCTGACGGAGAAACAAGTGCTTCTATTGCAATTACTGTAAATAATAATTATGAATTTGGAGTAACCTTTGCTTTCCAGATAGCAGATTGGCATCACCTGAATAATGTCCGTAAATATGGAGTTGAAAGTGGAGATGAATATGAGGAAGGCTCCTGTTTTATACTGATAGCTGATCTGGATGAAAATACCGATGGTTATGAAGACCACGTGGGAACAAGCAATGGTTGGAATCCTATTGGTGGTTTTACGGGAACTTTTGATGGCAATGGTAAATTCATTAGTGATCTTTTTATCGATAGAATTGCGGATTCTAATGTTGGCTTATTTGGATCTATCAATGAAGATGCAGAGGTTAAAAACTTAGGGTTAGCAAATGTTTATGTAAGGGCAAGTGGTTATGTAGGTGGTTTAGTAGGAAAAAATAATGGAAATATAACTCATAGCTATGTTACAGGAGATGTCTATGGTTTTGGCCATCATGTAGGTGGTTTGGTGGGCCACAATAATGGAGAAATATCCGAATGCTTTGGCTTGGCAACTGTAACGGCGGGTACTTATTCTAATAATGTAGGCGGATTGGTTGGAAATAATGGTGGCGGTAACATAACCAACTGCTATTCTGCAGGGCAAGTGACAGGGGGCAATTTTAATGTAGGAGGTTTAGTGGGCAGAAATTTTTATTCTCCTGACGGGACACATGGCACAATAACAAATTCTTACTGGGATACTACAGCGTCAGGTCAGGAGAGCTCTTCTGGTGGCACAGGGAAAATTACCTATGAAATGACACAGAAGAATACATTTATTAACTGGGACTTTGAAAATATTTGGGAGATAGAAAAAGGAGAAACCTATCCATTTTTCGAGTGGCAGGGGAATGAGCATATACCTTATGCCAAATTTGAGGGCACAGTGGAAGTTCAGAATATCATTTCCGATTGTGCAAATTCCTTTGAGGTTATTACTTCAGAATACAAGGGTTTAACCGCAGGGTATCTTGTAGTAGAGAATATAGATGCAGAAAAAGCTTATGTTATAGAAACGGCAGAAGAAGGTGTTCATACTATTACTGTAGATGATGTGGAGAGGTTGCAAGAAGATGATATAATCAAGGTGACTTTATATAACAGGGAAAACGGTAGAGAGCTGGATAGTGACATTACTCAGGTAATAGCATTTCTCCAAACTGACTCAATAAATGCTGCAGATGCAACAGGGATAGCCGGTGAAGAAGGTCAGATTATTGTAACTGCTCTTGCGGAAGGTTCACCGGTTGAAGGTGAGGTAATTTCAGTAGATGATGCTGATGGCCTTAATGGTCTCGAAGGAACTAAACTGACAGATGCAGATGGAGAAGCGGTCTTTAGTTTTGTGGAGGAAGTGGCTGGACAGTACACTCCAGAGTTTTCCGCCTTAAATGATATTATCAATGATACCGCTGACGTTACAATACAACCTAATGTTGGTGCAAGCATAGAAGTTAGTGGTCAAGAAACAATTAATATTTTCAAGGAGACAGGAGAGCATACTAAATATTCCTATAGTGCTGTAGTATTTGATGAATATGGAAATGAAGCAGAAGGCCAAGGAGTAAGTTGGAGTGTAGAAGATGTTAATGACGGTAATATAGTAAGTAACGACCATGTTTCAATTGATCCCGCCACCGGAGAGGTAACATATAGTGCTGATGAGATAACCGAGGAGGATAAGTTCACGGTTAATGCAACCGCTGATGAATATGCTGGAGTAAATGGTTCATTAGAAGTAAATATAATTAATACTCCCCATATTGTCTTGGAAGATTGGGAATCTAGTGGTGATGGTGTGAGAGACATAACCGTAAACGAAGCTGAAGGAACTGTTGAGTTTGACTATGATGCAGGGGAGGAGTTTAGCGGTAAATTTTCGTTCTATGCCGTGGCAGCAAAAACCACTGCCATTGAATTAGATTGGGTATATGAGTGGAACCATTCATATAGTCAAGCTAAAGCTTCGGTTGAGATTTATGTTGATGGTCCGGATGGTGAAACAAATGAGGTAGTGGTGGATGAAGAAGGTTATATAGGACAGGTACAGACAAGATCCGGTGACATAGTGTTGGAGGTTACAGAAGGATATGAATATGGTTTTAGAATAGCAGGTGAACACTATGACATCCAACAAATATTGTATGGAAAATTTACTATATGGGAATATGAAAACTATGACCTTACCTTTGAGGTTAGCGACGAAGAAGATCAGCCAGTTTCCGGCGCGGTGGTTGAGGTAACAGATGAAGGTGAGAAAACAACCGGTGCTGACGGTGAGGTTGTATTTGAAGGTTTGTTAGCTGATAATTATGATTACACAGTATTCAAGGAAGGTTACCAACAAGAATCCGGTTCAGTGACAATACAAAATAGTGATAAAACTGTAGAGGTTACGCTCTTTGAAAGCACTTATGATCTTACCTTTGAGGTTAGCGATGAAGAAGATCAGCCAGTTTCCGGCGCTGTGGTAGATGTAGCAGGAGTGGGTGAGAAAACAACCGGTGCTGACGGTGTGGTTGTATTTGAAGAGCTAAAGTCCGACACGTACAGCTATATTGTGAGTAAGGAAGGTTATGTAGATAAATCTGGCCAGGTAGAAATAGAAGGTCAGGATAAGACGGTTACAGTTTCATGGGATCCTGCATACTTTGAGGTAACCAATGCTAATGTTGACCCCGAAGAAGCAAAAGTTGGTGAGGAATTTACCGTAACAGCCAATATTGAGAACACAGGTGAAGTAACTGCCCAACAAGACATAACGCTAACTATTTCCGATATAAATAATGATACTGTGATTGAAATGGAAAAAGAAGATTTCCATGTGGCTGTAGGTGAGGTAGAAACAGTTGAGTTTGATACAACCATGCCATATGAAAACGAATTTTCGGTTGGTGACTTTACGGTAACAATAGCTAGTGAAGATGATAATGCTACTACAAGCCTGACAACTATTCAAGAAATAGGAAGTATTGAATACGCCGATACTCATACTGACAACCAGCTGCATTTTGATGTGAAGGATACCAATGGTAATCCTTACAACTTCACTAGAGGTGATGGGGAACTTAAAGAAGATGAT
>PWHN01000013.1 GCA_003554945.1 bacterium
AAACAGGGAAAAAAAGAAACGGTAAAACCGCAAAACTTTAGTAAGCTACATTAAACTGGTAAGTGCAACTTTAGTGGAAAAATCATCTTGTTAAAAAATAAAGTTTGCTTTTGATTGTTTTTGAGAGTATGCTTTACCGTTGATTAATTTTTTTAAGGAGTGATAAGGATGAAGGAAGGCAAGTTGTATTTTTTGATCGTAGTTGGATTGGCGGTTGTCTTTACTCTGGCTGTGCCCCCGGAGATGCTGGCTCGGGCCGGTGAATGGTCGGTGGGAGTGGCTAATGTAGAAGGTAGTTTTACGGTTGAGGATGATGCGGGCAGCGATGTTCAGATAACTGATGATGTTGGGTTCACCAGTCGATATTGGTTTGACGATAGTAACGCGCTGCGCCTGTCCGGTAACTTTCAAACGGCGGGAGACCAGAACTTCCAGTTCGGTGCCTCTTACCTGGCGCACCTGACTGAAGGTAACGTGCGTCCTTATGTTGGCGGAGGATTTGCTTTTGCGGATGATGCGGTTAGTGGCGACAACTACATAGCGTTGGAAGCGCAGGGCGGGGTGCTCTGGGAGTTGGAAAACAGTCCGCTCAGTTTTTCTCTCAGTACTGATCTGCTGACGTTGACCGTGGACCCGGAGACGGATGTTTACGCAGCCAAGTCAATTGTCTTTGAATTTCTTTATAGTTTTTAGTGAAACCCTCTCCGAAAAGGGTTAAACATCTCCTCCCCCTTGAGGGGGGAGGATTAAGGTGGGGGTGAAGAGGCCTCGTAGAGGCGGATTATGCACGAAAAAGTATTTTTCGTGCATAATCCGGGCTAGTTAGTGCCAGAGTTAAACTTAAGAGAGAGGATTGAGGGGGAGGTTGGGATCGGCGTTGAGGTCGAGGTCGGCGGTTTTGTTAAGCTGTCCGGCCCGGTAGCCGATCATGGCGGCGTTGTCGGTGCAGAATTGTAGTGAAGGGACAAAAATTTCCAGATCAAAGTTTTCAGCCCGCTGCCGGAAAGACTCCTGGAGAGCACTGTTGGCGGCAACACCACCGCCAAGTGTAATTCGGGGGACGTCGTATTTTCGGGCTGCCTCGACGGTTTTATGAACCAGGCAGTCGTTGACGGAACGCTGGAAAGAAGCGGCAACGTCAGCCCGGGTTGCATCAGGATTTTCGTTAAGGTGATAGTAGACGGCGGTTTTTAAACCGCTGAAACTGAAGTCAAAGTCTTCTATACGCCAGTTCCAGCGTTTTGAACCGGTCAGGGTGGGACGGGGGAAGGAAATCGCTTGTGGATCACCATCACGGGCAGACTTTTCTATTGCCGGTCCGCCGGGGTAACCCAGCGCTAACAGTTTAGCGACCTTATCGTAGGCTTCGCCGGCGGCGTCGTCCCGGGTCTGGCCGAGGACTTCGTAGTCCCGGCTGGAGCGGACAAGAAAAATTATGGTATGGCCGCCCGAAGCAACCAGCGTGACATAGGGGTATTTCAGCTCGTATTCTAATTCAGCGCTATAGGCATGTGCTTCGATATGGTGGACGGGAATCAAGGGCAGGTCGAAGCGGAGACTCAGTGCTTTACCGGCAGCGAGACCGACGAGCAGGGAGCCGATCAGTCCCGGCCCCTGTGTGGCAGCGACAGCGTCGACGTCAGTCCAGTCCAGCTCTGCCTGTTCAAGCGCCTCTCTTATGATAACGGTGATGACCTCGCAGTGGCGCCGGCTGGCGAGTTCGGGCACAACTCCTTCATATTTTTTATGGACGTCGTGCTGACTGGAGACAACGCTGGAGTAGAGCTCGCCGTTTGCGGATACAAGGGCGGCGGAAGTGTCGTCACAAGAGGTTTCAATTGCTAAAATCATTCGATTTTCCTTCAGGGTAAGAATTTAAGTTCAGTAAACCAGCCACTGGTAATAGGCGAGGATGATGACTCCCCAGGTGACAAAGCCTATGAGGAAGGGGAAGGCGAACATGAGAAACAACTGGACAAGTTTTTCCTCCGGTGTCAGGTGGTCGTCGTCCTCAAAATCCTGAACATCATTTTCTGAATTTTGTTCGCTCATTATTTACCCTCCCAGGATACTAATTCACCTTTTTCTTCTGTCATCGCTCGTAATTGTAATGGTGTGAGGAAAAACAACTAATAAAATTTTACCGAAAAAATATTTCTTTGTCACTATAAAAGGTAGGAAATGTTCGGCGGTTAGAAAATGTGAGGGGAGGGAGAGCGGACTTTGCGGATAGGCTTCAATTAAAGTTTACAGGCATTAAAAAATTAACACTGATCAATTTTTCTCTAAGATAGTAAAAAGGATTTTGACAGAGTCGACTGTAAAAATTGCAAAAAAAATTGTATTCTATACCTCACGACAGAAAGGAATTAGTTTTAATATTAAGAACAGGAGTTGAGCAAGATGGGTACAATTGACGATGAGCGCGAGTATCATATAGGGCTAAAAGAAGGGGAGGTTGGAGATTACGTTCTGCTGCCGGGAGATCCGGCGCGTGCGGAAAAAATAGCCGGATATTTTGACGAAGCCGAGGAGGTAAACTGGGTTCGTGAATATAGAACTTTCACCGGAAAATACAACGGTATCGACGTAAGCGTAATGTCGACGGGAATTGGTTGTCCAAGCATGGCGATCGGTGTTGAGGAGCTGGTTAAAGTGGGGGCGCCGACAATGTTAAGAGTGGGCACGGCCGGCTCGATGCAGGAACACGTTGATGTTGGCTCAATCACGATTAGCACGGGAGCCGTGCGGGTGGACGGGACGACCAAGGAATACGTGCCGGTAGAATATCCGGCGGTGCCGGACCTGGAAGTTACCATGGCCCTCAAGAATGCGGCCGAAGAGCTGGGGTTTGATTATCACACGGGAATAGCGCACTGCAAAGATGCCTTCTACACCGAGGATAACGAGGATCTACCGCTTTCCAACCAGCAGGATGAGCTGTGGGAGACCTGGTATAAAGCCAACGTGCTCTCTTCGAGTATGGAGTCATCGGCACTCTTTGTATTGAGCAGTATCAAGGAGGTCCCCTGTGGAGAAGTGCTGGCCAACATAGGGCTGACTTATGCCGAGGAGCCGATAGTGGCCAAAGAAGGCGTGGACGAGGCGATCAAATGTGCGCTGCGAGCCGTGGAGATGCTCGAAGGACTCTAAAATTTTGTTGGCAGTGGGCTACTCAAAGGTGTTGGGACTCATTCTTGATTCGCTTCCAGCGAATCTCCGAGGTATACCCGGCAATTACCAGATCATCCAGGATCTATTGCCGGGTATAAATCCGTCAAACACCTTTGAATACCCTGTAGTGCTGCGCATAAATGTTAAAAGAGTTGTTCAGGATATTTTTTTGGTATAGATAAAATGGTGTTCCAATAGAATTTTAAAGAAACGAGCAAAGAATAAAATTGATTAAGGAGGAAAATTTATGGATTCTGGTGAATTAGGGTTTGATTCAAATGCGCTGCATGCCGGTCATGCGCCGGATGCGGAGACGAATGCGAGGGCGGTGCCGATATATCAGACAACCTCTTACACCTTTGATGATACCGAGCATGCGGCCAGTCTATTTGGTCTGGAGGAAGAGGGATACATATATACGCGAATAAATAATCCGACGACCGAGGTGCTTGAGAAAAGGATAGCGGCGCTTGAGGGTGGTATAGGGGCTTGTGCTTTCTCCAGCGGCATGGGAGCGATTAACGCCGCCTGTCTGTCGCTGCTGGGAAGTGGTGATCACATTGTTTCAACAAGCGGTCTTTATGGAGGCACGTATACGTTGTTTAGCCAGACTTTTCCAGATAAATACGGAATAGAAGTTAGTTTTGTTGAAGCCGACGAGCCGGAGTTATTTGTCGAGGAGATAAAAGAAAACACTAAGTTGATTTACCTCGAGACGATCTGTAATCCGCGTCTGACGGTGCCGGATTTTGAAGCATTATGTGAGGTTGCTCATGAGCACGGTCTGCCGGTAATGGTGGACAACACAGTGGCGTCGCCGGCACTCTGTCGACCAATTGAATACGGGGCCGACATAATTGTGCACTCGTTGACCAAATACCTGGGAGGACACGGCAACAGTATCGGTGGAATCGTCGTAGACAGCGGTAATTTTGACTGGGAGGGGTCGGGCCGTTTTGCTGAGATAGTGGAACCCGATCCGGCCTATCACGGTTTAAATTTTCGTGACCACTTTGGAGACGCCGCCTACATTGCCCGAGCCCGCACGCGGCTCCTGCGTGACCTGGGGAATTGTCTCAGTCCCACAAACGCTTTTTTGATAATCCAGGGGATCGAGACGCTGTCGCTGCGTATGGAACGTCACTGTGAGAATGCCGAGGCGGTAGCTGAGTTTTTGAACACCCACGACCAGGTCGACTGGGTAACCTATCCCGGGCTTGAAGATCATCCCGCCCATGAGCTGGCGGGCAAATACCTGGATATTGGTTACGGTGGGATGGTTGGTTTTGGTATTAAAGGAGGCAGTTCAGCCGGGGAGAAATTCATCAATAATCTGGAATTAATAAGTCACCTGGCGAATATTGGGGACGCCAAAACGCTGGCTATTCATCCGGCCTCGACGACACATCAGCAGTTGAGTGAAGAGGAACAGCGGGCAACCGGGGTAACGCCGGAATTTGTTCGCCTGTCGATTGGAATTGAAACGATTGATGACATTCTTGCTGATCTAGACCGCGGGTTGACGGCTTAAAATTATGTTAACCGCAGGAAGTGATGAGCTGTGAGTATCCCGGAAGATTCTGTTGGCCTGGTGGAGAGCAAGACATGGAAGTTTGCCGAACCACCGGAAGACCTGGAGTTGCGTTGTGGTGAGACATTGGGACCCATCGAGGTTACTTACGAGACCTATGGCGAGCTTTCACCGGCGCAGGACAACGCCATATACATATGTCACGCCCTGACCGGCGACGCTCACGTAGCCGGCTATCACACTCCTGACGACCGCAAACCCGGCTGGTGGGAAATAATGGTTGGGCCGGGCAAACCGATAGACACTGAAAAATATTTTGTCATCTGTGCTAATGTGCTGGGTGGCTGCCAGGGGACAACCGGACCGGATTCGATAAATTCGCGCACGGGCGAGCCTTACGGTCTTGATTTTCC
>PWHN01000052.1 GCA_003554945.1 bacterium
AACGGTTTGTAATTGGTATTTAGAGCAAGATTAAAACTTTCTCTTGTTATACTTCTCGTCTAATATAGTTAAGTTAAAACTTAACTATATCAAAAAAATGATCCGATTGAGGGTGGATGACTTGTATAATTGTGCGAAATAAATTAGCCTGAATATCTATGGTAGTGGATTGTTGTAAATTGTTTGATTAGAGTATAAAAAAAGAAAATTACGGGAGGGAAGAAAATGTCAGTTAATGAGTGGCAGCCCCACAAGGGTGATGATCCGACAATCGTTGGTGAATTAAACCAGGAGGGCAGATTAGAGACGGAAGATGGAGTTTTTGAATTGCCCGAACACCGTGTTCTTCAGAAGGAAGTTGAGATCATCTTGAAGAATTGGGAGGAAAATCCCACCGTGGCGATCGCCTACCAGGGGGATGACCCCGAAGACATCGAGGGCAAACATGATTACGTAGTGCTGCGAGCCCAACCATCGGTTTCACCGCTGGAACTCTCCGAGGTACTGAACAATTTCTCCGGACGCATAAAATAACTCCCCTCAACATTTACCACATTTGCGCAATTGCGCAAATGTGGTAAATGTTTTTAGGATTTTTTGTTATTTACGATTTCAGATTCCGCCCCCTATCGACGAAACGTAACAGAATTATTTGAGATTACCGCTTATAGGCCCAAAAAGGGGTGTGTTCACATCAATCTCGAAATCTTCAAGGATTTCTCCGAGGTATAAATAAGGATAACCGGGCTCATCCCGAGTCCATCCTCATTTATAAATCCGTTCAACACCCCTTTTAGGGCCAACTGGAGAAAAAATTTGCATTTCAAGCAAAGGGTGCGGAACGTGAATACGATGATGAGGGGGTATGGGATAGATCCGATTCAAGTCTGGAACAGGTTTAAAAAACCATTAAATTTGATACCCTTATAATGTTGCAATTAAAAATCAGGTAGTTCGAAAGGAGAGAGGACATTTGCTTACTAAAAAGAAAACTGTTCCATTGAAGATAAGTCTTTTCTTAGTAATATCTATTTTTATTACCTTCGGGGTTGTTGGCTGCGGTGCTGTGGAAGAGGAGCCGGTTGAAGAGGAAACTTTGGCACTTCTTTCGACGACAGATGTTCATCAATACCTATTGCCCTACAATTACATGGAAGACGAGGAAGACGAAACTATTGGTCTGTCAAAAACGTATACGCTCATCGAAGAGGCGCGGGAAGAATACGATTATCACCTGCTGTTGGACGCCGGTGACCTTATCCAGGGAAGTCTTGTTGGTGTCTACGAGTCGCAGGTGGAACCTTTAGAAGAGGGAGAAACTCAGACCATAGTGGAAATTTATAACGAAATAGGTTACGACGCTGTCGCTATCGGTAATCACGAGGTCCAGGATTACGGTCTCTGGTTTTTGGATCGTGCAATTGAAGGTGCTGAATTTCCGTGGCTGTCGGCCAACATGGTGCAGGCGGACAATCCAGACGAATTTTATACAAAACCCTACGAGATTTTGGAAAAAGATATTGGTGGGCAAACCCTGGAAGTTGGAGTAATTAGTTTTGTTCCCCCGCAGATAATGCAGTGGGGCCGTTCACATCTTAAAGGGGAAGTAAAAGCCAGGGAAATTCTTGATATGGCTGAAAAATATCTCCCCGAGCTGGAAGCAAAAACTGATCTGCTGGTTGTTAACATGCACTCAGGTATTGATGACTCGCCGCCGGATTCCTACGATGCGCGAGAGAACGCCGGTTACTACGTTGCCCGGATGGATGAGGTAGACGCCCTGATTACCGGCCACCAGCACCTGGAAATGCCTAACGAATATTTTGCCGACATGGAAGGAGTCGACATGGATGCGGGTACGGTGCATGGTGTGCCGACGGTCATGCCCGGCTCCTGGGGTGATCACCTGGGAATTCTTGAACTTGACCTCTATTACGCTGACGGCGAGTGGGGGATTGAAGGTCACGACGTGAAGCTTCGGGAAGTGGACGAGGATGTAGAGTCACATCCGCTGGTTGAAGAAATGGCCGCTGATATTCACGAAAAGACGCTTGAATACGTCCGCACACCGATTGGTGAGACGGAGATGGAGTTAAACACTTATTTTGCTCGGATAAAAGACAATCCGGTGGTCCAACTCGTAAACGACGCTCAACTCTGGTATGGGGAAAAACAGCTTGAGGGCTCTGAATACGAGGAGTTGCCGCTGTTATCCGCCGCCGCGCCCTTTGTCGCCGGTCGGGAAGGTCCTGATTACTATACCAGGGTGAGTGGTGAAATCACAATTGGCGACGTAACCGATATCTATCTTTACGATAATACCGTCTATATTTTGAAGCTTGACGGCCAGCAGGTAATCGACTGGCTTGAGCACAGCGGTAAAGCTTTCAATCAAATTGCCCCTGATGAAACCGACGAACAGCATCTTGTGAATTATGAGCGTCGGGCTTTCAATTTTGACGTTCTCGAGGGAGTCGAATACAGCTATGACCTAACTCAGCCGCAAGGTGAGCGTGTCGTCGAGGCTACTTACCAGGGTGAGCCGCTGGATGAGGAGATGGAGTTTGCTGTCATCACCAACGACTATCGCGCCGGTGGAGGCGGCGATTTTCCTCACATGAGTGACGATAACGTTATTTTTCAGTCAGCCGACGTAAATCGCGAGCAGATAATTTATTACATCGAAGAAAAAGGAAGTATTCGCCCTGAACCCAGCTTTAACTGGAAGCTTGCCCCTCTGACAGCCGAAGGACAGCTGCTTTTTCGTTCGAATCCGGCGGCCGGCGACTATGCCGGTAGTCGGGGGCTCGAAGGAACTGAAAAATTAGAAGTGGACGAGGACGGCTGGGGAATTTTTGAGATTGATTTAGATAAATTGAACTAAGTTGCCCTTAACCCACCGCTGCATGGTAAGAAGGTTTTTAATAAGTGACGTAGTTTGTAAAAACAACAAGAAAAACCTGTGACTTAGATAGTTTAGTCAGCACTAAACTATCTAAGTTAGGTCAATGAAACTTAGTGTTTCGAACCAGGATAGAGTTTGGGTAATTACTGGAGTTCGTGGAGCCTTAAGTTGTGGAAACTGGCTCTGTAATCGCCGCGATCCAGCCAGCTTTTTGCGTAAATGCCTACCTGTGCCTGTTGTGGAGTGAGAGAAATTTCTACCGGGGTTAATTTCCGCCATTCGTCTTCTCCGGAGGGGCGGAACAGCGGAACGTATTTTCCGTCCTCATAGGCCAACCCTATTTCTTTAGCTATACCATCGTATTCACGGACAGTCGTGATGTCTTCATCCGGTTTATTAACCATTAGTCGGGTAATATTTCCTTCTCCCGTTGGCCCCCAGTGAAACCAGTTGTTCTGGCCTGCGAAAACCACTATACCCGATTCGCGGCCGTATTCAACCTCAAAATTTAGACCGGTTTCGAGTAGCCACTCTTCTGGTAGCTCCCCGTCGTAAAAAAGCCGGGGTGCTGTAACTCTGCCATACCAGAGGGCTGATTCTTGCCCGGCATGTAGCTCTACCTCGTTTGGCGTATGTGAGTAGTCGTTCCCCCTGTCACCGTATTCAATTTCAACCTTATCTTCAAATTTTTCACTTGACCAATGGCTGTCCAGTAGTGTCTCGCCAAACCGGGGACGATAGCGAGCGTAAAGGTCCATGTAGCCGTAAGTCTGAATTGTATAATCTCCCGCCGGAGCGTCGGGGTCGATAAGAACTTCAACATAACCGTGGAGCCCGGTCTGATAAACGTCAACGTTGTAACGGTCCAGTCGATCCAACACTTCGTCGTGTGGATGGTCGTAGGGACTATCCTCAGGGGCGGGTATAATAGCTGCGTCGGGGCGAGTATTTTCAAGCAGAATCCGGCCGGTGGAGGTGCTGCTTCCGTGATGGCCGGCTTTTAAGATATCTACGTTATCAATCAGTTCTTCTCGAACCCACTCGTCCTCCTGCCGGATGTACGCATCGCCCGTGGTGAGGATAGTGACGCCGTTAATTGTGATAGGAAAACTGATAGAAAGTTCGTTAAGATCGCCGCGGGGAGGATCCGGTGGATTAATAATGTCAACAGTGAGTCCCGGTAGCAGTTCCAGGTTTTGTGTTCGATGGACTGTTCGATAACTGATTCTTTCTGTGTCTATTCTCTCCAGAAGATCCATGTAGGTCTGTCCGGTATGATCGTTTTGGACGTCCCATACTTCACCAATTTCATAATTATCTAACAAAGTCTCAGTACCGCCGATATGATCCATGTGAGGATGGGTGAGGACAAGCGTATCAATGCGTTCAACCCCCATGTAATCAAGCCAGCGGGTGAGGGCGGCTACGCCGCCTGCAGTTGCTGCGTCGATAACGGCGACGTGACCGTCGGGACTGACGAGAGCAGTGCCGTCCGCCTGGCCGACGGGAGCAGCGACGTAACGCCAGAGACGTGCCCCGGGGTCGGCGGGAACGTCGTCATCGACAGGACTCCAGTACCAGTAAAGTCCGCCGGCCAGAGCAATTGAAATCAGGAGCAAAACAAAGATTTTGGTCCAGGAAATACGTCTCATAGTTATTCCTTTCCGGAAACTGAAATGAATTTTTTTAAATGAGTCTTCTCCAAAAAGCCCTCTCCCCTGGAGGGAGAGGGTTGGGTGAGGGGGAAGATGGTTCTAAATCGCCAATTCACCCCCCTTTGTATTTCCCCCCGTCAAGGGGGGAAAGTTTTTAGAGTGGACTCTTAAATTATATCAAAAGTATCTTTTCTCGGGGGATTAACTTTGTGGGCTTTTTTGGCGTCTTCATTGTCATTGTGGGTATGAACTATCGCTTTTCATTACGGACCACAATCAGCAATGACGTCAAGTTCAGAAGCGAGCTTGACCTAACGCTTGTCATTCCCCGGTTTGCTCTACCGTTCGTCATTGTCCGGAACGAATAACGTCCCAGGGCTTGACCGGGCAATCCAGAACTAACGAACGTCATTACCCGGCTTGACCGGGTAATCCAGCGACTTTGACGTTGATCTTGACTTTCGCTCGTAGAACGTTCAAATTCAACGTCGCTGGATTCCCGCTTCCGC
>PWHN01000095.1 GCA_003554945.1 bacterium
ACCCTGTAAAATTGGCATGCTTATTTTAATTTGCTTTATTTGCCAAATAAAGCTTGAGTGCTACCTCGTAGAGGCGAATTATGTTCGAAAACGAAGTTTTCGTGCATAATTCGGGCTAACCATAATCTTTGCAGTGGTGCATTAACCTTCTAACGTTATTACTGCCAGCGTCGGAAGCTCGAGGTTAGGACGGTTATCGGTAATCAGTGAAGTTCGGTAATCGGTATTCAGTAATCAGTATTCAGTGAAGTCAAAACCGAACACCGATTACCGAATACCGAACTTCAAATGGATTGCGGATCGAGGTCCGCAATGACAATCTTTAGATCAAGACCGTCCCCCCGTTCCTTTTCCCCTCTTGAAGGGGGAAAGACGTAGATGGGGAATGGATTGAGGGTCGTGGTTCGCAATGACGAGCGTTAGGTCAAAAGCGCAATGATGAACCACAATAAACCTCATTCCGGGCAAGCGACCGCAGGGAGCGCGACCCGGAATCCATCTTGAATTTCAGAGGGTTATCGTTTACTTCGCCTTGAAGGGTGAGCTGTCAAAAAGGCGGGACGAATTACGGGGATGGGTCGTAATGACGAAATGGTTGGAAAGTCCTGAATTTGAGTGAGTAAAGTTGACTAAGATATTGCGATTTGCTACCATCGGACAGAATAAGAAAAATTCAACTCTGCTCCTAACATTTAAAAATATTGAAAAGGGTGATAGAAATGGTCACGAGTTATAAAAAGCTTGGTCTTACGAACACACGTGAAATGTTTGAAAAAGCCGTTGACGGTGGTTATGCGATACCGGGATATAATTTTAACAACATGGAACAGCTGCAGGCTGTCGTTGGCGCCTGCAGTGAGACCCGTTCGCCTCTAATTCTCCAGGTTTCCGAGGGAGCTCGGAACTATGCTAACGAAACAATGCTGCGTTACATGGCCGAGGGAGCTGTTGAATATGCGAAAGAGATCGCCGCCGCCGGCGAGGAGCCAATTCCGATCGCTCTGCATCTGGATCACGGAGATTCGTTTGAAATTTGCAAGGACTGTGTTGACAACGGTTTTTCCTCAGTAATGATTGACGGTTCTCAGCTACCTTACGAAGAGAACGTCGAACTCACCGCGAAGGTCTGTGACTACGCTCACGAACACGCCGTCTCTGTGGAGGGTGAGCTGGGCGTGCTGGCAGGGATTGAGGACGACGTTGAGGCCGAAGAATCAGTTTATACCGATCCCGAGGACGTCGAGGATTTTGTTTCCAGAACAAACGTTGATTCGCTCGCCATATCCATCGGTACCTCTCACGGCGCCAACAAATTTACCCCGGAGCAGTGTACTCGAAACGACGCCGGTGAGCTTGTGCCACCGCCCCTGCGTTTCGACATCCTTGAGGAAATAGAGGAGAAGCTACCCGGTTTTCCTATTGTTTTGCACGGCTCCTCCAGTGTGCCCAGGGACGTGGTGGATAAAATAAATAAATATGGCGGACAGCTGGAGGACGCGATCGGTATTCCCGAAGATCAACTGCGCAAGGCTGCGAAATCGGCCGTCTGCAAGATAAATATTGACTCCGACGGCCGGCTGGCTGTAACTGCTGCAATACGTGAGACAATGGCCGAACAGCCGGAAGTTTTTGATCCGCGTAAATATCTCGGGCCCGGTCGAGAAGCGCTGAAGGAACTTTACAAGCACAAAAACCGTAACGTCCTCGGTTCGGCCAACCAGGCCTGAACCAGTCGTTTGATGAGGTTGCTATGACTGACTCAGATAAAATTTATCTCGACCAGGCGGCCACTTCCTATCCCAAACCCGAACAGGTCTATCAAGCCGTAGATAACTTCGCCCGCCGGATTGGTATAGGCGGTGGGCGCGGTAATTACGTGGAGAACCGGCAGGTGGCGGACCTGGTGGCAGACGTGCGTGAAAAAATTGCCCGGCTGCTTAACTGCCCCGCAGAGCAGGTGGTTCTCAACTCGGGGACGACTGAATCTATGAACCTGCTGCTCAAGGGCTGTCTTGAAGCTGGTGATCACGTCATAATATCAGCGCTTGAGCACAACTGTGTTCTGCGTCCTTTGCGTTACCTGGCGCAGAAGCGTGGTATTGAATTGGACATTTTGGAAGCTGACCTGGAGAAGGGGTTCGAGGTCAACGAGCTAAAGGACACGCTGCGTCCACAAACACGTCTCTGTGTCATCAATCATATAAGCAACGTCTTTGGGACAGTTCAGCCGGTTGAAGAAGCGGCCGAGATTATTGCTGAAAGAGACGATCTGTTTTTTGTTCTTGACGGCGCCCAGAGCCTGGCGACATATCCCTTAGACGTCAAAAAACTTGGTGTTGACGCCGTCTGTTTTTCCGGCCACAAAGGAACCCTTGGTCCGACCGGCACCGGTGGATTTTATATAAACGAGAAGATGATGCCTGAGGTAAAACCGCTGATTTTCGGCGGCACCGGTAGAAACGGCGGAACCCGAATTCACTCCGACGAGCTGCCGCACAAATACGAAGTTGGCACTCAAAATTCCTGGGGTATAGCCGGTTTGGAAGCAGGTCTGGACTATCTGCTCGACCGTGGAGTTGACGCGATCAGCGCCCGGATTGACCGGCTTACAGAGCGGGCGGTTGCGGGGCTGCGTAAAATTGAAGGTGTGCAAATTTTTCAACCGGACCCCGCCAGACATCACGGCGTCATTTCTTTCCGCCTCGCCGGTCTGCCTGTTGTCGACTCTGCAATGTTGCTGGACAAGCTATTCAATATAAAACTGCGGGCCGGGCTTCACTGCAGCCCGCTCGCACATAAAGAGATTAGTACCTATCCAGAGGGGACTCTACGGGCCAGCTTTGGCGTTATGAATGAGATGTCGGAGGTCGACGTATTTGTTAGCGCTGTAGAGCAACTGGTAGAGGAGAGCAGTCAAGAGTTTTGAAACGAGAACAAAATTTTCGCCGGGCAAAAAAAGTTATTCCGGGCGGTGTTAATAGTCCGGCGCGCGCTTACTCCCGGGTGGATGTGGAACCGCCTTTTATTGAAAAAGGGGAGGGACCTTATCTCTATGACACTGCGGGCAACAGATACATCGATTATGTTAATTCCTGGGGCGCCTTAATTTTTGGCCACGCCTATCCTGCAGTGGTTGAAGCAGTCCGTAAAGCAGCAGAGAAAGGGACCAGTTTTGGGGCGCCGACCGAGCGCGAAACAGAGCTGGCCAAACTGGTCCGCGAAGCATTTCCTTCAATCGAAATGATTCGATTTGTTAACTCAGGTACCGAGGCAACCATGAGTGCTCTGCGCCTGGCGCGTGGCCTTACCGGCCGTGACCTGGTAGTGAAAATGTCTGGCTGTTACCATGGCCACGGGGACAGTTTTCTTGTTGAAGCTGGTTCCGGGCCGGCAACTCTGGGCCGGCCAAACAGTCCCGGGGTACCCAAAGTGTTGAGCCGGAAAACAATAACTGTACCCTACAATGACGGGCAAGCGGTAGAAGAGGCATTTGACCGCTATGCTGGTGAGATCGCGGCAGTCATCCTGGAACCGGCGGCTGCAAACATGGGTGTGGTTCCACCAATACCGGGATATCTGCAAAAACTGCGCGATATAACGGAAGCTCACGATAGTCTTCTGATTTTTGACGAAGTAATCACCGGATTTAGAGTCGCTTTCGGGGGCTGCCAGGAACTGTATGAAGTAGAGGCCGACCTGACCTGCCTGGGAAAGATTGTAGGGGGCGGCTTACCCGTTGGGGCTTTTGGCGGCCGAGCCGAAGTAATGAATCACCTGGCTCCTGCCGGGCCTGTTTACCAGGCGGGAACGCTTTCTGGAAATCCTCTTGCCACTGCTGCCGGGCTGGTGACGCTGCAGGCGTTGAAAGAAAAAAACATTTACCGGAAATTAGACCGGCGGACTGAATTTTTAACGACAGAATTGGAAAACTTTGCCCGGGAATTACAATTAACTCTGCAAATTCAGTGGCTCCCCGGGTTGTTCAGTCTCTTTTTTACTGAGTCGGAAGTAACTAGCTTCGAAGACGCAAAGAGAAGCGATAATCAATTATTTAAAAAATATTTTGAACAAGCGCTGTCTGCTAATATATATCTGCCACCCTCGCCTTTTGAATCTAATTTTATCAGTCTTGCTCACGATGATAAAATACTCCGAAAAACGCTGCGTATTTTAAAAGAGATATTGAATCAACTATAAACAAGCACAAAAATTAAATTGAGTAGTTTAATTTTCCCTTGTGTTTTTTCCAGCGGTCAACCAGCTCCTGAAACGTATTCTGGAAAATAGTCTCGAATTCCTCGCTTCTTTCGTTCCAGTAACTCTCCAAAACAGTGCTGTTTAAATTGACCGACGCAGCCAGGTCAACCGTTCCCTGCAATACTTGAATTACTTCCCAGATTGTTATTTCATCAGGAGACCGCGCCAGTGTGTAACCGCCTTTAGCTCCCCGATGACTTTGAGTAATTTCTGATTTTTTCAGTTCCAGAAGAATCTGATCCAGGTAGTTGCGAGGAATATTTTGCTTGTTGGCGATGTCTTCAACTCGCACCGGTCCCTGTCCGTGCCGGCAGGCCAGCTCGAAGACAGCACTAATCCCGTAGAGAGTACGTGAAGCAAGTTTTAACATAATGGGACAACCCCTTTTTAATAGATAAGTTTATCAATTAACTATATCAACTAATTTTGTTTCTGGCAATTGTTTCACCGGTTGATTATTCGGTTCTGTTAGAGTAAACCTGAATTAAAGCTTCCAGTAGTCCCTCGGCAGTGTGCGGGCTGGCAACGATGTTGGAGTCAGCTCCGTGGGTTTTTAATTTTTTTGCAGTTACAGGCCCGATGCTGACCGTCTGGTTTCCTGGTAATAATCTATCGCCTCCAATTTGAAAAAAACGATCAACTATGGAGGGACTGGTGAATGTTATGAAATCGAGCTCTTCGGGACTTAGCTCCTTAATTTGTTCGGTGGCGTTTGTAATCGGTTTTAGCTGATAGATAGGTAGCTGCGTGGCGCTCGTTGCTACTTTTTCCAGCTGCCTTTTCAGCTCATCGGAGGCTTCTTGGGCGCGTAGTAGCAGAAGTCGATCATCTGGTCCGATCTTTTCTAGCAGGCTATCGCCGAGGGCATTGGTAGTAAAACGCTCGGGTATCAGATCGGCCTGCAGACCATGTTTTTGCAATTCTTGTGCAGTTGCCGAACCAACACAGGCCAGCTTTGTTTGGCTCAGATGGCGGCTATCAAAACCGCTATCAACCAGTTGCTGAAAGAAAAACTTAACTCCGTTCTGGCTGCAGAAAACGAGCCAGTTATAGGTTCTCAGATCAGGTAACAACTTCTGCAGTTTATTTTTGCCCTTCCGGCAAAAAACAGGTGAGAGCAGGGGGATGGTGAATGGTTGGCCACCCAGTTCAATAATTTGCCGGATTAGCTTTTGATTCTGTCCGGGGGGCCTGGTTAACAGAATTTTTTTGCCAAAAAGAGGCAGTTTTTCAAACCAGCTTTCAGGGGGACGTTGAGCCGCAGTTTCGCCAATAATTATCAAACCTGGACGGTAGTCCTGGGCTGCCTGCGGATTTTCGGCAAGTTCGCCGAGTTGACAGGAATAATAGACCTGGTCTGGTCTTGTCAGTCGGGCGGCGATCAGAGAGGGAGTGTTGGCGGGCTTGCCGGCAGCAAGCAGTTTTCGGGCGACTTGTTTAGCTCTGGTGACACCCATAAAAACAACCAGAGTTTCAAGCTGAGCCAGGGCCTCCCAGTTGTGTTTAAAATCATCCCGGGCGGTGTGTGCCGTAATTATTCCTATCCCAGAGGAGAAGTCGCGATGAGTAAGAGGAACTTCAAGATGGCTGGCGAGTCCTTGCAGGCTGGAGACAGCGGGTATAATTTGAAAAGGGATACTGTTTTCTCGAAGTTTTTCAATTTCCTCGAAACCGCGTCCGAAAATTAGGGGGTCGCCACCTTTTAAGCGGACTACAATTTGGTCCTTCTCGGCGGCGGCTATCATTTTTTTGTTGATATTAGTTTGACTGGTGCCGGGTTCGTTTTTAAGCTTACCGACGTCAACCAGTTTTCGCGCAGGCAAAGAGTGGTAGTCAAAAAAATAGGGTGGAATCAACCGATCGTGAAAGATTACGTCGGCTTGTTTTAATATTTGGCGGCTGCGGGAGGGCAATAGTCCGGGTTCTCCAGGCCCGGCACCAATCAGGTAAACTTTACCCTGCATTGGTCATAATTTCCTCCCCGCCCCGGGCAAGAAGTTGTTTGGCCAGGCGGAGACCGATATCTTCGGCGTTTTCAGGCTCGTCCGTTAACTCACCGGTGAGCTTTTTCTCCCCGGTCGGATCGGTGAGACTGCCGGCGAGATGAAGCTGATTTTTCTGCAATTTGCCGACTGCACCAACCGGTATTTGACATCCACCGCCAAGTTCTTTCAGTAAGGCACGTTCTGCCCGGCAGACAACAGCGGTACAGGGGTCATTAATTTTCTCAAGCCAGCGCCGAATCTTTCTATTTTTTCTGTTGCAGACAAGAGCGACGGCTCCCTGACCGGGTGCCGGCAGTAGAATTTCCCGGGGGATAGTTAGAGTCGGGAAATCATCGATATTAAGCCTCTGCAGGCCAGCCGCCGCCAGGACAAGACAGTCGTAGTCTGTTTTATTGTCGTTCAACTTTGCCAGCCGAGTTGGCACGTTACCACGACAGGATAGCAGCTTTAGATCCGGTTCGTGGTAAAGTAAATTGGCTCGCCGCCGGGAACTACCGGTGCCGACGACGAGTCCTGGCTGGATCGATGGAATTTGCGAGCTGTTTTGGGGAGCGACCAGTAAATCTCCCGCAGCCCTCCGCTTTAAAATAGCGGCGATGACGAGTGGTTCAGGTAGTGAGGCCGGACAGTCCTTGAGACTGTGAACAGCGGCGTCGGCTTCACCGGCTGCAACCATACGGTCTAATTTTCTGGTGAAAAAGCCCGGCTCGTCAAGCGTGTGAAGCGACTTATCTCGGTTAAGGTCTCCGTCTGATTTAGTAGTGATCAAGTTAACTCTGTCAATTGCGGAGATTTCTTCCAGTTTACTGGCAACCGGTCGGGCTTGAGCTAAGGAGAGCCGGCTGTCGCGGCAGATAAGAGTAATATTCATCGAGTTCAATCCTCGGCCAGGGGATTGGGTAATTCAAACAACTGGCTCAGGACCTCAGTGCTTTGGCGTCCGTCTCCGGCTTGAAGCTGATGTCGATAGTTGCGCAGTGGTCGGTTGAGCAACTTTTCAGTCAGTTTAACCGATATTTTTTCAAGGTTTTCCTCGTTTTGAGGGCTGTCCAAATCTTCGTTTGCAGCCAGCACTTGTCGGCTCTGTTCCTGGAAATAGTGCTTGAGTTGCTTGAAAAGGGGAGCGGCGCGCTGTGTTTTTAACCAGGCGTCAAATTTTTGTTTTTCGTTATCGACGACGGACCGGGCCTGCTGGTAAAAATCAGTCTGACTAAACTCCTGGTAATTTATGTTTTTTAACTGGTCAACGTTAAAAAAATTTACTCCCGGTAGTTCTCCAACCTCGGGTTCGACATCGCGCGGTACGGCGAGGTCAATTATTAATAACGGCTCGTCCAACCGGCGGTTGTCGAGGGTTTGTTCAAGTTGCTTTTTTCTAAGGATAAGGTTGGGGGAAGAGGTGGCTGTGATTATCAGGTCACTGCGGCCCAGGTATCTATTTAATTGCGAATAATCCAGCGCTCGTCCGCCAAATTTTTGGGCTTTGCGTTCAGTCAACTGGCGTTCCCGGCCGGTGATGTAAAGCCGGTCCGGGTCGTATTCAAGCAGGTTGCTCAGACAAAGTTTTCCCACCCGGCCTAAGCCCAGAACCAGTATCGCGCTATCCGCAATATTGTTGAGTTCGTTTTGAACCAGTTGAACCGTAGTTTCACCAATTGAATGAGGATAAGCCTGACTGCGCGGTAGAGAGTGAACATCACTGGCGGCACGCAGGGCTGTTTGAAAGAGGCGATGCAAGTAGCGGCCGCAGGTCTCTGCATTTCGGGCGGTATTATAGGCTTCCTTAACCTGGCCGGTTATCTCGGTTTCGCCAAGAATCAAGGAGTCCAGGCCGGTCGTGACCCGCAGGAGGTGTTCAACCGCATCGGAGTTATTTTTGATCTGAATGAAGTTTTTCCTCGTCGGAAATTGAAAATTTCTCTCCCAACATAGTTCAAGCAGTGGTTGTTGCGGCTTGGTTAGATTTTTACCGGCTGTGAAATAAAGCTCTGTCCGGGCGCAGGTGGAGAGCAGGACACCGGTTTCGATCAGTCCTTTGTCTTGAAAATCAGCCAAAAATTCCGCACTTCTGCCGGACGAGAAGTTTAATTTCTCGCGTATATCGAGGGAAGCAGAATGGTGGTTAATTCCAGCAGAAATAATCTTCATTTTATTACCTCGGAGGTAAAGTTGTTAAAAAACTTACGTATGAGCGGTTAATTCGCCACTAATTTCAAGAGTTCATCAGCCCAGTAAGTTATGATCAGGTCGGCGCCGGCGCGTTTGATGGAGAGGGTCGTCTCAAACATTAACTCCTTTTCATCGGCGTAACCTGCGTTGGCGGCTGCTTTAATCATTGCGTATTCGCCGCTGACGTTGTAGGCGGCCAGTGGTCGATCAATTTCGAGTTTTACCCGTCTGATTACATCGAGATAGGCGAGGGCTGGTTTAACCATCACAATGTCAGCACCTTCTTTTACATCCAGGCGCACTTCCTTAAGGGCCTCCCGGGCGTTGCCCGGATCCATCTGGTAGCTGCATCGATCTCCAAACTCGGGAGCTGAGTCAGCGGCGTTTCTAAACGGTCCGTAAAGGCTCGAGGCATATTTGGCGCTATAGCTGATAATTCCGGTATCCGTGTGGCCGTTCTCGTCCAGTTGCGAGCGAATATAATTGACGCGTCCGTCCATCATATCAGAGGGAGCGACGAAGTCGGCGCCTGCGGCGGCGTGACTTCGGGCCACCCGGCCCAGCAGCTTAAGGCTGGCATCGTTATCTATACGATCGCCCCGCACTACGCCGCAGTGGCCGTGGTCCATGAAGGCGCAGAGGCAGACGTCGGTTATCACTGTCAATCCAGGGTAAGTATTTTTTATTTTTTTCACCGCCCGCTGGGTGATACCATCTGTGGCGTAGGCGCGAGAAGCCTCAGAATCACGTATTTCAGGAACTCCAAAGAGTAGTATGGCTTCAAGACCCAGCTCAACTGGCTCGGCCAGAGCCCCGGGTAGATATTCGACGGGGTAGTGGTAACAGTCAGCCATTGAGGGTATTTCTTCGGGCTGGCTCTTGCCGGCCGCCGCAAATACAGGTCTAATTAAGTCGCTGGTGTTCAGGTTGTTTTCCCGAACCAGGGACCGAATACTTTCAGTACGTCGAAGGCGCCGCGGACGTTGTTTCATATTTATTCACCTAACAATCAACATAGATCAGCCAGCAGTTTAAATATTTTTTGGCGTTTATCTTTGTTATCTACTTCCGCCTTAATCAATTTACGTAATTGGCTAAGAATCTCCGTCTTAAGACCCCAGGAAGGGTCGTATTTTTCTTCCAGTTCGCGGCGGATACGAGCTGCGAGAGCGGGGCTTGCACCGCCGGTGCTGATGGCAATTTGCAGGGGAAATCGTTGTATTACAGCGGGAGAAATATAGTCGGAACTCTCCATTTGGTCGACAACGTTGACCAGAGCTCCACAGGTCCGCGCATCAGCTCCCACTTGCTCGTTGAGCTGGTGGTTATCGGTAGCCGCTATTACGATAAATTTGTTCTCACAAAGTTCTTCTCGATAATCTTCTTCTAAAATAGAGTCCTCCGGCAGGAGCTTGAGTATTTTCTCTGAAACACCAGGGGCAACGAGTTCAACCAAAGCCCCCCGATCCAGCAGAGCTTGAACCTTGCGAGCTGCAACTTTTCCGCCGCCGACGACCAGACATCTGCGGTTCTTTACTGACGTAAACATCGGCAAAAAAACTTCTCTGTCAGTCACGAAGAAAACTTACGCTCCTTTTTTAACCAGTAGTTCGTAATAATCCTCAACTTTTTCCTGTTTTAAAATTGTGTGGCCGTCTTCTCGCAAACTGGGGGGGACGTTTTCGATTGGTTCGCCGTCATCGACCATTATTTTCAAAATTTCTCCGGCTTGAAGCTGTTCCATTTCAAGTTTAGCCTTAACGTAGTTAATCGGGCACTCCACTCCGCGCAGGTCTTTTTCTCGATCAAAATCACCAGCGGAGTCTTCTGCCGGGCTTTCTCCGGTTTCCTCTGTTTCCCCGGGGAAATTAAAGGAGCTGTCCATTGCTTCGTAAAGATCGGTTACCTCTTTTAATAGCTCGCGGACCTGCTCAGGACTAACCTCGCTAAGCTGATCACTTACGCGGGCTGTCTCCACAAGGTCCTTGTATTCCGGAGAAATAAGTTCAGTCTTCAGGAAGTGCTGCTGGAAGAGCCTGAAAATCTCAGCCGGATCGTCGGCGTCTTCGCCGCGGGTCACCAGCAGTGCTCGGGCTGTAGCAATCAAGGCTTCTTTCAGGTCCCCACGGTCTTTCTCCGCTTTTTTTAGCTGAGAACGAGCTTCCTTGAGGTCCGATTCTATCAAAGAAATGACGCCGGCGCCACACTCGCCCTCGCCAACCTTTTCAAGACTGAACTGCTCCTGGGCATACCAGTCGTAGTAGTAGTTTCTATCCTCTGTAAAGGGAGGTATGGAGGCGTATTCTTCAACTAATTCTTCCAATTTATCCTGCCCCCCGTTTTTAAAGTAGGTATTAAAGTCTTTGGCGTCCTCGGCCTGATAGTCTCGCAGGAAATCAGCTACCAGTTCGGGGACCTCGTAGCCGGGAACAACGCCAATCTCGCCGGCCAGGTTGTGGTCCAGTCTTCCGGCGGCAACAACCTGGTAGCAGGGTACCGCACGATCGTCGTTACGGCGTATGATACCGTGAAAACCAAGCTGGGCCAGTGGATGGTGGCCACAAGAATTGGGACAGCCGGAAATGAATAGTTTTAATTGTTTACCGTCGGAACTTACCGGTGTTTTTTGGAGCTTTTCATCAATTGCCCGGCTTAAATTAGGTGAGTGACACAACCCCAGTTTACAAGTCGCTGCTCCCTTACAGGCCCGCGCTTTAACCGGGGAGAGGGGTTGGCCGTAAGCTGGTTTTATTTCGCTCAGTTCTTCTTTGACTTGTTTCAAACGGTCGCCGGGGACCCCTTTAAGGATAAAGTTCTGCGACTGCGCAGTGTAGATGTTATTGTCGGCGTGTTCCCGGCTTAAAGCGGAAAGCTTACGAAAATAAGCTGGAGGTAAATCACCCCGGGGAATTGGAATTAAGACGGAGTAATAACCGTTTTTGTCAGAACGTACGTTGGCTTTGAACCAATCGTCTTCAACGGCCGGTGTTTCTTCTTTGACCGCCGGTCGTTCAGCGGGTAGGTCCGGCAATTGAAAGTTCATCTCTTCTTTTGAATGTTGTTTTTCGACGTATTCCCGGCAAAGCCTGCGAAACTTATCAACACCGTATTTCTGTTTGACAAATCGCAGGCGCGCCTGATGTTTGTCTTCGTAGTTACCATGTTCGCGGAAGAACTGCTTTATTCCTTCGGCCACATAAGGAACCTCGGCCGGTTCTATGAAATCGAACACTTTAACACCGGTGGCTGAGTGGGCTCCCAGACCGCCGCCCGCATAAGCTTCGTAGCCCAGTGTTCCATTTTTATTTTTCGGAATAAATCCCATGTCTGTATAGGCGGCATAAGCGCAATCCCGGCGGCAGCCGGAGAAAGAGATCTTGTATTTACGAGGCATTTCATAAGAGTCTTCTCGCGGCACAAGCTCTTCGGTTAGTTTTACTGCTGCTGGAGCGGCTGGCAGCAGTTCATTCGAACAGCCGCCGCTGAAGGGGCAGTTTGTTATATTGCGGACCGTGTTGCCGCCGCCACCGATCGCGGTTAAATTAACCTCTTTTAACCGGTCAATAATTTCAGGAAGATTTTTTACTCCGGGCAGTCCCTGCAACTGAATATCCTGCCGGGTAGTTATGTGTGGTTCTTCTTCAATAAATTCTTCGGCGAGCCCGGCCAGAGTTTGAGCCTGGGGGGGAGTTATCCCGCCGCCGGCGATGCGCACCCTGACCATGTAATTTTGTTCTTCGCGTTGTTGATAGATTCCGCGTGGAACGCGAAGAGCTTTAAAGACACGTTCAGTAATTTCACCGGCCTGGTAGTCCGCTATTTCTTGCTTGAATTGTTCCAGCTCATTCTCGATCCGGGAATCTATTTGGTAAAACGAAGACATTCTATCGCCTCCAGCGATTAGGTGGTTATTATGGGTACTTCGGTTACGTTGTCCTCCTCGTCAATTATAAAGCCGCGGAACACCGGTTTCTCATCGGCCAGAGAGACGATCAGGTAGACAGTTGTTGGGTAGAAAGCCAGCCGTTTATCCTCAGGCGAAGGATAGGCTTCGGTTTCAGGATGGCTGTGGTATATACTCAAGACCACGTCATCGGTATCACGAAGACTTTTAAAGACCTCAAATTGTTCTTTGGGTTCCATCATGTAGTGCTCTTCGGACTCGTCTACATTTGTCATTTTGTGGACGGTTTTGACCCGCTCATCACGGCCGGAAAGTAGTCCGCAGGCTTCAAGGGGAGCCTCGGCTTGGCAATGGTCGACTATCTGTCGCTGCTGTTTTTTAGTCAGGTGCAGCCTTTCGGGCGGTTCAAAACTCACAGACTGGTTCTTCATAATCCACCTCGCGCGGCTCGGTTATAGCGGGGGATTTGCCGCAGACCGGACAGTTGTCGTTGCGGTTGACTTCAGCGCGTCGAAAGTTCATGTTTTTAGCGTCAACCATTAATAAACGATTGGTCAACAGTTCGCCGTGGTCAAGGATAAAGCGCAGTGTTTCAGCCGCCTGGATTGTGCCGAGCATCCCGGCAACCACTCCGAGCACGCCCGCCTGACGGCAACTGGGGACGGAGTCGGGATCGGGTGGTTCGGGGAAAATACAGCGCAGACAGGCGTTATCTGGCAAATAAGTAAAGGCCTGTCCCTGGAAACGTAGGATACCGGCGTGAGAATAGGGGGTGCCGGTAAGGACACAGGCATCGTTGACTAAAAATTTAGTTGCAAAATTGTCAGTGCCGTCCAGAACAAAGTCGTAGTCTTCGACGAAATCCTGCGCGCTGTCGGGCAAAAGTCGTTCCTGATAAAGATTAAATGTTACATCGGGATTTAGCTGCCGCAGCTTCTCCGCTGCCGAGGCGGTTTTATCCCGGCCTACATCACCGGTGAAGTGAACAATCTGGCGCTGCAGGTTGGAAAGATCGACAACGTCGTCGTCGATTATACCGATTTCACCAACTCCGGCCGCCGCCAGATAAAAAAGAGCCGGGGAACCAAGTCCGCCCGCACCGACAACCAGAATTTTTGCATTCAAAAACTTGCTTTGTCCTTCGCCGCCCACGTCAGGTAAGATTATGTGTCTGCTGTAGCGTTCAATCTGTTCTTCGTTAAAGTCCATGCTTATATACCTCCGCCATCTTTGTAATGAAGTCCACATTCTTTCTCGCTGCGTTCCCAGGGGAATTTACCGGAACGTGCCGGTCGGTCCGGTTGGACCGGAAAGTGACAGGTTCCACAACCGATAACTTTGTATTTTTCCCCGTGTTCGGATTCGTAGTCGTAGAGCGGATGAATCTGAACGTCGTTTTCTGCGATGTAGTCGTCAAGATCCGCTTCCGTCCACTCAAACATCGGGTTGATTTTCAATATGTGCCCGCCGTCCTCACGGTTTTCATAGTAAGCCTTCTTCATGTTCGCGGCTCGAAAAGCCGACTGGTCGGCACGCAGGCCACTGACCACCGCCTCCAGGTCGGCCTCAAGTCGCCGCGCCGGGTTGATTTTACGCACCTGGCAGCACCGTTTACGCTCCTTTGCCGAAAAAAGGTGTCCCCATTGACCCTGCTGATTATTTAATTGCTGGAGCTCTTCGGTGTCGGGCTTTAAAATTTCAACGTCTATATTGTATCGAGCCTCAACACTTTTAATGAATTCATACGTTGACTCAGGGTGTCTCAGGGTGTCAACAAAGTAAACACGAAAACTGTCCACCACCCGTGAGGTTATGTCAATTATCACAGTTCCGGTTTTTTGGAAACTGGTGCCAATCGCCACCTGTTTGCCATAGTGTTCAAAAGTCCACTTTAGCAAACGTTCGGCTGAAAATGAGTTTATCTCGTCGAGTTGTTCTTTACTTAATTTGCTCATACTTTATTCAAAGCCTCCACAATCTCCTTTTTAAGCTCTTCATAATCTTCCAGTCCGACACATATTCGAACAAGGTCCTCGGTAACGCCCATGGCCCGTTTTTCGTCGGGATCAAGATCCCGACATATTGTTGATGCCGGATGGATAGCCATACTGCAGGTATCTCCAATATTGACCATGTTTTTAATCAAGTGTAGTGCATTTAAGAATTTAAAACATTTTTCTTTTGTTCCCAGTTTCATGGTTAAGATCGCGCCGTAGCGGTTGTTGAATTGTTTTTTGGCCAGTTCGTGATCGGGGTGCTCGCGAAGCCCCGGGTAGTTAAGTTCCTTAATTTCGGGATGATCCCTGAGCTGTTTGGCCAGCCGCAGTGAATTATTGCAGTGCCGTTTTATACGCGTTCCGAGTGTTTTCAGGCCGCGAAGCGTCAAACGAGCATTGGCGGGCGATTGATTGGCTCCCAGGGTGCGAATACCCCGCCAGCGTAGCTCGGCCAGAAAGGCCAGCTCACCATACTCCGAATAGTTTTCTTTTAAATGTGGGTTTTTATCCCAGCTATACCCGCCGCAGTCAACCACACAACCGCCGACTGCATCTCCATGTCCGCTTATAAATTTTGTTGTCGAGTGAATCACAATTCCCGCCCCCTCTTTTGCCGGCTGAAAGAGCAGGGGAGTGGTGACAGTACTGTCGACGACAAGCGGAATTTTGTAATCGCTGGCAATTTCAGCCAGGGCATTTAAATCAGCCACTCTCAATCCGGGGTTGCTGATAGTCTCAACAAAAATCATTCGGGTGTTTTTGTCAATTGCGTCTGAAAATTTTTTCGGTCGGCGTACCGGTAAAAAACGGCTTTCGATACCGTAGTCAGGAAGTAGCCGCGAGAAAAGTGAATAGGTGCCGCCGAATAATTCTTGTGACGTAACAATAGAATCTCCCGCGCGTGCCAGAGTCAATACAGTAGCTGCGATCGCCGCCATACCGGATGCCGTGGTTGCGGCGCCGATACCGCCCTCCAGATCGGTTAACCGCTGTTCAAGAGCGGCCAGCGTTGGATTGCTCAGGCGGGAATACAGGTGACCAAACTCTCTGCCGGCAAAGATCGCCTCCAGTTCTTCCGGTGACTCGCGGGCGAAAGCGGTCGCCTCAACCAGGGGGGTGGCCGAAGGCTTTCCCCTGTAGGTGACATCGGGACTAAAGTGGCTCTCCTGGCCGTCAGGGTTATTCACCGTTACCCGCCACCCATAAAATAGAGAAATTCAACACTGTCACCGTCTGAAATCGAGGTCTCATCAAAATTACTGCGCGAAATCACTTCGCCGTTAAGTTCCACGGAGACCTGTTGGGGCATATCAACGTCTAGTTTTTCGAGTAGCTCAGGAATTTTAATTTGCTCACCCTCAAGTTCTGTCTCTTCACCATTAACAGTTATCTGCAAAGTTAATCCTCCTCGCTTTGGTATAGAGTTGTGCTCAGGTAACGCTCACCGCTGTCGGGAAAGATTACAACTATTTTTTTGCCCCTGTTTTCCTCTCGTCGGGCGACTTTTAGTGCGGCAGCCAGGGCTGCTCCCGAGGAAATTCCGACGAGAAGTCCCTCGTTGGATGCAATTTCACGGGCGGTTTGCATTGCCACCTCGTTTTCAACCTGTTGAACTTCGTCCAGGATAGAGGTATCAAGTATTTCGGGCACAAAGCCGGCACCGATTCCCTGTATCATGTGTGGTCCCGGCTCGCCACCGGAAAGAACTGCTGAGTCTTTCGGTTCTAGACCAATTAATTCAATAGAGTCATTTCTCTCCTTGAGAAACTTTCCTGCCCCTGTTATTGTGCCTCCCGTGCCAATTCCGGCGACAAAAATATCAACCTCCCCATCGGTGTCCTCCCAGATTTCTGGGCCGGTAGTTCGGTAATGTATCTCCGGGTTAGCGGGGTTTTTGAACTGTTGGGGCATAAAAGCGTTGTCGTTCTCCGCGACGATTTCTTCGGCTTTTTCGACGGCTCCATTCATTCCGCCTTCCGCCGGTGTAAGCACCAGTTTGGCACCAAGTGCAGCGAGTAGAGAACGCCGCTCCATACTCATGGATTCGGGCATCGTGAGAATTAGCTGGTAACCGCGAGCCGCGCAGACAGAAGCCAGACCTATTCCCGTGTTACCGCTGGTTGGTTCAACTACGATGGTATCGGAAGTGATATTTCCGTCTTCTTCTGCCTGTAGTATCATCGAGGTTCCGATGCGATCTTTTACGGAACCCCCGGGATTGTGAAATTCCAGTTTTGCATAGATTTCAGCGCCATTATCGACAAAATTATTAAGACGTATTAAAGGAGTAGACCCGATAAGCTCAGTAAAATCTTCAGCAAAATTCATAACTAACGACCTCCGAAAGTAAACTAATTTTATTAAGTAACTAAAGTATAGTAGTAGATGGTCTGCATGTCAAGGTTTTTTATTCGCGCGCTCAAAATATAAGATTCAACTGCGGTAGCAAGATCACCTCCGTAGGAGACAAAATTGTTCAGCTTAAGTCTAACTACTAATCGGACAACTGAAAAGTTAAATTTTAATCAGGTTTAAAAAGGGGATAGAATCCGATAAAATATAACTGCTTGATTATCACTGGCTGGGGTGAAAATGATGAAAGTCGTCAAAGCGGAAATAAAGTTGCCGCAGCATCTTTCGGTTCATAAAGTAGATGTCAGTCGCGACGAGCTCTACAAGGATGCTCGCAAACGGGGGCGCAAGATAGTCTCGCAGAATCGTGCTCTTGATACGTCGGCGCTGCAGAAAATAAAGGAGCGAAAGATCCATAAACTCTGGATCAAACGGAGCTATCCCCAGTGGGTTACAGCTCACGAGGCGAGCAAGAGGAATCTGCCGATGCTGGAGACCAGGGATGTCTCTGTTGAACGGGGAAAAATGATAAAAAAGATTTCTCAGCTTAATACTGTTCAGGAACTAACTGCTCTGTTGAACAGATATTTAAGTCAGGATCTGCCTGCTCACCGGCAAAAAAAGATTCTCGATTTTATTGACAAGCTTGAGGAGTTGAAGCCGGAGGTGAAAAGGTTTCGGCAGAATCTGGCTTCTGAAGAAGACGAAAAGAAAAAAATTGAACTTGCCGAGCAGTTAAAAAAGCCACCCGAACAACTGCAGCCGATTAATTTTCCCAAGGGCTACAGGGAGGGGTTTGCCCGTCGGTATTTAAACTATCAGGGTCAGTTACTTGAGGTCAAGAAAGAAATTTCGGAACTTGTGATGAATTCAGAGCGTATGCTGGTTAAAGCGCTTGTCGGTTGAAATATGTTTTATGAACCTGTTAAAAGAGCTGAATGAAAAAAAAGAGTGGCTGCGGAAGTTAGCCACTCTGCTTGCGCGTCCGGCCGGCGCGACTGAGCTATACCGCCTCGCTGACGCGGTCAGACGGAAGCACACCGGTGATGAAGTTCACGTTCGGGGGATCATTGAATTTTCCAACCATTGCTCAAAAAATTGTCTTTATTGTGGTATTCGTCGGGCAAGCCGCGCGCAAAAACGTTACTGTATGTCAGCGGATGAAATCGTAACAACCGCTACCCGTGCGACCGAGTTTGGCTACGGTACTGTTGTCCTGCAGTCGGGGGAACCGGCCCCGTATGAGATTAACGAACTGTGCGCGATAGTGAGCCGGATAAAAAGTGAAACTGATCTTGCCGTTACTCTCTCCTGTGGAGTTTATTCTCCGGGCGAATACAAAAACCTGGCCCGAGCCGGTTGTGACCGTTACCTGCTGCGTTTTGAGACATCCAACCCCGATCTCTACAAGAAATTGCATCCCGAGTCAAGCTTAAAGAACCGTCTGCAGGCGCTCCAACATATCCGTGAAGCCGGCCTGCAGGTGGGCAGTGGTTTTATGATCGGTCTGCCCGGCGCCACTCTCGAGGATCTGGCCCGGGACCTTTTGTTGGCCAGCCGGCTGAATCTGGATATGATTGGCTGCGGCCCCTTTCTTCGCTCCCCCGAGACGCCGCTTGCCGGCGGCAACAGAGCCCTGCTGCACGAGGAACTTTATTTTAAGATCATGGCTCTATTGCGACTGCTTAATCCCTTTGCTCATATCCCCGCCACTACCGCTTTCGATAGCCTGACAGGGCAGGGGCGTGATCTTGTTCTGCAGCGCGGGGGTAACGTCTTCATGCCCAACCTCACTCCAACCCGCTACCGCAAACAGTATCAGCTTTACCCGGACAAACCCTGTGTCGACGAAGAGGCTGACCGCTGCGCCGGCTGTGTTAAGGCGCGACTGAAAAGCCTCGGTCGTCCCCTGGCCAGCGGCCCCGGTCACTCTCTGATCCCGAGCTAAATTCTCGTTTCGGAAACTTCCCTTTTGATTGACAGCCAAACTCTCTCCACTTAAATAATCTATCACTATCTCTTCAGTTGGCTAGTATATCTTGAATTTCCTATTCCAAAATTTTCCTTGACATATATAGGATAGACCCCTATACTATATATGTCGAGCATAGTTGTCATTTAAAACTGCCGAAAAATTTGGTTCTGCTGAAATCATTTTTACCATCTTAGAGAGCAATTGATTAGTGCCACTTTTTAAATATCTCTAACTTTAATTAGGTTACTCAAATTAGTCCCAACACCGATTTCAATAGAGCTAAAAAATTAGATATATCGTGCAGTTGGGAGTATCATTTAGAAACAGAGCGAGAGGAATTTTTTAAAAAGGTGTTTGCCGTGAATGACTTGAATGATTTGTTTATTGTATCAATTGTCCTGTCAGTTTTTCTTTTTACGCTCTGTGTTACAGTGGCGGGCAGTTTTTTGCTCTGTCATTTTTCTGATTTGTCGGTAACTCTCCCCGCCATGGCTTCTCTGTTGTTAATATCTGTTTTTGTCGGGCTGTTACTCCTGAAAAGGTCTATAACCGCTGATGCTCAAGATAATAACATGACTGAATGGTTTCTTTTTCTTTTCTTAAAACCCACCGTATTCACTCGACGATACCTGCTCAACCAGGTTTTTATTCTATAGAGCTTACCTCTAATTTTCCTTCTTTTTCAAAAGTTCGTTCCCAGTAAATTATTCCATCGTTGATAGTTTGTCGTGTGATCGGAAGTTAATTCAAAAAACATCTTACTTTATTGAATCTGTTCAGATAAACACAAAAAGTCTTTCGGAGGAAACCGATGAAAATGTTCAATATTTCTAAAGTTCAGAAAACAATTCCGTGGATTGAGTCTTCGTCGGCTCTGTTTGTCCTTTGCTTATTGTTTTTTTTATTGTTTTTTCCTCATGACTCTGCTCGGGCTGAGTCGCTTCGCCTTGAGGATCTTGTTCAAATTTCTCTAAATCGACATCCCTCGCTTCAGGCGTTAAGAAGCCAGAAAAATGCGCAGAAACAAAGAGTTGTGCAGGCCGGTGCTTATGCCAATCCCATGCTTCAATTAGGTGTGATGAATTTACCCGAGGGCCGCTGGAAATTTGGCGAGGACATGATGACTGCTCGATCCGTGGGTATCATGCAGCGTGTTCACTTTCCAGGCCGATTGACTTTACAACGTGAACAAGCCGGTGAAAAGTTAGAACAATTGTTAGCTCGAATAGAAGAGCTCGAGTTAAAGCTTACAAATCGTGTGGAAAAGACTTATTTTGATCTGTGGTATAACCGGCGGGCGCAGCAGACAGTGTCCGAACAAATGGATCGGGTGGAGGAAATAAACCGAATTGCTAGAATGCATTACAGGGTAGATCGGGGGATTAGAGCGCATGTGGACAGAGCCGAGTCAAGGCTTGCCAGCCTGGAAAACAAACTGGTGCAGTTGAAACGCAGCGGGGACAATCTACAGCAACGTTTGGCCCGGCTGACTACAATTGCAACCGAGGAAC
>PWHN01000078.1 GCA_003554945.1 bacterium
AGTCCTCGCCGTAATGACCGGGGAAGGTTTCGGCTCCCCGGCTGGAGGTTATAAACTGGGCCTCTTCAAGCCGGTCAAAAAGTTCCGGGAAGCCCCCCGAGTGGTCGACTTCGGCGTGATTACCGATCACATAGTCAATCTCCTCCAGGGGCAGCACTTCTTCAATTTTATTCAACCATTCCTCCGTAAATTCACTCTTAACGCTGTCTATCAGGACGTTTTTATCGTCGAGCACCAGGTAGGAGTTGTAAGTTGTTCCCCGGTGCGTGGATAATTCATGTCCGTGAAATTCCCGTTTGTCCCAGTCAACAAAACCAACCCAGTAGACGTCTTCTTTCACTTTTTCAACCATCAAAATCACCCTCCTGAAATCTCAATTACAATTTTTGTATTTACTTCTGATCAACCCGTCGCAGAAATTTAACCTGAACTATTCACGACAGCATAATTGTCGTGAATAGTTCATCCACAGGACAGCCGTTTATCAGCTTCGAGTGAGGATTAAATAATTATTTGCCAGTTTAGTTATTTCTACATGCTGTAGTTTTCCAGTTGTTCTGTAAACGGCTGGGTTAACCCCGCCCATTCCGAGGATGGGCGGCCTTTCAGGCGGTCTGTTCATTGGGTTTCATGAATAGACCGAGTTTATATTAACTGCTGTCAACTTCTATCAAGGACGGGCAGTTTTCTTTTCTTGGAACCGTCCAAACCACCGAACGCCATTTCGGTCGTCATTGTCCGGCTTGACCGGGCAATCCAGTGGCTTTGACGTTGACTTTTGCACACGACTTTAAACCGTTGTAAATTCAAAGCCGCTGGATTCCCGTTTCCACGGGAATGACGCTCAAGACCTCCCGGGTGGCGTTGTCGGATTTGGCCCAACGCTCGTCATTGCGGACTCCGATCCGCAATCCATTTTCTCCGCTCTTTTTCCTTTCCCCGCTCACCCCGGCCCTCTCCTATAGTGGAGGAGAGGATAAGATGAGCAGCTCCAAGCTATTATAAATAACCAAGAAGTCGTTGGTAAAGAGATGTGACTTCAAAACTCTCGATTTTAAAATTATTTGCTCGTGCTATGTCCTTTAACTGTTCGGGGACAAGGAAATGGCTTTTCATGCCCAGAGCGTATTCACCAAGTTTCGCAATTTTTCCCGACAGACCTTGCGGATTAAACTCTTCAATAAAAACAGCTCCGCCTTTTGTTAGAATTCGATTTAGTTCGGCAAAGACATCATCCGGGTCGCCAATGTGGTGCAGCGAATCACAGGCCAGCACCAGGTCGAAGCTGCCGTCGGCAAACGGAAGTCGTCTGGCATCGCCTGCTACAAAGTCGTAGTTTCGTCGCCGCTGACCCTGGCGGAGCATGGCCCGGTTTAAGTCAAGCACAACTTTTTCCGCAAAGTTGGCCGGCTCCACAGCCGCTTCAAGACTACGGCCTGTGCCGCCACCGAGGTCAAGCACACCTGGTGCAGCGGGGAGGTTCCACTCGGGAAACTTCCCCCGTGGCCGTAGGACCATCAGCCAGTCGTAGACCGGCGCCAGCAGCGTAAACTGCCAGTTGGGCGGACTATCAGGCACCGGTTGTTAGTCCTTTATCATAACCAGCAGCATCTTGAAATCCTCGGGGGCCTTGACCGCATGTGGAACGTTCGGCGGCATGATTACGCTTTCACCGGCATTAACGCTAACCGTTTCACCGTCAATTACGTATTCGCCCCGTCCCTCGATAACCTGGGCCAGGGCGTAATGAGGTGCTGAATGTTCGCTGATGTTTTGGCCCGCCGAAAGGGCAAACAGGGTCAGGGTTCCGGCGTCTTCGTCGAGCAGAGTCTTGCTGACGATACCACCGTCGGCGTAATCAATTTGCTCACTTAAATCCAGAGCCTGCGAGACAAGCTTGTCAATTTCGCTCATTGTAAAAAAACCTCCTTTTAAAATTAAATTTTCTCCTCTAAAAACTCTTCCCCCTCACCTTGTCCCTCTCCCGCCAGGGGAGAGGGGATGGAGGATGTATTATACCCGCCTGGACGGGAGTCAGGCCCGGGCGGGTATTTTTGTCGATTTTCTGCTTAGGCGTTCAGCATTTCCTGTAGATCAGACTCTGCGCTGTTAATTAATTTCAGGTCGAATTCATCCTGCAGAACTCCGAAGACGTCCTCGGTGACAAAAGCCGGCGGCGTTGGACCGAGTCGGATGTCCTCAATCCCCAGGTGAAGCAGAGTCAGGAGTATAGCCACTGCTTTCTGCTCAAACCAGGAGACCACCAGGTTTAGCGGCAGATCGTTTACGCCACAATCAAAGGCGTCCGCCAGGGTTAGAGCGGCCTGAATCGATGAGTAGGAGTCGTTGCACTGACCGGTGTCTATCAGCCTGGGCAGTTCGCCGATGGTCCCGAAATCCTTCTTGTTGAAGCGGTATTTACCGCAGGCTGCTGTCAGAATTGCGCAGTCCTCGGGCACCTGTTCGGCCAGCTTGGTGTAGTAGTTGCGGCCCGGCTTGGCCCCGTCACAACCGCCAATAAAGAAGAAGTGCCGCAGGGCGCCGCCTTCCACTGCTTCGACGATGTCGCCGGCGGCCTGTTCGATGGCGTTGTGGCCGAAACCGACCAGGATGGTCTCGTCGCCGCCGTCCTCCTCAAAACCGGGAGCCTCTTTGGCCGCTTCAATCAGCTGGCTGAAGTCGCCGTCCTCGATGTGTTCGACGCCGAACCAGCCGACCCGGTTTTTGGTGAAGATACGGTTCTTGTAGCTGTCCCGGGGTTTCTGAAGACAGTTGGTTGTCATCAGGATCGGACCGGGGAACTCGTCGAACTCCTTCTGCTGGTTCTGCCAGGCACCGCCGTAGTTGCCGGCCAGATGGTCGAATTTGTTTAACTCCGGGTAGCCGTGAGCGGGCAACATTTCGCCGTGGGTGTAGACCTTGATTCCGCTACCTTCGGTCTGTTCCAGAAGATCTTTTAGATCCTTCAGGTCGTGCCCGGAGACCAGGATGGCTTTGCCTTCTTCCGGGTGAATCCGGACCGGCGTAGGTTCGGGGTGTCCATAGGTCTCGGTGTGAGCCGAGTCAAGCAGCTCCATGACCCGGAAATTTAATTCACCGGCCGAGAGGACCCGGCCAACCAGGTCTTCAACCTCCGTTGGATTTTCTGCGAGGAAGTTTAAGAAATCATGAAAATCCCCGTAAATATCGTCATTTTCATAGCCGAGCGCGTGGGCGTGGTCGACGTATGCCGCTGACCCTTTAAGGCCGTAAAAGATTAGCTCCTGAAGGCCGGTTACGGTTTCTCCGAGCTCTTTCTGCCGCCGCTCGATAGAAAAATTTTCGGCGGCCTCTAAGAGTTCAGAGTCTGAGTCGGGCGGCAGCCATGCGGCCGGGCCGTCCAGTCCTTCCGGCTTCTGACCGGCTTCCCGACAGGCTTGTTCGTATAGGTTCTTTGCCTTCTGGCGCATTTGCAGGCCACGCTCAATTTCGTCTCGAATATCGTCCGGGTTAAAGTTCACGTTAGTTACCGTCGTAAAAAGAGCCTGCACGGTAAATACATCCACTTCGCGGTCAGCCTTGCCCAACTCCCTGGCCCGGTGAGCATACATTGATACTCCTTTCACCAGGTAGTTAAGAAGGTCCTGCAGGGCGGCCGTTTCCGGATCTTTTCCACAGACTCCGAACTTCATACATCCTTCACCTTTAGCCGTTTGTTCACATTGGTAACAAAACATAACAAAAACCTCTGTTGGTAGTGTGAAAGTTAAAAAGTGTAAAAGTTAGAAAGTTAAAAAGTGTAAAAGTTAGAAAGTTAAAAAGTGTAAAAGTTAGAAAGTTAAAAAGGTAAAATTAAATAGACCTTACCTTTAACAGAAAGGTTATTAATTAAATCTAACATAATCAACAACTCCTTAATTTGATTTAAAACTGTTGTCTCAAGACGTGTTGACCCAGGATTCCTTCTGCACTTCACCCTGTATGCTTACCTGGATGTGTTTTACGGGAATATTTCTTCTCGCCTCTTGAGCCGCTTTTTTCGCCATAGCCAGTAAACCATGACAGCAGGGGACTTCCATGGTCAGCACGGTGAGCGTGTTTATCTCGGCATCGTCAATCATGCTCACCAGTTTTTGTATGTACTGATCCTGGCCCTGGTCGAGCTTGGGACAGGCGATGGCCAGCGACTTGTCCGCCAGGAAGCGGCTGTGAAAGTCACCCGCCGAGTAGGCCACACAGTCGGCCGACAGAACAACGTCTGCTTCCCGAAAGTAGGGAGCGGTTGGAGGCACGAGATGCAACTGCACCGGCCACTGTTGTAGTTTGGAACTAACGTCTCCTGTTTTTTCTTCTTCACCTTTATTTCTGTTCTTACTCGTTTCCCCTTCTGAACCGAAGCTCATTGCTTGAGCACCGGGGCAACCTTGTCCTGGCTTACGCATGTTGCCTACCTCCTTGTTCTTTTTTAGTGGATTTTCTACGTCGTGCTCATTCAGGTAATCAAGTGCCTCCCTCAGCAGCTCATCCTCGCCGTGCTCGATCAGGTGTTCAAGGTGTGCTTTAATTGTATTCTCTCCTTTTTTTACGATATTTTCCATCGCCGCCCGTTCGTCGTAGGGTTCGGCTTCTCGTTCCACGATAGTTATTGCGTCCTCGGGACACTCGCCGATGCAGGCACCAAGCCCGTCACAGTAAAGGTCGCTAATTAACCGCGCTTTGTCGTCTATGATCTGTAGTGCCCCCTCCGGACAGGCGGGGATACAATCACCACAGCCAGTACATTTTTCTTCGTCGATTTTCACGACTTCTCGGGTTACTTTGTCATTCATTTCAATCACTCCATAGGTTTAGCCCGAATTATGCACAAAGAGTTGCGATCTTTGAGCATAATTCGTCCAGAGGACAGCCCTCAGGGCGCTGAGGGCTGGGCTAACCCAGCTGTCAAACTAATAGAATTATTGCCATAAA
>PWHN01000048.1 GCA_003554945.1 bacterium
CGATTGAAGGCGCGGTTAACCGAGCACTCAAGCTGTTGCCATGCGGAGGGAAAAAACACCCTGTAAAATTGGCATGCTTATTTTAATTTGCTTTATTTGCCAAATAAAGCTTGAGTGCTACTTCGTAGAGGCGAATTATGTTCGAAAACGAAGTTTTCGTGCATAATTCGGGCTAGCCCTCTCCCTCCAGGGGAGAGGGGACTTTTCGAAGAGGCTCTAATTAGAGGTCTATACAATTTTAACGAAAAAACAAAAAAATTCTTCCGGGGGAAATCTTTAAGTTATCCGTTTATGTACTTTAGCTTGGCTTTGAATTTTTGGAGAAAATAATTTAAAACTATTATGTAAGGAGGGTTTACGTATGAGGTTTTTAAGAGCACACGCCAAAACCATCGGAAGTTGTCTGGCAATTCTGCTTCTGGCCGCTTTTCTAACGGGCTGTTTCGAAGATGACCCCGCTGAAGAGCCAATCGGTCCGGAGGAGGGTTTTGAAGAGGAGACGTTCGACGATGACTTCGATGACGATTTCGACGACGATTTCGATGACGATTTCGACGACGATTTCGATGATGACTTCGACGACGACTTCGATGATGATTTTGGCGACTTTTAATTAAGTAGCGTCATTTTAAGACAAGTAATTCCCCGAAGGGTCTTGCCCTTCGGGGATATTTTTTTATCTACAGGAAGTATGACGGCGTAAAATTTCAAAGTAACGTCTCTCCTGCTCATCAGTTAAAATCGGTCGCTGGCTGTCTATATGATTTAATACTATTTCCTGCATTTCTCTCTGTCCTTCCACTACTCTATTCAGCAGCTCGTCTATTGGCTGGTTATGTTCCAACCGGGTAAGAAGTTCGCGCCGGTAGTGGGTTATTTCCATGCACTTCTTTGTCCAATTTTCACGATAACTTTCAACAAGAGGACGCAGCTCTTCCCACTGTTCCTCAGAAATGTTTAGTTCCTCAAAATAAAACTCCAGCCAGTCTCGCTGCGGCGGCTCGTGAGGGAGCAAAATAACAGCAAATAAAAAATAAATAGCGAGAGCACTGATCAGAATCACATTCAGTGCTATTGAAGCTAAGAACATTATTTGTTTTTTTCGACTGAACATATTAATCAGCTCCACTGGTGCTGAGATTAATGACGCAGATATTTTTGGGGGTCTCCAAGCTCTTCTTCTAAATTATTGCGAGCTCGCGCAAGAAGCCGTTCAACAGCTTTTTCAGTAATATCCATAACTTCACCAATTTCTTGATAAGACATCTCTTCCAGGTGCTGAAGAAGGATGGCCATTCTCTGTCTATCGGGTAATTTCTGAAGAGCTTCTTGCAACTCACTGTGCATCTCTTCTTTAACTAATTCGCGATCTGGTTTTGGGGCGTCTGAGTTCATTGCATCGCCCGGATAAGTCTTGATATTTTTTGGCCGTTTTTTCTCCATCCAGTCGAAACAAAGCCGGGAGACAACTCGATTAAGGTAAGTAGTAAACTTAGCGGTGGGTTTATAACGAGGCGCTGCTTCAAATATTTTCAAAAAAGCTTCCTGGGCGAGATCTTCGGCCACTACGGGGTCTTTTAGAAACCAGTAAGCAATACCCCAGGCTGTCTGCTGGTGGCGTTTTACTAGTTCGCCGAACGCTTCTACGTTCCCTTCAGAGACCTCAACCATAATTTCCTCGTCACTTTTGTCTTCCATTACTAACCTGTCCACTCCTGCCCGGGTTGATATAGAAATTATTTCGCATAAAGTGTATCTTGTTTCCAAACAGATAAAAAGAAATAAAGAAAAAATGGTGCGGGGTGGGGACAGGATCACCCCGCACCGGGAGCTCTAACCACACTTAGGTGGGCTAAAGTGGGTTGGCTGTTTATTATTTTTCAAGCTTTCACTACTTACAAACGAGTGTCCTGGGAAAAACCCCCGAAAGTTTTTTAGTCGTGCAATGGCAGGTAGCTGCTGGTTCTATTGGAACTGATAGCGGTAACCGCCCCTGGGCTCTACCTTTTCAACTGTCTGAAAGTATATTTCCAGTAGTTGCCAGAGCCTTTGTTCCGAATAATCGGTGCGCTCCCGGTAATTGGCAAACTGTTCCTGGCCGGCAACAAAGTCGGTTGTTGATACACTGTAGGTATCGCCGGGCTCAAAGTCTTGGTCGCCGATTTTTATTGACATCACGCGCTCGCCTCTATCAGCACTCGTGTCGGCCGCTACCCGGCCGCCGCTGAACTGATAGAGCCGGTCGTGGAAACGGAAACTATCTTCAAAAATCTCATTAATTTGGTCTCCGGTGAACTCAAGCTCCACCAGATGGTTACCAAACCGTACAACCCGAATCAGATCGCGCCGTGTTACCTCCCCGGCCGGCAGTTCGTCCAGCACACCCAGCGGATTAATCAAAGCCAGATCAGCCCCGACCGCAGCTCGCATCACGTCAGTTACCAGGTTACCCAGTGGTCCGTCTCGAGAACTGTCTTTCACAACTGCGTCCGTTGTTCTACCTACTTTTTCATTGAGAAAATCCTCGGCGATCTGCAGATATTCGTCCATTACTTTCTGCATTCCGGTGTCTGGAGGATAGCTGTGTCCATAGAGTGTGGTTAGGTCATGTTCGTGTTCGATTATTTCGCCGTTATCAATCCTGAGGTCGAGCCGCCCCGCGTTGCGCAGACGACCACCGGCCTGGGTGATTAAAGTCTGGTTAACTTCCTCCGGCTGCCAGAGCAGGTCGTGACTGTGGCCGCCAATAATCACGTCAATACCGTCAACTTCAGTCGCCAGGCGCCGGTCTCGCTCTAATCCCAGGTGGGTGACGGCGACAATAATATCTACGTCCTCAGCCGTTAACTTCTCCACCGCAGTTTCCGCAGTCTCCAGTTCCGGTAGAAAGGTTAAATCCTCAACCAGCGCCGGCAGCGCCATCTCTGGAGTGTTTTTGTGCACCAGTCCAAAAAGTCCTATTTCTACCTCATCCAGCTTTTCAACTGCATATTTAATTGTATGGGGAAAGGTGCGCTCCTCCTCACCGTAGCGCAGGTTGGTCGCTAAAACTTCGGCGTCCAGCTCATCCAGCCGTTTTTTTAAGTTTTCTGTCCCAAGATCAATCTCGTGATTGCCGAAGACGGCGTAGTCAAGTCCGGTGAGATTTAAGCCGCTAATCAGCGGCCGGCCGTTCAGCAGATCGGACTCCGGCGTGCCCGAGAGAAAATCGCCGCCGTCCAGATAGAGCAGCGGTCGCTCCTCTTCTCTGGCCTGCTGACGCTGCTGCTCCATATAGGTGGCAAACTTGGGAAATCCGCCCACACGAACCTCGGTGTCTGAATCGAGCCAGAAAGCGTCCTGCGAGATAATTTTGCCATGAATATCGTTCGTAAAAATCAAAGTGATTTCGTCACTCGCCCGGGTTTCGCCGGGCGTAAGAATGAAAAAGACCGTAATAATGAGTAGTAATGTTTTCATATTTATTCCCGCCAAACCGCCACAAACTCCGGCACAAGATCACGCAGCACTTTCAAGTTATAGCCACCTTCCAGCAGTGCCAGTATTTTACCGTCACAGAGCTGCTTTGACCACTCGTTCAGGTCGGACGCTATTTTGAGGAAAGCTTCGTCGGTGAGTCTTAAAGCCGTCAACGAATCCTCAACGTGGCCGTCGAAGCCGGCCGAAACCAGCAGAACGTCGGGCTCAAAACCCATGAGTTTGCGGCCAATTTTTTCCCAGCCCTCTTGCAGTTCTGGCCAGCCACTGCCCGCAATTAATGGTATATTGAGATTTGTTCCCTCCCCTTCTCCTCTTCCCGTTTCCGCCGCCGCACCACTGCCCGGAAAGAAGGGATACTGGTGGAAGCTGGCGTAAAATACGTCGGCCCGCTCATAGAAAAAATCCTGGGTGCCGTTACCGTGGTGGGCGTCGATATCAATTATCCCCGGCCGCTGTCCCGCTCGGCTGAGCTTTTCCGCGACCAGGGCGATGTTATTAAAAAGACAGAACCCCATTCCCCTATCAGCTTCAGCGTGGTGCCCGGGCGGGCGCAGGACCGCAAAGCCACTGTTGTCCTTCTCCACAACCATCTCTCCCAGTTTTAGCGCTGAACCGACAGCACACGGTCTACCTCGTAACTATCCCTGCAGAGGACCGTGTCGCCGTCGAGAACGCGTTCCTGACCGCTGTAACGGGCAACTTTTTCCACGTAGTCCGATTTATGAATGGTTTTAAGAGCAGATTCGTCACATTTTTCTGGAGATACAAATTTCCAATCGTTGGGATGATTTTGAAATCCCTCTCGAATTACTCGAACACGCTCCGGAGACTCGGGATGAGTTTCGCCGGTCCGATGCTTCTCAAAAACCTCGTCAGAGATTAAGTAAGTCAATTATCTTCTTCCTTTTTGGGTATGCAGTGGTTAGGGAGGTCGAACTTAGTTTTAGCTCAGAGATTTAATGTTTTCTTAAAACGTTTAAAATCTTTCTCGAAACGGGCCTGGACCCGGTTCGCCATCTCACCCAGTTCAAGCAGTCGGGTTGAATTCAATGAGCGAGCGTAAGCATTTTTTAATTTCCTTCCATTGAGCGTTTATTTCCGATACGAAAGGCTCTACTGGTTCTTCCATTGGATGCCCTCCCTCTGAATTTTGTCTGAAAAATGAACTTCCTGCAGGTGAACTACATTCACCGGCCGTTCAAGGTTTAAACTTAATTTTGCCGTCAATTTTTCGGTGTCTCTCTCGTCCAGGCCTTCAAAAGCAATATCTACGTCAGAATCTTTTTTAAAGTGATAGGGACGAGCTGCAGAGCCAAAAAGGTAGGCTTGTTCAAAAGGGATCTCTTCCCGGAGCGTTTCCAGCAAACTAATCGTTTCGTCTACCGTTTTTTTACGGAGCTTTTCCCTTTCCTGTTTTCTCTTCTC
>PWHN01000110.1 GCA_003554945.1 bacterium
CTTGCCCCGGCTTGCCGTCGAGCCGAGCCGCCGGTTAGCGTTGAAGTGGGTAATCCTGAAAAGAGTATGAAATCTCAGCTTCGCCGGGCCAACCGCTACGACGCCCGTTTAACTGTTATCTGTGGTCCGCGGGAGCATGAGGCGGGGGAGATCACTTTAAAATATATGGATTCCGGGGAGCAAGAAACGGTTTCTTATAGTGACATTGAAGGATTCGTAAATATAATCAGAGAAAATTTATAAAGAAAGGTGACAAAAATGACAGAAGAAGCGACATCCTACCGGTCCCACTACTGTGGCCGGGTAAGTGAAGCGGAAGTTAATGAAAAAATTAAAGTTGCGGGCTGGGTTGACTCCCGGCGCGACCACGGCGGAGTTATATTTATTGACCTGAGGGACCGCAGCGGACTGCTACAGGTTGTGGTGGACCGCGACCAGGATCCGGAACTTCACGACCTCTTCGGTGAGTTGAGGCGTGAGTATGTGATCCAGGTTGAGGGGAAACTTCGGCCGCGTTCGGAAGAGACGATTAATCCCAATATTGAGACGGGAACTATTGAGCTGGAAGCGGAGAAAATGGAGCTTTTAAATGAAGCCAAGACACCACCGTTTCCTCTCGACGAGGCGGAACAGACCAGGGAGGATCTGCGGCTTGAATACCGTTACCTGGAACTGCGTCGCTCACGTTTGCAAAAAAATCTTGCTCTGCGGCACCGGGTTTCTCAAAAAGTGCGTAAATATCTGAGCGAGGCCGGTTTCCAGGAGGTCGAGACACCGATATTGACTCGGTCGACTCCGGAAGGAGCAAGGGACTACGTGGTTCCAAGCCGTGTTAACCCCGGCCGTTTTTACGCCTTACCCCAGTCACCGCAGTTGTTCAAGCAGTTGTTGATGTGTGCGGGGACGGACCGTTATTTTCAGATAGTGAAATGTTTTAGAGACGAGGATTTACGTGCTGACCGCCAGCCGGAATTCACACAGATAGACATTGAAGCTTCGTTTGTCGAGGAAAAAGACATTTATGAAATTTCCGAAGGGGTTGTGAAGGCAGCAGCGGAGGCAGCCGGGGTTGATTTGCCTGAGCCGCCCTTTCCCCGGATGAGCTACGAAGAGGCTATGCGCCGCTTTGGAACCGATAAACCGGACCTCCGTTATGAGCTGGAGCTGGAAGAAGTTAGCGATATTTTTCGCGATACGGAGCTGGGAGTCTTTAAATCGGTGCTTGACAGCGAAGGAATTATAAAAGCGCTGGTTGTGAAGGGCGGGGAGGAGTGGTCACGCTCCCGTCTCGATGAATATACGGAATATGCCCAGTCGCTGGGGGCCAAAGGTCTGGCCTGGATAAAGGTCGGAGCCGGGGGCTGGCAGTCGCCGATCGCCAAGTTCCTGTCCGATGAGGAAAAAGAGGAACTGGTTGAACAGACCGGGCTGGAAAACGGTGATTTGATCTTCTTCATGGCCGATCAACCAAGCGTGGTTAACGGCGTTCTTTCCGAAATCCGGCGCCGAGTTGCCCGTGAAGAGGACCTTATCGATGACAGCCACGAGTTGCTCTGGGTGACAAAGTTTCCGCTGCTGGAATACAATCAGCGCCAGGGTCGTTATGAAGCTATGCACCATCCGTTTACAGCTCCGGCGCCAGAATCGAGCGATAAGCTGCCCGACCAGCCCGAGGAGGCTTATTCCCGGGCTTACGATCTTGTCTGGAATGGGGTTGAAATTGGTGGTGGAAGTATTCGTAATCACCAGGTGGAGCAGCAGGAGCTTATGTTTGAATCGCTGGGAATAGGGGAGGAAGAGGCCAGCGAGAAGTTTGGTTTTCTTCTTAAAGCGCTTCAGTATGGAGCGCCACCGCATGGGGGAATTGCTTTTGGATTAGATCGACTGTTGATGCTGCTGTCCGGCGAGGAGACGATTCGTAACGTTATTCCTTTTCCCAAGACGCAGCGTGCGACCGATCCGCTGACCGGTGCGCCGGCAGAAATTTCAGTGGAGCAGCTACAGGAATTACATCTGGAGGTCGATGAGCTGGATGAATAAACAGCTGCAGTTGCGTAACGAGGACGAGGTTCTTGCCGTCTGTGGTTCGCTGGACAGCAATATCCAGTTACTTGAAGACAAACTTCCGGTGACCGTGATTCCGCGGGGACAGACTTTGATACTTGAAGGGAAGGAAGAGGGAGTATTAAAGACAGTCAAAATTCTTGACGATTACCTTGAGATTTTGCGTGAGAATGGCGAGGCGGCGGAATTTTCTGATTTTCTTGACGCCTGGTTTGAGGACGCCGAGAAATCCTCTCAGATGGCCCGTGACGTTATTATGAAGACGCGCGACGGTCAGCCCGTTTATCCGCGCACCGTAGCTCAGGAACATTTTGTAGAAGCAATTCGAAACCACTCCGTAGTTTTTGCGATCGGACCCGCGGGGACCGGTAAGACTTACCTTTCTATGGCGATGGCCCTGACTTACCTGCAGCAGAATAGATTTTCACGTATAGTCCTTGCCCGTCCGGCAGTAGAGGCGGGAGAAAACCTTGGTTTTTTGCCCGGTGATTTGCAGGAAAAAGTAAATCCTTACCTGCGCCCTCTTTACGACGCAATATATAATTTGATGGATTTTGAAACCTGTAATGAGCTGCTTGAAGAGGGGATCATCGAAGTGGTGCCGCTGGCTTTTATGCGTGGCCGAACACTTGCCGATTCATTTGTTATCCTTGATGAGGCGCAGAACACGACCAGGGCCCAGATGAAGATGTTTTTGACCCGTCTCGGGGTAAACTCCTGTTCGGTAATTAACGGTGACATTACCCAGATTGACCTGCCGGAAGCCGTGGAGAGCGGCCTGGTTCACGCCCGTCGTGTTCTGGATGGGGTTAAAGGGGTTAGCTTTGTCGAATTTTCACGTCGTGACGTTATCAGACACGACATCGTAAAAAATATAATTGACGCTTATGAGAAAGAGGGGAACAGATAATGGCTTCAAAAAAAGAGGAGATCAAGCGCAAATTGAAGCTGCGGCTGGTTGGAATAATTGTTGTTTGCACAGTGCTTGCTATCGGCGCCCTTTCGCTGCCGGTCCGGGAGTCAATAAATCTGCGCGACCTGGAAGTAGGGGAAGCAAGTCCGGAAACTTTTCGTGCTCACCGGGATTACCGGCTTTACAATCCAATCGAATCCGAAAAGGCAGAAGAGAAGCAACTGGCGGCAATAAAACCAAAGTTTACCTTTAATCGTCGGCATACCCTCGAACAGATCGAGTCAATTTCGCCGAAGGTGGCTGAGCTGCGAGAGACTGTCGCCGAGGAAAATAAAGAGAGTTATCCGAACACGGAAGCGGAGTGGGATAGGTTCACAGAAGTGGCAGAGCTTGTCGGTGATTACGTGCTTGAGGAAGGAATCATTGACGACCGGGCTATTTTTGAGAAATTTGAACATCAGAGGGAAATACAGCTCGCAGTTTTTGCAGAAAATTCAGCCGAAGAGTTGGTATCCAGGGAAAACATAGATATTTCAGAAGCCAAAAAACTCTGGCTGGAAATGGCGGAACTGGAGGAACGGCTGGATGAAGTGATTGGGATTCTCTACCCCAATTATCCGCACAGTCAGGAAGTGCTTGCGCTTTTGCTGGAAATATTGGAACCGAACGTTTTCTTTTCGCAAACACATTTTGACCGGGAAGTGGCAGCGGCGCTTGAAAGAGCCGAGCCGGTGTATGACGTGATTGGGGAGAATGAAGTGATATTAACTGCAGGAGAAGAGGTATCATTTGAAAAATATGATCTTCTGCAAAGGATGAGCCGGGCTGATTTTGGTTTTCATCTCTGGATGATGCTCACCAACTTATTCATCGCCAGTCTTATGGTCTTCCTGTTATATCTTTTCCTGCGTTCCTATGAACCTGAATTTCTGAAGCAGCCGAAAAAAGTCGGGTTACTGGCACTGCTTATTGTAACAATTGTTCTTGTGGCCAAATTTTTTGAACTCCTGCGTCCGGGTCTGCCAGTTAATTTTGATTTTTTCTTTCCCTTCGCCGCAGCACCGGTGTTGATCACAATTTTACTTAGTCCACAGCTTGCTTTTTTGGTGGTGCCTTTGCTGGCGATAATTGTTGTTACCTTTTTGGAACTTTCCATTGAACTGCTGGCTGTTTTTATACTGGGAGGAATTGTCGGAATATTTTTCAGCCGTGATGTGGAGCGTCGAACTACTTTACTGCGCAACGGTGTAATAATAGGTGCGGTGCAACTGCTGGTAGCGGTATTTTTATACGTTCTTCGGACGGCTGATTACTTTTCAATTGAGCTGGGCGGGATTGTCCTCTGGTCGCTTCTCAACGGGGTTGTTGCCGTTCCCTTCATTACTATAGGTTCGCTCCCCTTCTGGGAGAGCGGATTTGATATTACCACCAATTTCAAACTACACGAACTGGCAGATCTCAACCATCCTTTGTTACGTGAATTTTTTCGCAAGTCTCCCGGTTCTTATCAACACAGCATAATTTTAAGCAACCTCTGTGAGGAGGTTGCCCGTGAGATTGGAGCTAACCCTCTTCTTACCCGTGTGGGCGCTTATTATCACGACATCGGTAAAGCTGCCAACCCGGAGTATTTCACCGAAAACCAGGGTGAAGAAAACGCCCACGAAGATTTAAAACCGACACTTTCGGCTTCAATACTAAAATCGCATGTAAAGCTTGGCGAGGAGAAGGCGCGAGAGGCCGACTTGCCTGAAGTTATTATCGATTTTATTTCCCAGCACCAGGGCACAACACTTATGAAATCATTTTACTACAAGGCTCTTGAGGCCGGCGAAGACGTTACCGAGGATGAGTTTCGTTATCCCGGCCCCGAACCGCAGTTTAAAGAGGTAGCAATACTTATGCTTGGCGATGCAGTGGAGGCCGCCGGACGATCGCTTGAGAAACCCAACTCTAAAAAAATTAAGGAATTAGTGGAGACGATTGTTTACGATCGTTTTAAAACGGGACAACTCAACGACTGTGACCTGACTCTTAAGGATCTGAACGTTATTGTTCAGGTCTTTACTCGCATGCTAACCACCATACATCACCGGCGGGTAAGCTATCCGGATGATGAAGAAATAGCTGCAGAGAAGAAAAAAAATAAAGAAGACGAGACTGAGGAGCCAGAAGGGGAGGATAAAGAAGAAGGTGAAAATTGAGTTAACCAACCAGAGCGGCTATATCGTCTGTGAAGAGACGGTTAAGTCGCTGGTGGAGCAGGTGCGAGAAAAAGAGCCGGAAATACCCGAAAATCTTTCTATTGTTTTTGTTGATGCAGAGGCGATAGCCGAACTTAATCGTAAATACTACCGTCGGGATGGCGAAACTGATGTGCTGGCTTTTGACTATGAAAACAATTTTGCTGAAATTATTCTAAATCCGAGCCGGCTTGAAAAACAGGCAAAACGTCTCGGCCATAGTGTCGGATACGAGGCAGGAGCTGTTTTAATTCACGGGCTCCTTCACCTGGCCGGTTATGACCATACAGAACCGGGTGGAGAGCCAGAACATTTTCGCCGTCAGCGGGAACTTGGAGAGAAGCTAATTACCGGGGAACTGCTTGAGGCCGGAGAGGAGAAGCAATGAATCTGAACCTGTGGGTGTATCTTCTTGGTCTGGCAATTTTATTAACTATGTCGGCGTTTTTCTCCGGCTCGGAGACAGCGCTCACAGCGCTTGGAAAACTGCGGACCAAGCGGCTTTTAACTGAGCTGGACTCCGAACAGAGTAACTTTGCGCAGAATTTAGTTTACTGGCTGGAAAACAGCCAGGAAATTTTAATCAGTATTTTGATCTGGAACAACCTGGTAAATATTGCTGCCTCCTCACTGGCAACCGTGGTGGCCGTGGGAATCTTTCAGGAAGCGTTTGATTTCGCCGATTCTATGTTGATGGGAAGCGGCGCGGCGGTGGGAGTGATGACCTTTTTAATACTACTATTTGGAGAGATTACTCCCAAGAGTTATGCCGAGTCCAACAGTGAACTTTTTGCCCGATATGTTCTCACACCAATAATTTTCAGCACCCGGCTAATTCGGCCTATTATCTGGCTGTTGAGGGGACTTTCCCGATTTAATATTCATCTGCTTGGAGGAAAAATGCAAAAACGGCCTGGTAAGATAACCGAAGAGGAGTTAAAAAAGCTGGTTCTTGCCGGTCGTCACGAGGGAACTCTCGAGGAGACGGAGTTGAAGATGCTGCATAGTGTCTTCGAGTTTGACGAGACAGTTGTGCGGGAGATCATGGTGCCTCGGACAGATGTTTCGGCCCTGGAAGTTAACAGCAGTTTTAAAAAGGTAATGAAACTGGCCCGCCGGACGGGGCTCAGCCGCATCCCTGTTTACGAAGAAAAACTTGATAATATTGTCGGTATTTTAAATATTAAAGATTTCATCACCCGGATGGACGAGTCGGACCGAGATGAATTTGATCTTCGGCAGATAGTGCGTCCCCCCTATTTTGTGCCGGAAAGCAAGCGGGTTAACAAGTTGCTCTCCAACTTTCGGCGGCACAGGGTTCACATGGCCGTAGTTGTTGATGAATATGGCGGGACCAGCGGAATTGTTACGCTGGAGGATGTACTGGAGGAAATTGTCGGTGAAATCGAGGATGAATACGACGATCAGCGCCAGTGGATAGAGGGACTTGAGGAGGGAAGTTACCTGATTGACGCCAGAATTGACCTGGATGATCTTGAGGAGAGTCTTGAGCTTGAGCTGCCAACACAGAGGTATGACTCACTTGGTGGAATGATGATAGAAGAAATGGGAAAAATTCCTGAACCGGGAGAAAAAATTGAATATAACGGCAATGAATATTTTGTGGCTGAAGCCGACGAAAAGAAGGTAAAAAAGGTTAAACTGGTTCTCGTGAACGGGAGTTGAATTAGTTGGGGTATCGTGAAATAGAGGGGATTGTGCTTGGCCGGCGAGAAAGTTTTGATACCGACCAGGAGATTTATTTGCTAACTCGCCGGGAGGGGAGCATGCAGGTGAGAGCACCTCATGCTCAGGCCAGTCAAAAAACTTATTGCGGCCGTCTTGAACCGCCCAATTTACTGCAGACCCGTCTCTATCGTTCACGGCGTAATTCTCGCTGGACGCTTTCGCAGCTTGAAATCGTCACTCCATTCGCCAGTTTGATGGAGCATCCTGAATGTCGCCGGCATCTCTGGCCTCTCTTATCTCTTCACAGGGATATTTTCCCGGAGGGAGAAGCTTCTGGCCCCGGTTATCGACGTCTGATTGAGGGGCTTAAAATAATGCAAAATTCCAGCGTCGGGCCGCTATTGATTGTTGACAGAATTCTGGTCCAGACGGCTCGACAGGCAGGTGTCGAACCAGATTTTTCACGCTGTTTCTTTTGCGATTCTCAAAGGTCACGTCTCTGGCGTCTGCGACCGGGGCGGGGTTTGCTCTGTGAACGGTGTTTTGACGGCGCTTCAGCCTCGGATATACAATTTGGTGACGCGGTTCGTGCTGCTTACGAAAGCTTCAGCAGTTTAGCCTGGGAAGAGGTTAAAAATATACGATTTAACCGGAAAACACTTGTCAATCTGGAGTCTCTTATGTATCGTTTCTTCCATTATCATCTGGACATTTCATTAGACGCCTACAGGGTCAGTAAAAGTTTGGCCTGACATGTATGCCAGTTTGAATTTGACGTCATTCCGGACAAGCGACCGGAGGGAGCGCGATCCGGAATCCATGTTGAAGTTTAGACGGTTATCATTCAAAACCATCCCCCCTTTCTTTTTCCCCCCTTGAAGGGGGGAAAGACAAAGGGGGGTGAAAAATGGATTGCGGGTCGGAGCCCGCAATGACGATCGTTGGATCAAGCCCTGGGACGTGGTTCCCACAATTATAGGGGCGCCAAACAGTTATTATAAAGGTTTAACGTGCCTGTTAAGTGCCGCTGATTTGCGCCGGGAACAGGCGTCAAACAACCACGATTTTACAATCACAGATTAACCTAAATAGGATGTTTAAGAATGAACTTTAACGAAATTCAATTAGCGCTTGGAGAATACTGGGCCGACCAGGACTGTCTGCTGGCCCAGCCGACTGATATTGAGGTAGGGGCCGGTACTTTTAATCCCCATACTTTTCTACGTGTGCTTGGCCCCGACCCCTACCGGGTAGCTTACGTGGAACCCTGCCGTCGTCCAGCCGACGGCCGTTACGGTGAAAACCCGAACCGCCTCGGTTATTACTACCAATACCAGGTTATTCTCAAACCTGCACCGGCTGACGTCCAGGACATTTATCTTGAATCACTTGTTCATCTTGGTATTGACCCGGATATTCACGATTTCCGGTTTGTAGAGGACAACTGGGAGTCGCCGACACTTGGAGCCTGGGGTCTTGGCTGGGAAGTGTGGCTTGACGGCATGGAAATAACGCAGTTCACCTATTTTCAGCAGGTGGGCGGAGTTGATCTTGAACCTGTCTCCGTCGAGCTAACTTACGGACTGGAAAGAATTGCGATGTATCTCCAGGAAGTGGAGAATGTTTTCGACATATCATGGGACGGCAAACATTCTTACGGAGATATTCATCTGGAGTCGGAGAAGGAATACTCCCGATATTTCTTTGAGACCGCCGGGCCTGATTTTTTACGTGATGAATTTAAAAAATGGGAGGACGAAGTAGAAACCTGCCTGGAGGCGGGGCTGGTTATTCCTGCCTACGACGGTGTTATGAAGCTTTCCCACCTGTTTAACAGCATGGACGCCCGAGGTGTTCTCAGTATCGCCGATCGAACAGCATACGTGGCTCGTGTGCGCAAGGCAGCCAATCAAGTGGCGGCGCTTTACCTCGACAAGCGTTATCCCGAGGAGGACGACCAGCAATGAAACAAATACTTGTTGAAATCGGAGTAGAAGAGATACCGGCCCGCCTGCTCGAACCAGCTCTCGCCGAGTTAGAAGAGAAGTTATCTGACTGGGTTAACGAGGAAAATATTGACCCTGATTATCCGGGATCGGAGACCGAACTAAAAGTAGAGGGAACACCACGTCGAATTCTGATAGATCTTCGGCTGCCAGACAGGCAGGCGGATAGGGAAGAAGTGTTAAAAGGTCCCCCGGCTCACATCGCATACGATGACGGTGAGCCCACTGCGGCGCTGGAAGGGTTCTGCCGCCAGAACGATCTAACTCTCGAAGAAGTAAAGGTCGAAGAGCGAGCTGACGGTGAATATGTCATGGCCGTTAAAACAATTGAAGGCCAACCGGTGGAACAACGTTTTGCTGCTGATTTTCCAGAGATTTTGTTTTCGCTTGACTGGGGTAAGACGATGCGCTGGGAGCAAAGTGGCACAAGATTTATCAGGCCCTTACGCTGGCTGCTTGCCCTGCTGGACGATGAACTTCTTGATTTACAGGTTGGCCCGTTAAAAGCGGCAGCAACTTCGCGCGGCCTTCGATTCAGTGAAGCCGACCAGTTTGAAGTTGAGTCTGCGCAGGACTATTATGAAAAAATGGCCGAGCAGGGAATTGTTCTGTCTTCACGGGACCGGAAAAACCTTATCCGGGAAGCCGCTCGTGAGCTGGCTGATGAAGTCGGTGGGCGTCCGGTAATAGAGCCTGATTTGCTGGAAGAAGTGGCCGGTCTTGTTGAAGCACCCGTGCCGTTCCTTGGTAATTTTGAGGATAAATTTCTTGAGCTACCGGTGCCCGTATTAACTGAAACGATGGTCGCCCACCAGAAATACATCCCTGTGGCGGCGTCTGAAGACGGGGAGCTTCTACCTTATTTTATTGGAGTGCGTAACGGCGGCGAGAAAGGGCTGGATGTTGTTCGCCGGGGGAACGAAAGGGTTATTCGGGCCCGTCTTGCCGATGCTGTTTTTTTCTATCGCAAAGACCTGGAGGGAGATTTTGAAAAGTTCAGGGAAGAGCTGCGAGGGGTTGTCTTCCAGGAAAAGTTGGGAAGTCTCCACGAGAAAACTGAACGGCTGGCGTCGCTTTTCAAACAGCTTTCTGATTGTAGTGAAAAGTTCCTGCCGGCTGTTCGCCATTGTAAGAACGACCGGGTGACGGAGGTGGTCGGTGAGCTGCCCAAACTGCAAGGGATAATGGGTAGAATTTATGCTCGTGAAGCCGGCTGGTCCGCCGAATTAAGCAGGGTAATTGAAGAACATTACCGGCCCGAAAACCCTGAGGATGCAATTCCCGATGGAAAACCGGCCTGTTGGCTTAGTCTGCTCGATCGACTCGATACAATGGTCGGGCTGTTTGCGCTTGGTGAGAGGCCGACTGGTTCCAGTGACCCTTATGGACTGCGCCGCGATGCACTGGCTGTATTGAAAATAATAATGGGCGCAGAGTTGGAAGTAGACTTGGAAAAAGTTGCTACCGTGGTGGCGGAAGAATATGAACGTTCGGGGGTTGAGGTTTCCACCGAGGTCCTTTCAGAGTTAAAAGATTTTATACTTGATCGTTTTTATCATTATCTGCGCTCGGAGAAAGATTTTGAAGAAGAGGAAGTGCGCGCTGTGCTCGAACCCTTTGGGCTGCAACCGGCGACGGCAGTTTGTCGTGCCGGCTGGCTTCGACGGTGGGGAGAAAAACCAGAATTTGAAGAGGTTGCGACGACGGCGCGCCGCCTGGTAAATATTACCCCGGAGGAATCTCCAAGCGACCCGGACCCGGAGCTTTTTGAAGCGAAAGAGGAAAAAGAGCTATGGAGCACGTATCAAGAGCAGAAGAAACCGCTGCAGAGGGCGCTAAAAGAATCCACGCCTTCGCAGATTCTGGAGGCGTTAATTGTCTTGAAAGAACCGGTTGATCAGTATTTTGAAACAGTGATGGTAAACTGTGACGATACTGCTCAGCGTGAAAATCGTCTCGCAACTCTGGTTCGGGTGCGTGAACTTTTTGACCGGGTGGCTGATTTTTCTGTTTTTTAAGGGTGAGGTGTCATGAACTGGAGTATCTCTGAAAGAGCTAATACCATACAAAAACAGCTCCGGGAGTTTCTTGAACGGGAGAACGAAGAGGGGTTGGAAAATTTGCTTGCTGTTGCGCATCCCGCCGATCTGGCGCTTGTGTTTGAGAACTTCTCTCCCCAGCATGCCGTCGAGTTGTTGAATTACCTGTCCAAACAAAAAATTGTCGAAGTTTTAAGTCTTATTTCACCTTCGAAAGCGGCCCAGCTTTTACGGTGTCGAGAAAAAGAGTCGTTAGAAAATATTTTACCCGATATGCCCCCCGACGACGCCGCCGAACTCTTCCGTAATTTAACAAGCGCTGAACAGGAGAATCTGCTGGCCGGGATAGAAGACCAGGAGTTTCGCCGCAGTTTTGTTGATCTGGTCTCCTATCCTCACGATGTGGCCGGCGGAGTGATGACGACAAAATTTCTGGCAGTTGAGGAAACTGAAACAGTATCTGGAACCCTCGATTTAATAGCTGAAGCCGAGGAAGAAGCTGAGTTAATCTACTATGTATACACGCTTGATGAAGATCAGTGTCTGACCGGAGTTATCTCCCTGCGCAAGCTTTTGAAGTTGCCGGGGCACAAGCAGCTTCGCGATTTTATTAACACTGACCTGTTCAAAGTCAGAGTGGACGTGCCGCGGGCAGAGGCGCTGGAGTTGATGGATCGTTACGAACTGCTGTCCCTGCCCGTGGTTGACTATCAGGACCGGCTTCAGGGCGTTATTACCGCTGATGATGCGGTTGAGATGTTGGAACAAGAAATGGCTGAATCAATGCTGCGCCGCGAAGGTATTGCGCCACTAGAGGGAGTTGATCGTGAGGAAGAAATGTTGCCTGAAAATAGTTCTCTCTGGACGACTTTTTCGCTACGCCTGCCCTGGCTTGTTGTTGTCAGCCTGGGCGGCTTACTGGCGGCTGTAGCTCTTGGCCACCTGGGCGAGGAGCTGCTTGCTCATTCCCGACTGCTCTACTTTTTACCGCTTATCCTGGCCCTCTCAGCCGCTGCAGCCTCCCAGGCCTCCGCACTGGCCGGTCAGCCTGGTTCATTAAAAAAAATCAGTTCCGGTCCCTTCTTTTCTAATCTACTACGGGAACTCTTTTTTACCGGTCTCGGGGTAGGCGTATTTCTCGCCCTGCTGGTCGGTGGACTTGTCTGGTGCTGGAAGGTCTATCTGCTTGCTGAACCGCTTGGTGGGGATACGATAATTTTTTCTACAGCTGTTGGCGCAGCCACCGCCGCTGTTGTATTCAGCGGTGCTCTGCTTGGCTTTTTGCTCGTCCGATTTGTGCGTTTTTTTAACCTGGACCCCGCTTATGCGAATAATCCGCTCCTGATCTCTATGCAGTATGTTCTGAGTGTTCTCGTTTATATATGGGTTGTTAGTTTGTTTCCGCTGTGAATGGGGGGATATCGTAAAGTTCGTTTTTAGTTTCCAGTTTATAGTTTAAAGTTAAGACAATAAACCGTGTTGCGAGTTAAAACTTATAACTGAAAACTGGTAACTGAAAACTGATAACTGAAAACTGAACCCCCCTTTCTTTCCCCCCCTTGAAGGGGGGAAGACAAAGGGGGGTGTAAAGATGGATTGCGGGTCAAACCCGCAATGACGAAATTGTTAGGAACTACCGGAGATATCAATTGGATGCTTTGACTATGGCGGTCAGGTGCGATAAAATAGTTTCTTCAAATAAATGTTGGTTTAATCTTTTTACGGGGTGATTTTTGATGAGTATGGATAAGTTAACACTTGTTGGGCTGATCTTATCTTTGGCGGTAGCACTTCTTTTACCTGGTGAGGTACTTGAAGCAAGAGATATTGAATTACTTGATATGGCTCAGGACCAGTTTGATGATTTTGCTCGTGACGTTGGGCTGGCGGTAAGTTACGCTCCCGCCGACCCGGCAAGAACGCGCGGTATTATTGGTTTTGACGTTGGTGCCGACGTAACTTTTGCTCAACTGGAGAGCGATGATTACATGGACAAAGGTTTTGACGGCTCGGCGCCCGGAACGCTACCACTGCCGCGTCTGCGAGCCGCCAAAGGGCTACCCTTTGGGATTGACGTCTCTGCCTCTTATTCGGCCGATCCCGGTGGTAATACACAGTTGCTTGGTGCTTCACTTAAATATGGTCTGACCTTTGGCCCCTTTGGGCGGCCAATGATGCCCGACATGGCCGTAAGAGCCAGCGGCACACAACTGCTGGGTGTTAGCGATCTTGACCTGCTCACTTACGGAGTTGACCTTTCAGTCAGCCAGGAAGTCGGTGTGCCGATACCCTTCACACCTTCGATAACCCCTTATGCTGGTGTAGGTATAGTTCAGATCGAGGCCGATCCGGATGATATTTCTCTTGACGGGAACGACGATTTAATTGACGATTATTCCTCGTCGGAAATGAAGTATTTTGTTGGTTCGGAGTTTTCATTGCCCCTGCTGCCCTCAGTGGTTGCCGAGGCGGAGTTCTCCGAAATTGAGCGTTACACTCTGCGCGCCAACATTGGTTTCTAAAAGTTAAGCAGAGGTTTTTTAACAACCCCGGGGACCGATCAGGTTACAGCTTGAGAAGTTGACCTTATCGGGCGGGGTATGTAAGGATGAAGTGAAGAAATAGAAAGAGAAAACGTTGGAAATTAACGAGAAATTATTTTTTTCAGGAGGTAGTTAGTATGTCGGAACAGAGTAAAGAGAATCAACTGGTGTTTTTCTTCGGTGGAGGCGATGCCGAAGGTGGAGCTGACCTGGCACATTTGCTGGGTGGAAAGGGTTCTAACCTGGCGGAAATGAGCAGCATCGGAGTGCCGGTGCCGCCCGGATTCACAATTTCTACAGAAGTCTGTCGTCAATATTATGAAAACGACCGTGAGTATCCGGAAGGTCTTCACGCCACCGTTCAGGAGTATCTTGGACGCGTGGAAGAATTAATGGGCAAAAAATTTGGTGACCCTGAAGATCCACTTCTGTTTAGCATTCGTTCGGGGGCTCCGGTCAGTATGCCGGGAATGATGGACACAGTGCTTAATGTTGGTCTTAACGATGAGACGGTCCAGGGACTGATAAAACAGTCTGATGACCCGCGTTTTTCCTACGATAGTTACCGCCGTTTAGTTCAGATGTATGGTGATGTTGTCAAAGGAATTGACGGCGATAAATACGAAGAACTGATTGATAAAAAGAAAGAAGAGGTAGGTGCTGATCGGGATACAGATCTGACAGCCGACGACTGGAAGGACCTGGTCGGTCAATTTAAAGATCTTTACAAAGAAGAAACTGGAGAGACCTTTCCCGACGATCCAGAGGAGCAGCTCTGGGGCGGAATTACAGCCGTCTTTGGCTCCTGGAACAACGAGCGTGCCGTGAAGTGGCGTGAAATTAATGATCTGCCCCATGATGTGGGCACGGCCGTCAACGTTCAGACCATGGTCTACGGTAACATGGGCGCCGATTGTGCCACCGGAGTAGCTTTTACTCGTGACCCGGCCAACGGCGCGAAAGAGGCAATTGGGGAATATCTACCTAACGCCCAGGGGGAGGACGTCGTTTCCGGTGTTCGGACCCCCCGCCCGTTAAACAGCTACGAGCGTGAAAAGTCAGGTAAGGACCTGCCAACGCTGGAAGAGGAGATGCCAGCGGCATACGAAGAGCTGACAGAAGTTTTTGATCTGCTGGAGGAGCATTACCAGGAGATGCAGGACATTGAATTTACGGTTCAGAACAAGACCCTTTACATTCTGCAGACTCGAACCGGTAAGCGAACCGCTCCGGCGATGGTGAAAATTGCGCATGACCTTGCTGAAGAAGGGATTATTACCCGCAAGAAAGCGCTTGATCGTGTTGAACCGAAGCGGCTCGATCAGATGCTGCACCCGATGATTGACCCGGAAGCAAAAGAAGAGAACGAAGCTATTGCCACCGGACTTGGGGCCAGCCCCGGAGCCGCCGTCGGACAGATAGTTTTTGAATCGGACGAAGCCGAGGAGTGGGTTGAAGAAGGCAAGGACGTCCTGCTTGTCCGTCATGAAACTTCTCCTGATGATATTGGTGGTATGAACGTCGCCGAAGGTATTTTGACTTCGCGTGGTGGTGGGACTTCCCACGCCGCCGTTGTGGCTCGCGGCATGGGCAAACCCTGTGTTGCCGGCTGTGGTGCTCTGAACATTGACTACGATAAAAAGCAAGTTGAAGTACACGGCGAAGTTTACGAAGAAGGCGATTGGTTTACTATTGATGGCGCCTCTGGCGAAGTCTTTGCCGGGCAGCTTGGAATGACCGAGGCAAAACTAACCGGTGAATTTGAAGAGCTGATGAGCTGGGCCGATCAATACCGCGAGCTTGGTGTCCGCACGAACGCTGACACGCCCAAGGACGCGGAGCTGGCGCGTGAATTCGGTGCTGAGGGTATCGGTCTAACCCGGACCGAGCACATGTTCTTTGAAGAGGAACGGATTGACAATGTCCGGCAGATGATTCTTGCCGCGCCTGATGTTCAGGACCTTCGCCTGCAGAAAGAAGCTCTTGAAGATGAGCTTGAAACTGCGCAAGAGAGTCAGATTGAAGAGATTGAGGAGCAGCTTGAAAAGGTTGAAGGGGAGCTCGAAGAGACGCTTCCTCAGTATCAACAGGCCCTCGACGCTCTACTTCCCGAGCAGCGTTCTGACTTTGAAGGTATTTTTGAAGCAATGGATGGACTGCCTGTTACTGTGCGTCTTCTTGATCCGCCGCTGCACGAATTTTTACCGGAGGAAGAGGAAGACCAGAAACGGCTGGCTGATCGATTTGATATTTCACTCGGTGAAGTTCAGCAGCTTCTGAGGAATCTGGAAGAATTCAATCCGATGCTCGGACACCGTGGATGTCGGATGGGAATCTCCTATCCGGAGGTCTACGAGATGCAGACACGCGCTATTATGGAGGCCAGTGTTAATGTCGCCTCAAAAGGTGTAGATGTTCAACCTGAGATCATGATTCCTCTGGTTGGTATCCCCAGGGAACTTGAGATTTTACGTGAACGTGTCGATGCCGTCTGTCAGGAAGTTCTGCGCGAAGCGGACCAGGTGGTTGACTACAAAATTGGGACCATGCTGGAGCTTCCAAGAGCATGTGTAAGGGCGGCAGAGATCGCCGAACATGCCGAGTTCTTCTCCTTTGGGACCAACGACCTGACGCAGACGACTTTTGGTATAAGTCGTGATGACGCCGGTAAGTTCCTCGAACACTATCAACACGAGGGTATTATAGATAAGGACCCCTTCGCCGCTTTAGACCAGAATGGTGTCGGCGAACTTCTGCGTATGGGTGTTGAACGTGGCCGCCAGACCCGTAAGGCACTAAAAGTAGGTATATGTGGTGAACACGGTGGTGAGCCCTCGTCAGTTAAATTCTGTGACGAAGCCGGGCTTGACTACGTGAGCTGCAGTCCTTACAGGGTTCCGATTGCCCGTCTTGCCGCTGCGCAGTCAGCGATTGACGTTCAAGAGGATCTTACTTCCTACTGAGATTCTGACGCTAATAAAATCCTCCTCTTCCCGTCCAGGGGAGAGGGGGATTTTTTTATTTAACTATGCTCTCCCAGGGCTATGGTTCCAGATGTGTCATTTGGGAACTGATTGGCGGTAGAAGACAATTTAACAGGTTTTGAACGGGGGGGAATCAGTCTAAGACGTAACGGCCGTCAGTGCCGTGTTCAGGACAGGAACGTGTGGGGGCGGTGCCTGAACGGAAGGGAAGTCTGATGGTATTAGGACAGTGTGGTGTCGCCCGGTATCCGGTTTCGCGGTCAATGTTCACATAGGTTATACCGCCGGGGACGGGAAAGGAAATAGGATCCATATCGCTGTATATTTTACTTCCAGCCCGTCTCCAGAATTCTCCAGCCACAACCCCACCGGACATATTCTCCCCGAGAGAACGTGCCTGTTGATCATAACCAAACCAGCTACCTAAAACCAATTGAGGAGTATAGCCGATAAACCAGGCGTCCCGGAAGTTATTAGTAGTGCCCGTTTTTCCAGCGACAGGGCGCTCAAAAGTTCTTCCAATTCGGCGACCGGTTCCGTGGTCAACAGCACCTTTTAGCATATCCGTTACCAGGTAAGCTGTTTGCGGAGAAATTGCTTCCCGGCGTCTTGTGAAATTTCTTTCCAAAATATTGTTTTCGCGATCGCGAATTTCACTGACAAAAATAGCGTTAGTTTTGACACCCTGGTTGGCAAATACACTGTATATATTAACCATGTCTAACAGGGAAGTTCCCCGTTCAAGGCCGCCAAGCGCGATTGCCATATGTTGCTGCAGTGGAGACTGCAGCCCCAGTTTTCGTGCATAGTCTACTACCTTTTCCGGCCCCAGGTTGTTCATCAAATCGACGGTCGCCAGGTTAAGACTTTCCGCCAGAGCGTCGCGAAGCAAAACCTCACCATAAAAGCGACCTGAGTAATTTTTTGGTTCCCAGCGGCCCTGTGGCGTCTCAAAACTGAGGGGCATGTCGTATAGCTTGTCGGTTTGAGTGTAACCGTTGTCAAGAGCAGCGGCATAAAGAATAGGTTTGAAGGCGGAGCCGGGCTGCCGGTGGCTCTGCAGGGCTCTATTCAATTGATTCTCCGTGTGCCACCGGTGGCCGCCGACCATGCCTTTAATATGGCCGGTCTGGGGGTTGCGGGCAATAGCAGCCCCTTCAATTATTGGTGTGTCGGGTTCGGTGGGGATTTCAGTCGCGGTATCAGGTAGATTCCCCCGGTCAATATTTAATTCAACCAGGTAATCGTGCATTTCTTCCTGTAGTTTTTGCTGGTAATCACGGTGCAGAGTGGTGTGCACCTCAAGTCCTCCGCGGTAGACAACATCCGGCCCGTAGTTGGCCAGCAGATACCTTCGAACAGATTCAACAAAATAGGGTGCTTCGTAAATTTCTTCTTCTTTTCGATCTTCTTCGCGGAAGTGGCGATATTCAAAATCGTCCCAGAATTCCTCAAATTTTTCCGGCAACTTTTCTGTTTCTATAAGGCCGCGCCGAGCCATAAGGTTGAGGACAATCCAGTGTCGTTCTCGCGCAAGTTCAGGGTTCCTAACGGGAGAATAGCGGGAGGGGGCGCGGGGGAGACCGGCCAGCAAGGCCGCCTCAACCACATCTACTTCACGGGCACTTTTTCCAAAATAGACCTGGGAGGCGGTCTCGACGCCGTAAGCCCCGCCGCCAAAATAAATCTTATTGAAGTAGCGCTCCAGTATTTCTCGTTTGGTGTAGTTTCGCTCAATTTTTAGGGCGAGCAGGGCCTCACGTATTTTACGACGAAAAGTCTGCCGTGGCGTTAGAAACAATACTTTGGAAAGTTGCTGGGTTATCGTACTGCCGCCCTCAACAATCGACCCGGCCCTGAAGTTTTGATAGGCGGCGCGAGCGATACCATGAAAGTCTACGCCGCTGTGGCGGAAGAAACGATTATCTTCTACTGCTATTGCGGCCTGAATTAATTCCTGCGGCAACTCTTCAATTGAGACTATTTCACGCTGTTCCTCGGAGAAAGTAGCCAGCAGCTCACCCTCGGAACAGTAAATTTTAGTCGGCAGGTTCCACTCGGCGGCCGTATAGTCTTCTAGGGGGGCAAGCGATGGGAGATTATTAGAAAACGAATAAATAATCCCAATACCGGTTCCAACAGCGGCACTGAAAAATGTAAAGAAAATCAGCAAACCTATTAGTAAGAGTTTCGCTTTAAGACTCCAGCCTTCGCTTTCATCTCGGCTCAGTGCAACTTTTTTGTCATATTTCATTAATCGACACCTGATTTTGTTAAACAGTTTCTCTAACCCTCTCCCTCCGGGGGAGAGGGAATAGATAAAAGGTTCTTAGTAAAATATTCAAGCGGTAGATAATCAAACAAAATTTTACTATAATTTATTTCTTTCGGCTGTGTTCGGATAGGTCAACGGACATGAGAACATCAACCAGCCGTTCTAATAATAAATGTTGATTACATGGGAGCAAAATCCTGTCAATTTGCTAATATTTATTTTACCATAAAGGCCGGGATAGTAATACAGTGAATTAAAAATGACCCAATCTATTGAGGAGGAAGCCAGAATGAAGAGAGCATTAGTTGTAATTGTGTTGCTAATCGGGCTTGGATTTTTGAGTGGATGTTTGACGGGGTCGCTTCAGGGACAGGTCCTGGATGCGGAAGATCGGCCGGTGGAGGGAGCTATAGTGACGACATCGCCGCCAACACACTCGGTTCGAACTACTGCCGAGGGGTACTCGATTGAAGATATTCCGACCGGTGAATACCGAATACGGGCAAGAAAGCCCGGTTATGAGGAGGGAAGCACGGATGTCACCGTGCAATGGAATACTACTGTGGGAGCTGATATTCAAATTGAACGGGAAGAGTAGGCTATCGATTTTACTCTTATTCTGTTTCCTTGCCGGGCTATTTATATTTTCTTTTAGTCCGGCAGTAGTAGCAGCAGATTATACTCTGGAAGTAGGAGAGGAACTGCAACTTGAACTCGAACTCTCCTCGCGCCATGAAGACTGGGAAGTGGAGGCATATGACGACTCTATTCTGGAGCTGGAAACACAAGAAAAAGCTGTTTCGCCGCGGCGTGTAAAGTTTATGTTTCTGGGGCTGAGCGAGGGGACAACCGAAGTTAGCCTGGTTAAGCGAATGACAACCCGACTTGTGGACAGAGAAATTGATTCGCGGAGTTACACAGTTGAAGTGATAGCGCCTCTCCCGGACGAGCCGGAGCCAGAGCCGGATGAAGATCCAGAACCAGAAGAACCGGAGGAAGTGGCGGAAGAATATCACATCAATTTAGATTTTTCCGACTACAATATTTCCGATCGGGCAATGGCTGTTTCGGACACCGTTCATCGCGATTGGAGCAATGCACGTAATCTGCGCGAACGTGGTCTATATGAAGCAGCTCGTGAGTTAATTGAAGAAAAGATTGAAAATTTTAATCCGAATGACGAAAATGAAGATAGTCTGCTAATTTTTTGGCGTGAGAAACTGGCGCTCAATTATATGGCGGATGATGAATATGAAAGTGCAATTGGGGTCTGGGAAAATTTAATTGAAGATTATCCCCGGCGAGATGTAGCACGCTGGCTCTACATGATAGCACTGGCCCAACGAGCTGAAGGGCTTGATGACGAAGCAGAGATTACTCTTTTGCAAATTCGTCACCGTCATCGCGGAAAAGCCGAGTGGATACCAGCGATGTATGAACTGGGCGATTTAATGGAGGAGGAGGCCGAATACGAGGAAGCTAGATCGATCTGGGAACAGGCCTTACGGGTGGCCTCACCTCGGTATCAGGCGGACCTGTTTCAGCGTTTGGCAGAGCTTTACAGCCGCCAGAGAGAAGTTCGAGATTTTCCGCGAGCTGTGGATTACTACCGGCAGGCAGTCGAGTTGCTGGCTGAAGAGGAGCCGGACAAAGCTGATGAATTAAGAACAAAAGCGCAGTATTTAGTTGAAAATTATATTGATTATGGAGTAGAATAGCGTAGAGTAGAGTAGAGTTACCTTAAACACACATTCACTGGGGTGCGAGACCGATGAAGAAACTTGTTATCATTATTTCTATTATGGTTATACCATTAGTTGCAGGGTGTGCGCTTTTCCGGCCGGATGTTGATGATCCGGAGCTGGTTAGTGCCTATGAAGCGGCGGAAGAGGCAGTTGCCGACGCTGAATACCACGGGGCTGCAGATTATGCAGCTGAGAAGTTTGAACGGGCCAAAAACAAGCTGACGGATGTTCGCGACGATCACATGGACGCGCCGTCAATGCAATTGGTCAAACGTTACAGAGAGGTTCAAATCCTGGCTGCCGATGCTGCTATTGATGCCCTGCTTTATCAACTTGAGGATACTGAAGATAGACTGGCTGAGCTTGAAGAGCGTATTTCTACAAAAGAAGATGAGGTTGCTGAACTTGAATCGGAACGTGAAACAATTACCGCGGATCTTGAACAGAAAAGCGAGGACAAGGCTCGAGTTGAAAGAGAGAAGGAAGAGTTAGAACGTCGGGTGGATGAGCTGGTTAATGAGAAAGAGAGTCTGCGCGCTGAAAAAAATGAACTGGAGCAGCGTCTTGACGACCAACAGCGACTGGTCGATCGGCTTGAGGAAAGTGTTGCCGATATCGAAGAGCGGGCTTCAGATTTACAGGACCGGCTCTCGGAGAAGACGGCCCGTCTGGAGGAATTGGAAGCGGAAAACAAGCGAATTGTTGATGAGCTTGAGGAAAAAGTAGAAGAGGTTGAAATTCGTGAGGAAGAGCATGGGGTTGTTGTTAACGTTGGTGAGAAGATTCTCTTCGAGATAGGTGACTCCAGGTTACTGGAGGAAGGCAAACAGACGCTTGCCACTATTGCTGAGATACTTAACGATTATCCTGATCGTGAGATTCATGTCGGCGGTCATACCTGTGATCTGCCGATTAAAGAGGCTTATCCCTCAAACTGGGAACTTTCAGCACATCGGGCATTAAATGTGTTAAAATATCTTGCTTATGCTCAGGATGTTGAACGAGACCGGATAGCAGCGGTCGCTTACGGTCAATTTAGACCTCTGGTTCCCAACGACAGTGACGAAAACAGGCAGTTGAACCGCCGCGTTGAAATTACCCTGCTCCCGCCGGAGTTACCAGCGGAAACAAAGGAGCTGGATTAACGAGTATAAGCCTGTCCGCTTGGAGTATATTTAACCGGGCAGGGAAGTAATACAGAGAGGCTTTTAAAAGAATTTTTGTAACGGGCTATTTAAACAAAGGGTGTATCGATTATGAGTCAGGGAAAGACTAATGTATTGCCACCCAATATTTCAGGTTCAGAGCCTCCACTTTCTGTTATCTGGGGAACGTTTGAAGGAAAGTCTGAACATATAGCAGGAGCTGTATACCTGGAGATGGAGACTACGCGCGATGACTTTCGTACAGTCAATCTGGCGCTTTACGACTCTCCAAACGGTCTTTCAGGTATTACTACCGGGTCGGACCCTCTTGCCTTTCAGCAGCAGGTAAAGGCGCGCCAGGGTCATCACGGAGACATAACTGCTTCCGGATACAAACTAGCCCAGGATTCTTTTAAAGAGTTTCTTTTTAAGAAAGGAACTCGCAGCGAGATTGAAAAGGCGCTTAAGGAGCAGGATACTAAAGCATTTGATGAGTTGATTGATCAGATGCTCTCAAATATCATTCGCAAGGGTCGAAAGGATTTTACGTTCGCCGGTCAAGCTGTCTCCAAAAAGGCGCTCAGCCGTAGCATGGGAAAAAAACCAAAGGAGGAAGGGGTGGATCTGGCCTCAGACAGTGGTCAGAGAAGCGAGGCTGAAACCGACGTTACCTATCACCGTGTTTCCATAGTCACTATCCCCCTTAAAGGGGTAGATCCTACCGATTTGCTAAACGGTGATGAAATTTACGTTCGCGCCCTGGGCTCGATTGTGAAGAAGTTCCCGGAAGAGCTGCACTCGGAAAAATATGACGAGGCTACAAAACCGATTGAGGCCCGGGTCGAAGGTGTGGAACTTAATCCCAATCTGCCGGCTGATTTTGACGGTCAGGCCGAAGATTACGTGGAAATAAAAATGGAAGTTCCCGGGGGGATTTATGGCCGAGGTTTTGTCTTTAAAGAGGAGACAGTTCGAGTCAAAAACCGTCAGAATAAAGAAGAATCAGGTATGGATCCATATATGATAGCCGGTCTTTTCTTTGGGATAGGAGCCATTTTAACCATCCTTGCAATTGTTGCCTATTACCTGTTTGGCTGATTGTATTATATTTCAAAGCTCACCTGTGATTTTTCATGAGTCAGGTTGAACCGCAACTGATAACCGCCGGAGGGAGAGAAAACATATTCAATCTCTGTAGCGAATACAAACCGCGGGGCGATCAGCCGGCGGCCATTGAAAAGCTGACCGAGGGGATTGAGCGCGGTTGTGACGATCAGACGCTGCTTGGTGTGACCGGAAGCGGTAAGACCTTTACGATGGCTTCAGTCATCGATGAGATTCAACGGCCGGCTCTCGTGCTTTCCCATAACAAGACTCTTGCTGCTCAGCTTTACAACGAGTTCAGCAACTATTTCCCCGAAAATGCAGTCGAATACTTCGTTAGTTTTTACGACTACTACCAGCCTGAAGCCTACGTGCCCCAGACAGACACCTACATTGAGAAAGACTCTTCGATTAATGATGAAATTGATCGTCTCCGTCTATCGGCCACTACCGCCTTAATGCGTCGCCGCGATGTTATCGTAGTTGCCAGTGTCTCTGCCATTTACGGCCTCGGTTCTCCAGATTCTTATAAACGCCAGATTTTGCCCTTGAGTCTCAACATGCAAATTTCACGGCGCGATCTTTTTCGTCGTCTGCTAACCCTTCAATATGAGCGTAATGACGTTGATTTCACGCAGGGAACGTTTCGTTCCCGCGGTGATATTATCGAAATCTTTCCAGCTTACAGAAATAACGCTCTGCGCGTTGATACTTTCGACGATGAAATAGATCAGCTCCAGGAGTTTGATCCCCTTACCGGCGAAATAATTAACCATCCGGAAGAGGTGGTAATTTACCCGGCCAATCACTTTGTGCTTGACGCTGATGCAAAGGAACAGGCAGTAAGTAGTATACGGGAGGAACTGGAGGAGTGGGAAAAAGATCTACGCCGACGCGGCAAAGAACTGGCCGCTGAGAGAATAAGAAGTCGCACTGAATACGATTTAGAAATGTTGCGGGAAGTAGGCTACGTAAACGGGATTGAGAACTACTCTCGCCACCTTGACGGACGTCAGCCGGGGGACCCCCCATATACTTTACTTGATTATTTCCCTGACGATTACATCACATTTATAGACGAGTCGCATCAGACAATTCCACAGCTCCGCGCTATGATCGCCGGTGATCGGTCGCGCAAAGATAAGCTCGTTGAGCACGGTTTTCGTTTGCCGTCGGCCTACGACAACCGGCCGCTTGAATTTCATGAGTTTCGCGAGAAAAGCGGACAGACCGTATTTGTATCGGCGACGCCGGGTGATTTTGAACGAGAACATAGCTGGCAAATTGTCGAGCAAATTGTTCGACCCACCGGCTTAGTCGACCCGCCGGTAGAAGTCAAACCGACTCGTAACCAGGTCGATGACCTGATGGACGAAATTGAGCGGGAGGTGGAGGCCGGTCGCCGCGCTCTGGTTACCACTCTAACCAAGCGGCTGGCCGAAAATCTTTCTGATTATCTCGTCAAAATGGGCTTTAAGGTCCGCTATCTACATTCAGAAGTTGACACCCTGGAGCGCTCTAAACTACTTCGTGACCTAAGACGCGGTAAGTTTGATGTCCTGGTGGGTATAAACTTACTCCGTGAAGGACTGGATTTGCCGGAAGTCTCCCTGGTTGCAATTATGGACGCTGACCGGACCGGTTTTTTGCGTTCGAGGACCACGCTCATTCAGATGATTGGCCGGACGGCTCGGAATACCGAAGGGCGGGTTATCATGTATGCAGATGAAGTAACGCCGGCTATGCAGGAGGCAATCGAGGAGACCGAGCGACGGCGGGAAAAACAGTTGGAATACAACAGGATTCACGATATTAAACCCAGAACGATTGAAAAAGAGATCAGTGAGAAGCTGCCGATAGCACCGGACGGTGAGGACAAGGTCGTAAAAATAATAGATGAGTTTGACGAGCGGGAGAAGAAAACAAAAGAGCTTACCCGGGCAATGCAGGAGGCGGCTGAAAATCTTGAATTTGAGCTGGCTGCCCATTATCGGGATAAAATCGAGGAATTAGAGGAGGAAACTTAACGTGACTAAAATTTATGATTACCTGACTGAGTCTTTTCTCCGTGAACATGTTAGATTTAGCCTTCAGGAAGATTTGCCTGAAGGTGACATAACTACTGAAAAAACAGTGCCGTCTGATAAATCGGGTAAGGGATTGTTTATTGCTCGTGAACCGGGAATATTTTGTGGTCGTCTGGTTGTTGAGGAGGTTTTTCGCCAGATAACCGATTTTATTACCGGCGGAGAGCCGGTTGATCTGAGCTGGCATGTAGAAGAAGGGGATGAGTTTAAAACAGACGAAGTTATCGGTCAGGCGGTAGGAAGTCTGCGCTATCTTCTTGCCGCCGAAAGAGTGGCACTCAACTATTTACAGGAGCTTTGTGGTGTTGCGGTGGCGACAAGAAAAATTGTGAAAAAAGTCGATGAATTTGGCACAGAAATTTATGATACCCGCAAAACAGTTCCTCATCACCGGCTACTGCAAAAATATGCAGTTGTTATTGGTGGGGGTCACAACCATCGTCTGGATCTTTCGGGAATTATGGTTAAGGATAACCACAAACAGGCCGCCGGGGGAATAGCTGCCGCTCTTGATTCTCTACGCCCTGAACTGGAGAAGGGCGAAGTGGTAGTTGAGATACATTCGCCGGATGAGCTAAAAGCAATAAATAATTTTGACATAGACGTCATTATGTTGGATAATGTCTCCGTGTCCTCTCTCGAGGAGTATTGTTCTCTTTTACCGGAAGGTATTGCAGTTGAGGTCTCCGGCGGCATAGATGAGACTAACGTTGTTGACTACGCCCGGGCTGGAGTGGACCGTATTTCGTGCGGTGCAATAACACATTCGTATGATAACCTTGATGTTAGCTTTAAAACGGTAAGCCCGCAGTAATGTGGTAGGTTTAATTTATTCCGGCTCATCCCCCCTTTGTCTTTCCTCCCTTGAAGGGGGAAAAAGAAAGGGGGTGAAGAAAATGGATTGCGGATCGGAGTCCGCAATGACGACCGAGTGGTCAAAATCTGGGACGATATTCGTCTCCGAAGTAATACTGGTGCTTAGTCACAATTGAATTTTTGGTTTGTCATTTGACGTCATTGTCCAACTTGATTGGACAATCCAGTGGCTTTGGTGTTGACGTTGACCGTAAAACCGTTTAAATTCAACTTCACTGGATTCCCGCTTCCGTGGGAATGACAAGCAAGGGCGGAGAGCCGCTGGATTCCCGCTTCCGCGGGAATGATAACCGAAAAACGGTTAAAAGTGTGGTCACATTTTCGACTGTGACTGAGCAATAGGGGCGCCAAACAAGTAAAAAAACTTTTAGATAGAGCTGATGGATAATGGAAAACTCTAGTGAAGTAGTGGCCGAAATAAGTGTAATTCCAGTAGGTACCGGAAATCCGGACATATCAAGTTTTGTCCGCCGTTGTATTCAGATTGCTCATCTTTCTGAGCTTCGTTTTAATGAAACACCCTTTGGCGCCGTTGTATTTGGTCCGCTGCGCGAAGTAATACTCCTTGCCGAAAAAATGCATAAAGCGCCCTTCGAGCAGGGAGCAAGCCGTGTTCGAACTACAGTTGTTATTGATGAATATAAGGATGGAGAAGAGGAGCTAACTCTAAGGGAAGCGGCGGAGGCCCGGGAGCTGTCGCTTGGCGGGGAGTTTTTTCAACCTTGAATGAAAACTTATCAGAAAACCAGAGTTTACGTTCTCTATCCGCTGAGGATTTAGAACTGTTTTGTCGCTTTTTACTTGATCTTGCCGATGACCGTCGAAATTTTCTGATTGATTTTCTTTCTCGCGAGGCACCACAGTTTATTCGCCGCTTTGATGAAAGTCTTCCTTCCCTGCAGAAAATGACAGAACTGTCCCCCCGTTTTGCGCAAAAACTGCTTCAGGAGACCTCTTTTGATACGCTCGGCTGGGTGCTATATGGAGCCGACCGGGATGTGGTACAGTTTTGCGGTGAAAATTTAAGTAAACGTGGGAGGCAGATTCTTTATGAGGAAGTGGAGAAGGTTCGAGCGTTGCGCCGGCGCTGGCGGGAAAATGAGCGAGGAGAGGAAAAATTTAGGGCTAAAAAAAAGGACAAGACTTTAGATTTCAAATTACAGCTTCAGGTAAGTCTGGCGAATACGGGGGCAAAAAAAGATGAAACCCCCGGAAGCCAGGCGGCTTCCGGGGATAGAAATACTTAGATAATTTTACAGATCCTCAGGTCTTACGGTCTTGCGACCATTGGCCTGAGCCCGTTTGGCAGCCTCGTCCAGCAGAGCGGCCAGCTTGTCGCCGGCAGCGGCCGGAAGATCGCTGTCACAGAGCAACCCCTTATCACTGATTAGCTCCTTCACACGACTTTTGTATACTAAGTCGGCCATAACACACTCCCTCCTTTCCGCGCTTAAGTTCCACTTACATTAAAAGTTCAATAGTTTAGCTTTTTACAAACCACTTTTGAAATCAGGTCATATTGTAAAATCGCTTTTCCTGCCCGTCAAAGGGTTTGTTAGGCAGTTACTGCTAATAACCATATAATTATCTCTCACTCTTGCCAAGGGTTTTATGGGGTAATTGGCTAATTTTATTCAAATCAATCAACTCTGGCACCTTAATTTGGCGGTTTTAACGGAAAAGTTCCGGTATATTTCTTAATTTTCACGTCAAACCGGTCGAAAATAAAAAATGGACCTCAAAACTATCAATCTGGACAATTGTTCCATTCAAGGGGGCTAACAATGGTAGAGTTAAAGCGACAGCTTTCGGTTTATGTACGTAATCAGCCTGGTGAACTTGCTGATATTTGTACGCTGCTCAAACAGGCAGACATCAAAATCATCGGTTTTACGGTGGCGGATACTGTTGATCACGCAGTGGTTCGTTTTCTGGTTGACCGTCCGAGCCGGGCGCAAAAAGTTCTGGAAAACGAAGGAATGCTGGTTGTAGATAACCTTGTTCTAACTGTCCGCCTGGACAAAAATTTAGAAAATATCGGCGAGGTGGCCGAGCGCCTGGCAGAAGCTGGTATAAATATTGGTTACGCCTATTATTCCAGTGCTAACGCCGGCGCAAACAGTGGTTCACTTCTGGTTGCAAAAGTTTCTGAACCCCGTCGCGCTCAGGACGTTCTTCTCACCGGTAAAAAACGTCTCGTCGCTACATAACCCAAAATCTCCCAGAACATCTCATCTACCCTTTATCTACTGTCCGTCATTTCGGCCAACGAGCCGGAAAACACCAGCATAAAGCTCAAAGCCAAAAGCCGAAAGCTAATTCAAATTCATTAAGTGCTCATAATCTTGTTTATGTTCTTGAACTTGACCTTGATTTCCTCGAACTTTCGCCTCTTCGCCGGCTCGCCCCTCCGCCCGGTTGAAGTGGGCGGCACTGCCCTGATTAGAGCTTGTTAATCCCCGAGATAGTCTTTAGCGGCGAGAGAATCCAGGGGCGCAGGTCAGGGTGCTGAATTTTAAGATAGGCACTTAAAAAGCAGAGCCCGGGGAAGAGGAGTAAGGTCCCAATAACTCCAAAAGAAGCCCAGAGTAGTGCCAGTCCAAGGATTAAAACCTCCAGCCCAAAGTCCCACTCCTTGCTTGTGCCCGAGCCAATCCAGTTTAGAAAATAAGGTTTTATCAGGTAGTCGTCGGTTATAAAGTAGAAAAAGAAAATAATTGCGGTAACAGCTCCTCCCACAACACCCTGCCAGATTGTCAGCAATCCGATAGTTAAAATTGTAAGAATTATAGTTCCCACCCCGGGAACGACAAGATTACCGAGAAAAAAGGAGAGAATAAGACCAAGAATGATTTTATTCTCAAAATGAGTAATTCCCGCCTGATTCAACCCGAAGAAAATTCCCGTCATAATTAACCCCAGGATCATGTAATAGATAGAGTTATAGAACAGACACTGCTGAAAGAGACGGCTGTATGAGTTGATGATTTTTGATTGCCTGCTATCGTCTTTTTCCACCCAGGCAATTAACTCTTCCAGTGACTCGTAGATAAGTGCGCCTATACCTGTGAAGATTATAAAAGTTAAAGGAAGGATAAATGTAGAAAAGAAGCGATTCAAACTACCAAAAATTTCCTGTGCATTATCGGCCAGAACCGCATAGGGGTTAGGATTGAAGGCCAGTTCGTTGAGGAAATTGTAAGCTTCTGGAGCCGCGGTCTGGAATAGGCTGCGAATCCAGCCCTGTACGGCCGGGTTCCGGACCGTTTCAAAAAACAGTGGGGCAAGCAGCCAGCCGAAGACAAGCAAACAGAAAAGGGCGAATGATTGAATGACACAGGGAACTACGCCCCAGGAACGGAGAGGCAGTATTGTCTCAAAGGTGCGAAGGAAAAAATTGCGAATACTGTCCGGCAGGATCTTGCGGATAAAGCGTTGAAAAGGTGCTGTCCATCTCTCCCAGAGGTTAACCAGGAAAATGCTATAAAAAAGCCCCAGCAAGCTTACCGCCAGTATTTCTCGGAACTGGCGGCTAAAAAAGAGGGGGATAAAGAGAATAACAAGGGGAATAATGACAGCCACATCCAGGAAACGTCTCCCCTGGCTGGCTGAATTATCTTCCGTGGACATTAGTTACTCCACTCCTCTAACAGTTGTTCGGACTCTTTTCGTGTCTCGGCCAGCAAACCGGCGAGAGGCTCTGCAGTTGTTGTTTCCTCAAGATTTTTGAGAAAATCCTTCCATTGTTCCAGCATATCCTCACCGGTCAGACGTCCGCCCCAGCCGCGCAGCCACTGGCCACTGGTTTGTTCATGAATTTCTGAGGCTTTTTCTATAATAAGTTCGTGTAATTCTGGTAGCTGCGCCAGTTCCCAACGGTAGTCGTAGTCGTCAGGAAGTGGGTCAAATTCCTTCGGTGTGGTAAGCTCTTCAAAGCGTCTGTATTGCTCATCTCCCCGCAGCAGTCCCCCGGCCGTGATTTCGGCTGCTACGAGACGAAGTTCATTAATAGTTTTCCGTAGTTCTAACAAGTTTTTATAACTTTCTCCCTCAAAATGAAGTTCAAGAATATCGGCCGTTGCGAGCTTGTCCAGGGAACTGTTGAGTGATTGAGCTGCTTCAATTAGACGGTTTTCCTCCAGGTCCGTCTCCTCGGGGTGTGAAACAAAGTGTTTGAAAGAGCGTAGGTAAACGGCAAGGATATTTTCAAAATCAGTAGTTAATCGTTGCAGAGCTGCATCGCCTATGCGGCTGTCGGGGAGTTGCTGCTGCCACTCCACAAACAGGCCGACCAGTTCATTCAAACGTTCCGGATTAAAAGTTGTTCGCGTCGCCTGAATATCTTTTACAATTTCCTTGAGTTTTTCCCTGTGATCTTCGATCTGCTGATCTACACTCTCGCCAAATTTTTGATGAATATTACTTTCTTCACTTCGTATTTCTTCGAGATAGATGGCGGCTATCAATAATTCCTCTGGCCGGTCCGCCAGTTGATCAGGCAGATCATCAAGGGCCAGTAGCTCCTCCAGTTTAGCGGTCAGCGGCGCAGTTAACTCGCTGAACTGAGGGCTGTCCATTATTGCCAGAATATCTTCTTCCAGTTGTTGAAGCCGGCGAGTTTCCAGTGCCAGCCGTGTCTCCTGCACCCAGGTTTCTCCAAAGTTATCGAGGGCGAGCTCAGTTGCAGTTTCACTGATAGTTTCAATCAGGGATAGGTAAGGCTCGCGAGGTTCATCCTCAGCCGGCTGCCAGTCAACTGAAGTGATGAGGTCACGGTTGGCTTCAAAAAAACCAGCAACCATTATTCCCCAGCCCTGGTTTTTATCGGCCAATTGATGTTCGTTAAGTTCAATTAATTTTTCCCTCAAACCTTCATAATTTTGCTGACCTATTAAAGCTTCAAGTTGTTCTGCAATATAATTGATTTCGCTTAGCAGCTGTTCTTTAGCTTCAAATTTAGAGTGTCCTCCCGGTAGTCGGACAAGCCCTTCCTGCAGGGCTTCTATGCGCTCGTTCGGTGCCTCAAAATCTGGTTCATATTGATTTCGTAATTTGACTTCATGATAGAGTCTACTCAATTTATCAGACAAAGTCTCCCGCAGCTTCTCGGTCGCTTCAATAACCAGTAACTCCTCAGCTTCACTTTTATCAACAATCATGCGTTCTATGTCGGTCAACGCAAGCAGCTCCTCCTCAAGGGCGCCCGCCAGTGGATCAGCAAAGTCTTTGACTTCCGGCTCAAATTCGTTTAACAGTGAGGCATATAACTCCCTGCTGCCCTCGGCCAGGCGTTCGCGTGCCACCTGATGAACTTCCGGCAAATTTTCAAAGTTTTCCCACGGGGGGGCTGCCAGAGAGCCGGCTGTTACCTCGTTAAGAGTTGCATAGGATCTGATCAGCCGTGGGAGAAGCTGGACATATTCGGGGAAGTTACCGGCGTCACTGGAGGTTGGAGCCGGCAATGTTCTAAAATAGCGCTCCACCCGTGAGGCTGTTAGGGTAACTGATTCTTTAAACGGCTCACTGCAGTCGGTTTGAAATAGGCTCTGACAGTCTAACCTGGGGCTGTAAATTAGTTCGTAATCGTTGATTGCACGTTGCACTATTTCAGTCGCTTCAAGGTAGGAGCTTAAACCCCGTGTCGGATGGTCGGGGAGGTTTAAAACCCGGACGATTCGATCCCAGTCCTTAATCAGCTCCTCTCTCACCTGGTGATGGCGCGGAAATAAGCGCTCGACCAGCGCTGAAGTGAGCAGATTCAGATAAGCTTCGCGTACCTCATCAACCTCAATTTCTTCCAACTCTATCCCAAGATTTCCTACCAGGGATCGGTGCAGATTGAAAATAACGGACTGCAGACGTTCTCGCTCGGTTTCCGATAGCTCCTCCCGCGCCTGTAGCTGTGTGAAAAAACTGCGTAACTCGTTAATCCGACCCGCCCGGGGAGTCTGTTCGTCGAATTGCAGCACAATGTTCTCGGCTTCTGTGATTGGATCTCCAAGAAAGTCTCGGAACTGTTCAGCTATCGGCTCGCGATAGAGGTAGAGTAGGGAGGAGAGCAATACAACAGGCAAAATTATTAATAAAAAATTAACAACTGCCGCCCACAGGCGTCCAAATAATTTCATTTTTTTCCTCCTAATCATATTTTATCAAGTTTTTTGAAATAGCAATACCATCAGCGATCGGATCACAGATTCTTTCACCAAACTCGTCATTCCGGCCTCCGAGCCGGAGAACACCAGCTTAAAGCTCAAAGCCAAAAGCTGAAAGCTAACCCGGCCTATGCATGAACCTTATGCATAGGCCGCCCAAAGGGCCGCCCATTCGTCAAATGGGCGGGGTTAACCCAGCCGTTTACAGAACAACTGGTAAGTTACTGTCTGTGTAAATAACTGCAATAGTAATATTTTGTTTAATGCCCAACAAGAAGCCTATAAACGGCTGTCCTTCGGACGGATAATTCACGATAGTTGTGCTGTCGTGAATTATCAGGGCTAATTCAAATTCATGAAGAACTCATAATCTTGTTCATGTTCTTGAACTTGACCTCGATTTTCGGTCTTGCGCATCTTCGCCTGCTCGCAAGCTCGCCTCTTCGAGCACCCCGGCCTCCGAGGCGAAATTGAAAGGGTTTACAAGATTTGAGGTTTTCTTGATTACTTGTACATAGTCCGGTAAAATTATTTTCACCATTTTAGCCCGGATAATGCACGACAGTTAAGCTGTCGTGAATAGTTCAGGCTAACTATAGACTTTAATCAAGTTGCGGGTTGCGAGTTACGGGTTAAAACCTATAACTGAAAACTAAAAACTGGCAACTGAAAACTAAAAACTGGCAACTGGTAACTAAAAACCGGCTCCCGCAAGGATTTCAATAAAGCCAAAAAGCAGAAAGCGGGAGAGTTTTCTGAACGGATGAACCACTATTTAAAAAAAGAGGAAGCCAATGGCCGACTTACTTTTTGGTGACGATGTTAGCAATTCATCTAAAATAGGTATCGCTGAACGTGACTCTTTACGTCAGTTTAGAGATGACCTTTACAATGAATATGGGATCTACTTTCCCGAAAATAAGTTCTACAAGTTAAAGGCCAAGGTCGGAAAAAGGCTGCGTAGTTTGAATCTGGATACAATTGAAGAATACGACAAATATCTTCAGGAAAATCCCTCTGAAGTTTCCGATCTGCTTGACGTAATTAGCACCAACACGACCCGCTTTTATCGTGAGGAGCGACACTGGGAATTTCTGGAAACCAAATTGATAAGAAAGTGGCAGAACCAGTCCAAGGTGGCCTGCTGGTCGGCGGCCTGTTCTTCCGGGGAAGAGCCTTATACGCTTGCCACTCTGCTGGAAGAGGCGCGTCGCGAGGGGAAGTTTGAGTATAATATTTTGGCGACTGATCTTTCGGAAAATGTGCTCCAGAGCGCGGTGAGGGGAGTATATTCCACCAATGCTCTAAGACCACTGCGTGCAGCACATCCGGAACTGGTTGACCAATGTTTTCAGTCCATGGGCCGTGGCCAAAAGCGGGTGGGGAAACAGCTTCGAGATCGTGTTGTCTTCCGCAAGTTTAATCTTAGTTCCGACAACTATCCATACTGCAATACTTTCGATCTGGTTTTGATTCGTAACGTTTTAATATACTTTGATGATAAAGTGGTGAAACACGTTATTGATAACCTGGCGGCTTCTCTTAAGAAAGGCGGGTATTTATTTACCGGCCACTCGGAGACGTTAAATAAAATTGATCACAGGTTAAAGAAGGTAAGACCGTCAATTTTTCAAAAATAAGGATTAAGTCCTTCCAAAATTTTTCCTTTCATCCTTCATCCCTCAAAAAGATCGGGTTGTTCCGGACCCGGTTCTTCGCCCAGCCAGTCGTGGAAGGTTGTGAAGTAGTCGATTGACCGGCGAGCGCCGTGACCGGCAAGCTTCGACCGGCTGTCAAACTCCTGCAGTTCTTCCTTGACTGTTGCGTAAGGATTTTCACTTGCCCGGATTTTGGTAATTTTATCGTCGCCGGCAGGGCGAATAAAGTAACGACCCTTTCCACCGCGGTTCTGGATGGGAATTTCGTTAACATTAATAGCGGCACAGGTGTTGTCCCCCTGTAAAAGCAAGCAGTCGGACTCTCTGGCTAACAGTCCGCCTGCCAGGGGTTCCCCTTTTTTGGCCGTTACTCCACGAGCGTTGCGGCCCATGATTCGGACATCATCTCGATCAAAGCGGATACCACGGCCATTTTCGGCGACCGCTATTGCCGTTGTTTCCGCTCGCCCGTGAACGACGCTGACCACTTCGTTGTCTTCTTCCTTAAAATTAATGTATTTTATTCCGCTCGGGCGGATATCCTGAAAGTTGTCGTCGTCAGCGACCGCCAGCCGTTTTACGTAGCCGTTGCTCGTGAATACAAAAACTTCCTTACAACTGGCGGGAACGACGCCTGCGACTGACTGTATGTTAGAGTTTATCTGTTGTATAGGAGCACCTCGTTCATCCCGGGCGTCATCGGGTATTTCAGAGGCGCGCAGGCTGTAGACGCTCCCCTGGCGGTCGAAAATTAATAATTCTTCAAGACTTCGCACACGAATGAACATTTCCGGAGGAATTTGAAGTTCCTCGACCTTGCGTTGTCCGTGATCTCGGCGGAAGTAGTTGTTGGGATAAACGGAAATTACAACCGGCTTGTTCTCTCGTAAATCAGATAGGTCGAGTTCAAGTTCTTCGTGCTGGATGGAAGTGCGCCGCTCGTCGCCGTATTTATCTCGTATTTCGCGGTACCATTTTTTCAGGACTTCTCCTCGTTCGGTCTCTGAATTGAGCAGTTTTTCATAGTTTTCTATTGCTTCGAGCAGGTCCTCCTTTTCCTGTTCAATCTCAATCTGTTCAAGCCCGGTAAGGGAACGTATGCGCCGGTTTAGCACGGCTTCCGCCTGGCGTTCACTCATTGAAAATTCGTGTTGAAGGGCTATGGAGGCTTTCGCTTCCGTATCCGATTGTTTTACAATTTCAATCACACGGTCAATGTCGGCCAGTGCTTTTAACAGCCCCCGGACCACGTGCAGTCGGTCTTCGGCCTGTTCCTTGCGTTTTTCAGTGTTGCGCACCAGGACTTTATCCATAAAGTCGTTATAATTAGTAAGAATTTGCCGGAGGTTGAGTATTTCGGGGACACCGTTGTTGAGCACCAGACAGGAGCAGCGTTGTTTCATCTTCAGATTTGTTTTTTCGTAGAGATTATTAAGAATGACCTCCGGATTTTTGCCCAGCTTGCATTCAACTACAACCCGCAGCCCCTGCCGGTCGCTCTCGTCTCTTACGGTTGATATGCCGGGGTCATCGTCAGAACGAGCAAGCTCTACAAATTGATCGACAAGCCGGGCTTTGGTGACATTATAGGGTAGCTCCTCGACTACAATAGCGCCCCGTTCGGGGCTGAGCTGTTCTATGTGGCAGCGCCCAGCAATTACAACGCTGCCTTTTCCATCCTCGTAGATTTTTTTTAACTCTTCTTTCGAAGCGTAGAGGCAGCCGCCGGTCGGATAGTCGGGGCCTTTGACCAGTTCGCGCAGGGTCGAGAAGTGGGCCCGTGGATGATCAATCAGGTGAATAGCAGCTTCAAGAACCTCGGTAAGATTGTGCGGCGGGATATCCGTTGACATGCCGACGGCAATTCCGCTGGCGCCGTTGACCAGTATGTTAGGGAAGGGAACAGGTAAAACTTCAGGTTCTTCCGTGCTGCCGTCAAAATTGTCGCGCCAGGGAACCCCGCTACCTTCCGGTTTCATGCGGCTGAAAAACTCGCCGGCCAGCTCGGTCAATCGAGCCTCGGTGTAACGCATGGCAGCCGGGGGATCGCCGTCGACTGAACCGAAATTACCCTGTCCGTCAATCAAGGGATAGCGCAGAGTAAAGTCCTGTCCCATCCGCACAAGTGCATCGTAAACGGCCCGATCACCGTGAGGATGATATTTTCCGAGGACTTCCCCGACGGTCCGCGCACTTTTTTTGTGTTGATTCTTAGCAGTTAATTTTTGTGTCCACATGCTGTACAGAATACGTCTTTGAACTGGTTTGAGGCCGTCCCGGAGGTCAGGAATTGCCCGGTCGGTTATCACACTTAAAGCATATTCCGAGTAGACGTTGGGCAGATACTCCTCAACCGTCTGTTTTCTAACCTTACTCTGAGTTGCTGTCATTTGTCTGTCACCTAATTATAATAAATTACAATCCTCTCCCACCAGGGGAGAAGGAGTTGTTTTGATTGCGCTATGTTTGCAAATATTGTTGTCTCGCTGCTTGATCCGCAACCCATTTTTTCACCCCCCTTTGTCTCCCCCCTTCAAGGGGGTAAAGGAAAGGGGGGATAGATTCCGGTTCAGGGGCAGGAATGACGTCAATAGGTTTCTAAACTTCTATTTTAGTTCCGAGTTCTTGTGCTTTTTCCCGTATCAACTTTTTCCTTGGAGCAACCTTGCGCCCCATGCAGGTAGAGACGGTCTCGTCGGCTGATTTTGCTTCCTCGACGCTAATTTGAATTAGACGCCTGGTTTCGCGGTCCATGCTTGTCTTCCAGAGTTCGTCCGGGTTCATTTCACCCAGACCTTTAAAACGTCGTATTTCGTCACCGTCCGCTTTCTCGGGCATTTCGTAGAGATATTCTACTTCATCCCCGTTTTTTCGATAATAGAGGGGTGGATCGGCCATATAAAGACGGCCTTCTTCAATAATTGGACGCAGGTAGCGGTAAAAAAGTGTAAGTAGAAGGCTCTGAATATGAAGGCCGTCGACGTCGGGGTCAGACATGCAGATGACCCTGCCGTAACGTAAGTCGCGAATATCAAAGTCTTCGCCGATGCCAGTTCCGACCGCAGTGATAATTGCCCGTATCTCATCGTTTTTGAGAAAAGTATTTGGGCTGGATTTTTCTACATTTTTAATTTTGCCTTTGAGAGGAAGAATTGCCTGGTGTTGCCGGTCGCGCGCCTGTTTTGCGCTGCCGCCGGCGCTATCCCCCTCAACTATGAAGAGCTCCGCCTCTTCAACGTCGTTGGAAATACAGTTGGCCAGCTTGCTGGACAGAGCCATACTAACGTCGCGGCTGGCTTCCCGCGCTACGTCTCGAGCCTGGCGTGCCGCCTTGCGCGCTTTTGCGGCGTCGCGTGCCTTACTTACCAGCTTGTCAGTCTCGTCCGGATGTTCGGAGAGAAAACGATATACTTCGTCGTATGCTAACGAGGAGACAGCATTTCTTACTTCAGGGTTGCCCAGCTTTGCTTTCGTCTGACCTTCGAATTGTGGTTCGGGAATCTTGACGTTAATTACGGCCAGCAACCCCTCGCGCAGGTCTGACCCCTGGAAGTTGTTACGATCAGAAACTTCCTTGACCGCTCTGGTTAGAGCCGTGCGGAAGCCCTGGGCGTGTGTGCCCCCGGATTCAGTTTTAATGTTGTTAGCATAACAGAGCAGCTTCTCCGTATGTCCGTTAGGATCATAGTTGAAGGCCAGCTCAACCTGGACGTTGTCCTGCTCTCGTGTGAAACATAGCGGATCTTCAAATAATTTCTCCCGCTCTTCCAGCAGGTGATCCAGGTAATCGGGCATGCCGGCCTCAGAATGGAATTCCCGTTGAAAACTCTCCTCACCTCTCAAATCCTTACAGAGAAAAGAAACGCCCGGAAGCAGAAATGAAAGCTCCCGTAACCGTTCAATTATCTGTGTCCGATCGAGACGAATATCGGGAAAAATATCGCTGTCTGGCTTAAATTTAATTTCTGTTCCAGTTTTTCGGATCTTTTTGTTTTTCATTTCCACATCGCCGACCGGCACTCCCCGTTCATATTCCTGGCGGGCTATGGTGTTGTCCCTGCGAACCGTAACAATACATCTCTCAGATAGTGCGTTTACCACCGATGCTCCAACCCCGTGTAAACCACCGGAAGTTTTGTAAGCCTTGTCGTCAAATTTTCCTCCAGCGTGCAGTCGCGTCATTACTACCTGCAGAGTGGATACTCCTTCCGATTCATGTTCGTCGATCGGAATTCCTCGCCCGTGATCTTCAACACTAACCCAACCGTCATCCATAATTACCAGTTTGATTCGATCTCCGTATCCTATTCCGGCCTCGTCTACAGCGTTGTCAATCAACTCCCAGACCAGATGATGGATACCATCTGGACCGGTTGTGCCGATGTACATTGCCGGTCGTTTTCGAACGTGCTCGAGATCTTTCAAAACTTCTATGTTATCGCCGGTATATTCATCGCTCATTTTTATCACTCCACATTGTTAGTCGGACCGGTTAGCCCGTATACAGAAGTGTAGTTTCTTGTTATCATCTATGCTCGCAACAGGAGTTAAACGCCTGGACGGTATGAACGGAGGGACGGGTTCTGGTTTCCCCTGCCATTCCCGCGTCCAGAATTATTTTATCCTATGTACGGATATTAATGAAGTTTCATAAGGGAAGTTTGCTGGATTTTAGTGGTATGATATCCTGATTAGTAAGAGGTGATTTATTATGGCTTCAGAGAAACGTCAGACACTTTCCGTTCTCGTGGAAAACAAAGCTGGAGTGCTATCTAAAATAGCCGGTCTTTTTAGCGGCCGGGGGTTTAATATCGCTTCTCTTTCTGTTGGAGAAACGGAAGATCCCAAGGTTTCACGTATGACCATCGAGGTTGAAGCTGATAGGCGCACGCTTGAGCAGGCGGTCAAACAGTTGCGTAAAATTATTGAGACAATCAAGGTTGAAGACTTTGCTGATAGACCTTACGTTAGCTCACAACTGCTGCTGGTTAAAGTAGCCGCCACTTCCGAAGATAGAACTGAGATTATGAACGTGGTCGAGGTTTTTAACGGCAAGGTTGTAGATCTTGATCACCGCTCAATGACGATTCGGTTCGTTGGAGAAACACAGTTTGTCGACGATGTCCTTGACCTGCTTGAGCCTTATGGCATAAAAGAAGTGGCTCGCACAGGCAGTGTTGCTCTCGGCCGTCCGTTTTAATTAATCTGAAAGTATTAAAATTTATCTTACAAGAACAAGTTTAAGGAGGAATAGCAATGGCAGAAGTATTTTACGACAAAGATGTTGATTTTACCCCTCTGAAAGGGAAAAAAATAGCTATTATTGGATATGGTAGCCAGGGTCACGCCCACGCTTCCAACCTGCGTGACAGCGGGCTGGATGTAATCGTAGCTGAGCTGGAAGGAACACCCAATTTTGAACAGGCTGAGAAGGACGGGTTTGATCCGGTTAGTGCCTCTGAGGCCAGTGCCCGGGCGGACGTGATAGCTATGCTGGTCCCGGATGAGGTTCAAAAAACAGTCTACGAATCGGCAGTAGCCGATGAACTGGAACCAGGTAATACACTTGTCTTCGGTCACGGATTTAACATTCGTTTCTATCAAATAGATCCGCCTGAAGACGTTGACGTGGTCCTGGTTGCTCCTAAAGGTCCGGGTCACGTTGTGCGCCAGATGTATGAGGAAGGAATTGGTGCCCCCAATCTTGTTGCCGTTGAGCAGAACCCGAGTGGCAATGCTCTCGAGCGGGCACTTGCTTATTCGAAGGGAATCGGCGGCACTCTGGCCGGAACAATTAAAACAACTTTTGAAGAGGAAACAGAGACGGATCTGTTCGGTGAACAGGTCATACTCTGTGGTGGACTTACGCACTTGATAAAGGCTGCTTTTGAAACACTTGTTGATGCAGGCTATCAGCCAGAAGTTGCCTACTTTGAGTGTCTGCATGAGCTTAAGTTAATTATCGATCTGATCTATGAGTCCGGGATTCAGGGTATGCGTTACTCTATAAGCGACACGGCTGAGTATGGTGATCTAACCCGTGGACCGCGTATTGTTGACGACTCAACGCGTGAGGAGATGGAAGATATCTTGTCCGAAATAAAATCGGGCGAGTTTGCCCGCGAGTGGTTGAACGAGAACCAGACGGGGCGACCTGTTTTTAAATCCCTCCGGGATAAACATTCCAAACACTCAATTGAGGAAGTTGGCCGTGAAATACGTGGTATGATGGATTGGTTAGAGGATCGTTTTGAAAAAGACGAGTAAATTGAACGGCATTAATAGAGGACCCGCAGTCACTTGAGAATAAGGCGAGAAGTGATTCCCTGGGCCACCGCCGGTCTGCTGCCGGCATTCTTCTTTTATTTGGCCTGGCTGCTGAGCGGGAATTTTTTTGCGTTGTTGGGGTTTGTCCTCTTCGCCGTTCTTTCCGTTTTTTTTCTTTACTTTTTTCGTGACCCCGGACGGCAACCGGCAACTTCTGTATCATCTGATTGGCTTTCGCCTGCGGATGGAATTGTGCGTGCTGTTCATAAAGAAGAGGACGGACGACAGCGGCTGGTTATATTTCTGACAATATTTAACGTTCATTTGAACCGTGTTCCGGTTAGTTGTGAAGTTATTTCTACTGAGTATAAGCCGGGGAATTATCTGCCGGCTTTTGCCGAGGATACGCATCTTGAAAATGAGCGCAACGTTTTACACTGTAGGAGTAGAGCTGGCGAGGAGTTTGAAATCTGGCAGATAGCAGGTCTGCTGGCGCGGCGTATTCACTGCTGGGTTGAATCTGGCGATGAATTAAGGCGCGGCGGTCGATTTGGCATGATTGCACTGGGTTCAAGGACCGATCTCATTTTACCAGAGGAAGCGGATGTGAAAGCGACGGCCGGTGACATTGTTAGAGCCGGTCAGACAGTAGTTGCTCGCACGCCCGCTGCCGAGGAGGAAAATAATGTTTGATCGTCGGCTGCAAAAAGGTGTTTACTTTATTCCAACGCTTTTGACCATGGGAAACATACTCTGCGGTTTTTTTGCGATTATTGCTTCTTTTAACGAAGACTGGGTTGCGGCTGGAATCGCAATTGGTATTGCTTTTGTCCTTGACGGATTGGACGGCCGGATTGCTCGTCTGGCTGACGCTGAGTCGGAGTTTGGGCTGCAGCTTGATTCGTTGGCCGATCTGGTCACTTTTGGTGTCGCGCCTGCCGTGCTGGCTTATACGAACTGGCTGCACAACTACGAGCGGCTGGGTATACTCCTGGCTTTCCTTTACGTATGTGGGGCTGCCATGCGTTTAGCCCGTTTTAATGCCCACGACGTAAAGGAGGACTCGATGGATTATTTCAACGGCTTTCCAACGCCGGCCGCCGCGGGTGTGGTAGTCTCAATTTTCTTTATTGAATACAAGCTTTACCTGACCGGAGACATTATGACCGAAGAAGTTTACAGGATATTTGTGCTACTTATTCCGCTGCTGTTATTGACTCTCTCTTATTTAATGCTTAGCAACATACGTTACCCCACTTTCAAACAGGTCACCTGGTTGGAAGAACATCCGTTCGGGGTACTCTTTGTTTTGCTCTGTTTTGTATTTGTGGCGGCCCTGTTTCCATTCGCTGTTTTTATTGTCTTTTTTATGTCTTACTTGTTAACCGGTTGCCTTGACGTCTGCCGAATAGCACAGACGGTGGTCTCAGAAAAAATATTGAGTTGAACCTTACCGGGTCAGTCCTTTGCAAAAACTTTTCCCCCTTGAGGGGGGGAATACAAAGGGGGGTGAATTGGTGATGCAAAACCATTCCCCTCTCCTTAATCCTCTTCCCCGGGGGAGAGGAGACTTTTTGCGGTGGACTTACCGAAAAAAAGGGATCAGTTTTATTCGGACGATGAAAGTAAAAAAATATAAGGAGGAATAAAAATGGCTGAAGAAAAAGTCGACCGAGTGAAAATTTTTGACACTACTTTGAGGGACGGGGAACAGTCGCCGGGAGCGAGTCTGAATCCCTCGGAAAAATTAGAGATTGCCCGGCAGTTGAAAAAGTTGAACGTAGACGTTATTGAGGCCGGCTTTCCTATCTCTTCGCAGGGTGACTTTGAGGCGGTGCGGGAGATAGCAAGGCAGGTAAAAGGTCCGACCATAGCCGGTCTGGCTCGTTCGCGCCGCCAGGATATTGAACGTTGTGCTGAGGCTATCGAACCGGCGGACTCCGGCCGGATACATGTCTTTATAGCAACCAGCGACGTGCACGTCGAACAAAAGTTGGAAAAGACAAAGCAGGAAGTACTTGAAATGGCTGTCGAGGCGGTTGAAATCGCCCGGCAGTTCTGTGATGACGTCGAGTTCAGTCCTGAGGATGCCGCTCGAACTCGTCCGGATTTTCTAAAAAAAATCGTTGAAGCGGTAATTGATGCCGGTGCTTCTACAGTTAACATACCCGACACGGTCGGATATGCAGTTCCCGGTGAGTTTGGGAACACTATTCGTTCGCTCCGTGAAGAGGTTCCTAACATTGACCGGGCTGTTATTAGTGTTCACTGTCACAACGATCTTGGCCTGGGAGTTGCTAATTCACTGGCCGCCGTCGAAGCGGGCGCCCGCCAGGTGGAATGTGCCGTTAACGGGATCGGTGAGCGTGCCGGCAATGCAGCTCTGGAAGAGATTGTTATGGCTCTTAAAACCAGACGCGATTATTTCAACCTTGATGTTGATATTGAAACTACTGAAATTGCCCGAACCAGCCGTCTGGTTAGCTCATTGACCGGCATTTCAATCCAGCGCAACAAGGCGATTGTTGGCGACAATGCGTTCGCTCACGAGGCCGGTATTCACCAGCACGGGGTGCTGAAAGAACGGCAGACTTACGAGATTATGAGAGCTGAAGACGTGGGTCTTACTGACAGTCAGCTCGTCCTGGGTAAGCACTCAGGCCGTCATGCTTTTCGCCAGCGTTTGGAAGAGCTGGGCTACGAGCTTGACAAGGAGGGTTTTAAGCGAGCGTTCAAACGTTTTAAAGAGCTCGGTGACAAGAAAAAAGAAATTTATGATGAGGACCTGGAGGTTATTGTGGAGGAAGAGGTGGCCCGGATTCCCACTGTTTATGAGCTGGAATACGTGCATATTCTCAGTGGCAATACGGTCTATCCCTCGGCTACTGTTGAGGTGAGCGTAAAAGGTGAGAAGTTGCGCAACTCCTCCTCCGGTGATGGACCTGTTGACGCGATATATTCGGCGATCGCCAGTTTATTAGACGTCGAGCCTGTGCTGAACGATTACTCTATTCGCTCGGTTACCAGAGGCATGGATGCGCTTGGTGAGGTTACCGTTGATTTATCAATTGATGGTTTGTCAGTTCATGGTCGTGCTACAAGCACTGATGTGTTGGAGGCAAGCGCACGCGCTTACCTGGATGCCCTCAATAGAGCACGCTATCGCCAGCAGTCCGGCGGTGACCGCGAGGTCATGGACACGGTCTGAATTTTTTCGTTGTTCATGGATAGGGGTCCTGTAGGAAACCTCCTCAAATTTTACTTTTACTGTATCGCGCTCCACTACGTCAAACAAATACTGATTATGTTAGGACTGATTTTTAATTTTTAGGAGAGGTGAACTTGATGGAAAAAGTGATAGTTTTACCGGGAGACGGTATTGGTCCTGAAATAATGGACGAGACCTTAAGGATACTTGATTGGATACTTGAGCGAGATTCTGATCTGGAAATAGAGACAGAAGAATACGACGTGGGTGGAGCTTCTATAGACAAGTTCGACACGCCCCTGCGGTCCGAGGTTCTGGAAGCCGCGCTCAAATCGAGCGCCATTTTACTCGGAGCAGTCGGCGGGCCGCGCTGGGATGATTTGCCTGTGAATCATCGGCCGGAACAGGCACTGCTGAAGCTGCGCAAAGAATGTGGTCTTTATGCGAACTTGCGTCCGGCCCGGGTTTATCCCGCTCTGGTTGACAGTTCGCCTTTGAAAAATGAGCGCGCTTCTGGCGCTGATCTTTTGATCGTTCGGGAGTTGACTGGCGGTCTTTACTTTTCACTGCCCCGTGGCATTGAAGGTGCCGGAGAAAACCGCCGCGGCTATAACACCCTTTCCTACAGTCGGGAAGAGGTAAAGCGGATCACGGAGGTTGCGGTAGATGCAGCACGCCAGCGCTCAGGCCGCCTCACTTCTGTTGATAAAGCTAATGTGCTCGAGAGTTCAAAATTATGGCGTGAAGTAGTTGTGGACACGGTTCCTTCCGATATAGAGTTAAATCACATGTACGTAGACAACGCCGCTATGCAGCTCGTTCTGGAGCCACGTCAGTTTGATGTGATTGTTACCGGGAATATGTTTGGTGATATTCTTTCCGATATTGCCTCACAGATTTCCGGCTCTATTGGTCTGCTTGCTTCGGCCAGTCTTGGTGACAGTAAGCTGGGCATGTATGAGCCCGTTCACGGCAGTGCGCCTGATATTGCGGGCAGCGGTAACGCAAATCCGCTCGCCATGATTCTTTCCCTTGCAATGGCTTTTCGTTACAGTTTGGACGCCCCCGATTGGGCAAATAAAATTGAGGCTGCCGTTAACCGTGTGATTGAAACGGGCAAACGAACCGCTGATTTAGCTGGCGAGGGCGAGGATTTTCTATCCACCCGCGAAATAGGTGACGCCGTACTCGATGAACTGGCGGAATAAAATTTAAAATCGATTATTCAAGGAGTGATGTGATATGTTTAATGTAGCAGTAGCCGGGGCAACCGGTGCCGTAGGTCGTGAAATGCTTAAAATCCTGGCTGAAAGAAATTTTCCGCTTGACAATCTGGCCGCGCTGGCCAGCTCTCGCTCAAAAGGGAAAAGACTCCCTTTTGGAGACGACCAGGTTGAAGTTGAGGTTCTCTCTGAATACGACTTTAGTAACATTGATCTTGCGCTCTTTTCGGCCGGGTCCGGGGTTGTAAGTCAGGAAGCTGACAGAATCCTGGAACAGGGAACCGTAATAGTGGACAATAGCAGCGCTTTTCGTTATCGGGACGACGTGCCTCTTGTGGTGCCGGAAGTTAATCCGGAAGCCCTCGAGGAGCATTCCGGTCTCATTTCAAATCCTAACTGTAGCACAATTCAGATGGTTATGGTTCTGGGGCCGGTTTATCAGAAATACGGGATAAAGCGTGTTGTCGTCTCTACTTATCAGGCGACCAGCGGTGCCGGCGGAAGTGCCCGGGCAGAGCTGTTTGAAGCGACCAGGGCCTATGTTAACGAACAAACCGAACCCGAGCCGCGCGATTTTCCCAAACCAATTGCGTTCAACAGCATCCCACTGATTGGTGAGGTGCTGGCCGAGGAAGACGACTACACCAAAGAAGAGATGAAAATGGTCTGGGAAACGCGCAAAATCCTCTCCGATGATTCAATTGAAGTTTCGCCCACAGCCGTACGCATACCGGTTCTTAACTGTCACGGTGAATCGGTCAACGTTGAAACAGAAAGGCCCTGTCCGGTGGATGAGCTCCGTCGCGAACTTGCTCAGGTCTCTAACCTGACTGTTATGGACAACCCGGCAGCCAATGAATTTCCAACTATGCGTGAGGCTGACGGTGTTGACGAAACCTTTGTTGGTAGAATCCGTAACGATTTTAGCGTTGAACACGGCTTTAACTGTTGGATTGTTGCTGATAATCTGCGCAAGGGAGCGGCGTTGAACACCATTCAGATAGCGGAAGAGTTAATTGACAGAAAATTAATCTGACTCCGATAATTTACGATCGTTGTCGTGAAGTATCTACTCACCTTAACTTTCCCCCTTGAAAGGGGGAACTGGTCCTCTCCCCCCAGGGGGAGAGGAGGATAGATGAGTAGTTACGTCGTGAATTACCGGGATTGAGCAAGAGGGTTATCCATGTCCGAGGATGTCTATCGCTTCTGCCCGCTCTGTGGAACTAAACTGGAAAAGCAGGAGCTTGAGCATGAAGATAAGCAGCGCCTTGGTTGCTCGGAATGTGGTTGGATTCACTATATAAATCCGATTCCTGTTGTTGTCTGTGTCGCTTATAATAGCAGTGGTGAAATCCTCCTGGTCAAGAGAAAATTGGAGCCCGCTCGTGGGACCTGGGCGCTCCCCGGTGGTTTTATGGAAGTCGGCGAAACGACGGAAGAGACCGGTGTCCGTGAACTTGAGGAAGAAACCGGTCTGGAAGCCATACCTGAAGATCTGCTCGGTATTTACAACCAGCATACTGATTTTTATGGCGAACTCTTAATAGTTGCTCATGCGGCTAAAATCTCTTCGGGTGAGCCAGTACCTGATGGCGTAGAGATAAGTGACGTCCGTTACGTCGACCCGGCTTCACCGCCGGAAGTTCCTTTCCCCAGCCATCTTGACGCTATCGCTACTTTTAATGAAAATATAACTATTTAGTGCCTCTCCGAAAAGTCCCCTCTCCCCTGGAGGGAGAGGGCTAGGGTGAGGGGGATAAAACGTCACAACTGTTGTTCGGCCTCTACGAGGCCTTTTCACCCCCACCTTAATCCTCCCCCCTCAAGGGGGAGGAGATGTTTAACCCTTTTCGGAGAGGGTCTATTTAGGATGAGCTTTGCGCTTTACGTTTGTCGTCCTGTGACTGATTATTGGTTAAGTTGCGACATTATTTAATTGAGGGGATAAAGTAATGAAGAAACGCTGGCTGGTCGTCGGCCTTGCTTTTTTGCTGGGACTTTTTACCTGGGTTTTTGACGCTTTCCTCCTTTCCATATCTTTTCCTGACGAACGGTGGCTTACTTTCCTTTACAGGGATCTTACACCTGCTGCTCTCTTTTATCGTGCTTTTGTTATTTTACTTTTTGTCGCGTTTGGTGCTTTTGTTTATGCTCTCATGACCCGTGAGGCTATAGCCCGAAAAAAATTACGCCGCATGAACCTGGCCTATGATCTCTTGAGCGACTGTAACCAGTATATAGTTAGGGGGCGCGAGAGGGAAAAACTCTGTCTTGATATTGGTAAAGAAATTGTAAACTCTACCCTCTATGGTTTTGCCTGGATAGAGCTCTTTGAGAAAAAGGAAAAAAATCACCTGATTGGACCTTTTACTGGCCCGGAAGCTTCTTCTCGTATTGAGAATATTCCTGCTGTCTGGCGGTTGCATCATCCTGACAGTCCTGCTAAAAAAGCTGTTGAATCCCAAGAAAGGGTTATTTTGACTGAAGAAAAGGTTAACCGGCTGGCACCAGAATTGTCGGAAATCCTACCGCATGAAGATGGAGTATTTTTCTTTTTACCGCTGGCTACTGGAGAAGAGGTGGCTGGTGTTCTGGCCGTTTACCGGCCTGGGGATGCGGAGGAGGATTTTGACGACCTTCATTTATTGGAAGAGCTGGCCGGTGACCTGGCCTTTGGTCTATATTCGATTGAGAATCGTGAGTTGCATCGGAAGACTCGTAATCAGCTTGAAGAAAAAGAGCAGAACATGTCGCTCCTCTTGAGTAATTTGCCCGGCATGGCTTATCGCTGTGGAAATGACCCCGACTGGACTATGGAATTTGTAAGTGAAGCGGTGCGCGATCTTACCGGCTATGAACCGGAAGAGATTGTCGACAATAAAGAGATTGCTTATGGCGATTTAATTCTACCTGAGGACCGGGAATACGTCTGGGAGAGTATTCAGTCTGCTCTGGCTAAAAAACGCAATTTTGAAATTGAATACCGCATCCAGACAAAGTCCGGCGAGCAGCGCTGGGTCTGGGAACAGGGGCAGGGGCTGTTTGACGAGCGGGGCGAACTTAAAAATGTACAGGGATTAATTATCGACATTACTGAGCGCAAAAAGATGGAGTTCGAGTTCCGGGAGAGCGAGGAGCGTTTTCGGGCAGTAATTGAAAACTTACCTTTCGCCGTTTATCTGCACGACCTGGACGGGAATATTATAATGGTTAACAAGATGAGCTGTGAAGATACGGGTTATAGCGAAGAACAACTGCTTTCCATGAGCGTCTCCGACCTCGATACGAAGAGGCCGACCCCGGAAGACAGACAAAAGATCTGGATTGAACTTCAGCCCGGGGACTACCGACGTTTTAAGTCCGAACACAGGAAGGCCGACGGTGACGTTTTTAGTGTTGAAGTGACCGTGACACCGATATATTTAAAAGGTAAAAGAATGCTTTTGGGCATGGTTGAGAATATAGCCGCTCGCGAGCAAATCGAGCGAGAACGGCGCAAAAGCGAGCAACGCTACCGTAGATTATTTGAAACTTCTCCTTACGGTATTTTGATTGTGGAAGCTGCCAGCGGGCGACTGCTGGATGTCAATTCATACGGTCTTGAGCTGTTTGGCGAACAAAGAACTGATTTAGTTGGACACGAAGTGAGTGAAATTTCGGTTCTGGATAAAGTTTTCTCTCAAGTCGGAGGACTGGAGGAACTCCGTCGACGGGGTTATTTAAGAGAAGAGGGGCTTTCTTTTACTAAGAAAGACGGTACTCAGATTTTTCTCGAGTTGGGTGCCTACTGTTATGAGACTGGGGGAGAAGAGGTTATTCAGTGTAATTTTCGGAACATAACTCGCCGGGAGAAGGCTCAGCGGGAGCTGGAAAAACTTGTTGATGAAAAAGAAATATTATTGCGAGAGATTCATCACCGGGTGAAAAATAATCTCTTTACCATAGTTAGCCTACTTGAAATGCAGTATACAAAAGCTGAAGATCCCCTTGTGCGTAAGAGTTTCCAGGAAGCCATTAACCGGGTTCATACGATGGCCCTGATTCACAAGCAAATCTACAGCCAGGAGTCTGATCAGCACCTCGATTTTGCCTCTTATCTGCGTTCGCTGGTCAAACAGCTTCTTGCTTCCCAGGTATCTAACGAACAGGAGCTGGACGTAAAATTCAGTCTGGAATCGCTGCATTTAGATATGGACCGGGCTTTACCATGTGCCCTTGCGGTGAACGAATTAATTACTAATGCCATAGAGCACGGCCTTGAGGATGAGGCTGGCGGCAGGCTTGCTGTAGAACTTCTCCGCCGTCCGAAAACAGTAGAATTGAATGTGTGTGACAACGGCAATGGCCTGCCTGAAGATTTTGACATTGAACGCCATTCATCTCTTGGCCTGCGCATGGTCAAAGGCTGGGTCGAGAATCAGCTCCGCGGAGAGCTAAACTACGATAGTAACGGCCATACACGCTTCACTGTTAAATTTCCACTTTGAACTACAGCTTGTAGCAAACCAGTATCATCCCAACGTCTCCAGCAGGGATTTCAATAGAAGTGAATTTCTGTTTGTTGAAGTTTAGTTTTTTAACAGTTATAATAACTGTCCGTGCCCGGGTGGCGGAACTGGCAGACGCGCATGGTTGAGGGCCATGTGGGCTTTTAAACCCGTGCGAGTTCGAATCTCGCCCCGGGCATTTTTACAACCATATAGATAATGGACACGGATAAATGCTGATTTGGCCTATTTTTTCGCTGTGTCCTATCCAGTCTTTCAACGGTGACTTATATGACTTATAAGCGTCTCTCCAGTCGAATTTTATCTGAGCTTCGCAGCGATGGACGTCAGTCTCTGCGTGAACTTGCTGAAAAATTTGGTGTTTCCGCGACGACTGTCGGTAAACGTCTTGATCAGCTTAAAGAGGAAGGAATCCTCCGGGGAATAAGCGCCGACATTGACTACGAACAGCTTGGCTACCGCTACAACGCCATAACCCGTTTTAAAGTTCAGGGCGATCAGATTGAGGAGGCGCTCGAACAGCTAAAAGAACATCCTTATCTGAACAAAATTTATGAAATTACCGGCGATTACGATATTCTTGCTATTGGCCGTTATCACGATCGAGATCAGATGAATAAGATAATTAAAAAACTGCAGGGTCATCCGGCAATAGTCGCCACAAATACCTCAATTGTTTTAAATACCCACCGTGAAAGCGCCCCGCTACCGCTGGAAGGAGCCTCTGATTCGGCTTCGGACTAACCTCTTACTGCGGTGATCATTCCTGAAAATTCTTATCCTTGACGCCTACGTTGATGAACCGGGCCTTCTTGGGGTTCCTCCCTATCTGGCTCCCGAACCTCGTAAACTTGTTGGGATATGCGAAACACGGGGGATAGACTGGTCGTATCGAACGGCGAGTCAGTATAGAGAAGAGGAGCTACCGGCAGCCGATTTAACGGTTATTTACGGCGGAGTTACCGTACCCGGTAACTACCTGCGCGGCCGTCCGCTCAGTTCAAACGAAGTGGAGCAGATTATTAAAAATAGAAAAGATGTAATAGTCGGCGGACCGCTGGCCAGGCAGCTCCCTGGATCGTCCGCTCTACAGCGGGTGGAAAAAGATCTTGCCGTCTACTTTAACTCCTATCTTGACGGTCAGCCGGTTGATCGTTACCCTGAGCCTGGCGAAACTGAAGCCTGGCTTCAAGCTGGAGCATCACTTGTTTCTGCCCACCCCCTGCCTGCCGGACATTTAATGGCGGAAGTGAGCTGTTATCACGGTTGTGTCCGCTATTTTACCGGTGGCTGTTCCTTTTGCTCGGAACCTCTGTATGGGAAGCCGCAGTTCCGTCGACCCACCGCGGTGGCCGAAGAGGTGAAAGCGCTTTATCAAGCCGGTTTGCGCCATTTCAGGCTTGGTGGTCAGTCCTGCATTATTAGTTACGGCAGTCAGAACCTGGGGGAGAGTGAGACACCACTGCCAAACCCGGACGCTTTACGGCAGCTATTTTCTTCCATCTGGGAAAACTGCCCGCAAATCAAGGTTCTCCACGTTGACAATGCTAATCCGGCTGTTATCGCCGCCCATCCCCGACCGGCCCGCAAGATAGTTAAACTTTTAAAAAAATATACCACTGCCGGCAACACGCTTGCTTTCGGGCTTGAGTCGGCCGACCCCCGGGTGGTTGAAGCTAACAATTTAAATGCGGCGCCGGACCAGGTTTTTAAGGCAGTTGCGCTGGTAAATGAAATCGGCCGTGAACGGGGTAAAAACGGTCTGCCGGCTCTGCTTCCCGGGCTGAATTTTTTGGCCGGTCTCCACGCGGAAAACGCTGATACCTACCGGCTTAATTTTGAATTTTTAGAAAAAATTATCAATGCCGGTTATTGGCTGCGGCGAATTAATATTCGTCAGGTGCTATCCGGGCGGACCAAGTTTAAAATGCGCCATGGCAAAGCGTTTAAAAAATTCAAACGGCGCGTCCGTGAGCAGATTGATAAGCCGCTTTTGAAAGAGATGTTCCCCCGCAGTTTAGTCTTGAAAGATGTTCTGATGGAAAAACGGGAGGGGAATACTACTTTTGGTCGTCAGCTTGGCACCTATCCGATTCTGGTTGGAGTTCGTTATCCACTGGAACTGGACCGTTTCTATGACCTCCGGGTCACTGAATACGGTTATCGCAGCCTTACCGCGGTGGAGGCTGATTTGAAGTTTGAAGAGCTTGGCACCCGCGAACTGCAGGCTATACCCGGAATCGGAAAACGCCGGGCCAGCAAGCTGTTTGTAAATCAGCCGGCCAGTAGCGCCGCCTTTCGGAAACTAATAAACGACCCCGAAGCCGCTGAATTAGCTCTCCGCTACATTAATTTTGATTAGCCTTTCAGTTAAATCAGAACTTCTCCGATAAAACTAGAGTTTTATTTCAAAAAAACTGTCTTTTAAAGAAAGAGTGTAGTATACTTCAGTAGAGGAAGGGGATTTCAAAGAGGACTTCCGGGAAGTCTTCGGAAAGGACAGGCTCATGAAAACCCGGAAGCAGCCCAGGCAACCTCGAACTCTTGGAGCAGACTTTTCTCACGAAGAATTCTATCCCAGGGTGGAACTATTAACCGTAGAACTTAAGACTTTATTCCAATTACTTGAGGAAATCTGTGTACCGGCGGTTGTGCTTGATAATAACCTGACAATAGTAGCTGCCAACGTTGCGGCCCGTAAAATATTTGGCCAGGAAATGGTTGGCCAAAAATGTTATCGCCTCTACCATAACCGCAATATTGCCTGCGAGCACTGCCATGTTCTGGAGACGATGCGGGATTCAAAACCTCGTTTTCACTGCACTGAATACGGTTCTATCACTGATTATGAGGAAAAGTATTCCTGTGGCGCCGCAGCCATATCTACTGACGAGCAGGGGCAGGTGGACAAAGTTCTGCAGGTTTTGCGGCGGGTTGAAAAATCTTCCCTTGAACTTCACCAGCTTTCCCTTTTTCACCGGCTTATTGATTCAGCCAGCGACGCCCTCTTTATTATTGATGTGGAGTCCGGCCAGTTGGTTGATTTAAACCAGCAGTCCTGCCGGCTCCTTGGCTGTGGCCGTTCTGAGCTCCTGGGCCGCGGCTGGTGGGATATCTTGAAAATAGACGAAAAGCGGCTGGATTGTTTAAAACGGCTCGGCAATGGCGGAGAACCGCAGCATTTCAAAACCCGATGTTTTCCCGAGGACGGTGTATCAATTCCTGTTGAAGTAAGCTGGCGCGATGTCAAAAATGGCACTCATGCCTATCGTGTAGCGCTGGTTAGAGACATCAGTGAACGGGTTAAAACTGAAGCCGATCTTAAAGCTAAAAACGAAGCGCTGGATGGCTTCGCCTCTGCCGTTGCTCACGACCTGCGCACACCCCTGAGCCGGGTCTTTGCCTTCTGTGACTTTTTAGCCTCTGACTTAGCCAATAAAGACTATGAGAATCTTGAAAAAAGGATAGATCCCCTGCGCCAGGTTGCTGGCGAGATGGACGAACTGGTGGTTAGATTGCTGGCTCTGGCCCGGGCTGATTCGAGAAAATCAGATATAGAAGAGCTTGATTTGACTGAGCTGGTCCATAAAGTGGTTGCCAGGCTAAAAGATGAAATAGAAGCGAAGGGAGCGCTCATTTCAGTTGACGAATTACCGGCTGTGCGAGGCGACCGGGTGCTTCTTGAGCAGTTGTATCAGAATCTGTTGGAAAACGCTATTCGCCACGGCGGAGAAAAACCAGAAATCAGTGTTGGTTATTCCCAGAATGAAGATTGTAACGTCTTCCGGGTTGATGACCGCGGTCCCGGTATTTCACTTAAAAACCGGGAGGCGGTTTTTCAGCCTTTCTGGAACGGTGAGGACGGCGGCGGTCCGGGCCACGGCATCGGGTTAACAACATCCAGGAAAATTGTGAAACGTCACGCCGGGAAAATTTGGGTTCAGCCCTCAGACGAAGGAGCGCAGTTTCGCTTCACCCTTAACCTGTAGCTTAACCAGCCAAACCAGAGCATAGAATGATAGAGAGGAAAGAAGAAAAATAACCGCAGGTCGGCTTTCCCGCGGTAAGTCTCCCGTAAAGCGATTAGCAGGGAGAGAAATAGGTGCAGCATCATCAGACTCCAGCCGGCCGGGTTCCAGCAGAGCAGCAGCGTCCAGATGACAAGGAGACGATCCTCCCGCCAGTCACGGACAGTTGGAAATAATCCAAGCCCTGCCATGCGCCCGCGCACTTCCCCTTTTTCCCGGCTTTCCCTGGCAAAAATTCGCCAGTCCCGGGGCGGTTCATATTTAACTACAGGACCAGAATTTTCCTCCAGCTTCCAACCATTTTTTTTGAGCCGTGCTGCGATCTCCCGGTCGCTTAACAAACCTAACAGCAGGTTGGGCTTTCCAAGCTCCTGCAACGCTTTAACCCGGTATAGTGGAGTAACCGGATTGAAAGCTCCGCTAGCTCTGACAGTATCAGCGCCGAAACGGTGGCTGAGCAGTTGCCAGACATTTTTTTGCTGAGCCGTTGCTCCGGGGATTAGTTCAACTCTACTCCAGACGGCGGCTAAATTCTGCTGTTGCTCTAACTCGGCCAGCAGCTCTTCCAGGTGATTGGGCGGCCAGCGGTAGTCGGGGTGCCAGCGAATCAGGTAGGAAGTTTCTACCGCCGGAGGATTGTTGGTCAGTTCCACGAAATGACAATCAAGCTGCCGGGCGATACTGCTCTGTTCTATTTCCTTCCACAAATAATTTTTTGTTTTACGACCAGAATTGCGGAAACTATCAGCTTTGAAAATTACTTTTTCCGGTTTTAAACTCTGGGCGGTGAGCTCATTAACTGATTCGATAAAATTTTCATCTGGAGGGCTGTATTCAACAACGATGATGATATCTGGAGTTGACTGTTTTCGGTTTTCCATAGTTTCCTCAATTTGACTCTGTTGAAATCCTTTTTACTATCTATAAACTTAACCTGGGTAGCTCTTTTTAAACAAAGATTTCATTAGAGCCCTCAATTTAAATTCTTGTGATTATTTAACTTAGTATGATACTATCAAAATCCTGCAGGCTATGACATATAAAAAACAGGTTTGGGAGGTGAGCAAATGTCAGACTGTCTTTTCTGCTCAATTGCCGCGGGTGATATTGAAGCTGACGTAGTATACGAGGACGACAAAGTGATCGGCTTTCGGGACATTAATCCCCAGGCGCCGGTTCATATACTGGTTATTCCTCGTCAACATCTTGCCAGCTTAAACGAACTGGAATCTGCCGCTGACGATCTCCCGGCCTCTCTTTTTACGGCTGTCCCGGAGATAGCTCGGGAAGCGGGAGTGGTTGAAAATGGATATCGTGTAGTTGTTAACAACGGAGATGATGCCGGTCAGGAAGTTGAACATCTGCACGTACATATTCTTGCCGGTCGAGGCATGGGCTGGCCGCCGGGCTGAAAAGCTGATGCTCTGTAAGCCCTCTCTGAACCGCTCAGTTCTCGAGCTGGCTCCGCAGCTTTTAAACTCAATCCTGGTTCGGCGTCTTCCGGACGGCACCTGTCTGCGGGCACGCATAGTCGAGGTGGAGGCTTATTCTGAAGGTGATCCTGCATCTCATTCCTGTAACGGCATTACTAAGCGTTCCCGGGTGATGTTTGGTCCGTCTGCTCACTGGTATGTTTATAAATGTTACGGTATTCACTGGATGCTTAATCTTGTCTGTGGTCGTGAGGGTTCCGGTGAGGCTGCTTTAATCAGGGCGGGAGAACCTTTGGATGGGATCGAGATAATGCGCCGCCATCGGCAGACGAGTGGTGTTGAGCTTACCAATGGACCGGGAAAGTTGGCGGAAGCATTGAAAATAGACGACACTTTTAACGGCAAACCGGCGATCGGCGACGTAGAACTAAAACTTGAAAAAGGAGCCGCCGCCGATGAGATTTACGAAAGTCCTCGTGTAGGAATAAGTGTTGGAAAAGATAGGTTCTGGCGGTTTTTTACGGATAACAAATATGTTTCAAAGGTGGAACAAAATGGATTGCGTCGACGCCGAAATTGATTTACATTCTTATGCGCCCGGCCAGGTGCGCTTGAATTTACTGCCGTTTCTGGACCGTGGGTATGCCGAAAACTGGGAGCGTGTTAGAATTATTCACGGTCAGGGTGAAGGGATCATAAAGGGCCGTGTGCATGAGATTCTTGATGAGATCAGTTACATATCTGAATTTCGAAACGCCCGCCGCGACGAGGGCGGTGCAGGAGCGACCATAGCCATTTACGGGAGGCACTAATATGGACGAGTTGCTGGCACTGGATGTCGGAACAGGGACTGTAATTGGTATTTTAGGCCGAAAGACGGAGGGCAGATTAAAAATTCTCGCCCGCGAAAGTCTCAGTTATCCTCAGCGTGCTATTGAAGAGGGTCGGGTTGTGGATATGAAAGCAGCGGCTCAAACCGTTCGTCAGGTCGTGCATCGTCTGCAGGAAGAGTCACGCTCAACCACAAACGTCGCTCACTTTGCTGTCCCGGGGCGAGGGCTTGAAATAGAAGAAGTGGAGGCCGAACTTGAGCTTGAAGAAGCGCGCGAGATTACAAGTCGTGACATTGAAAAATTATTTACCGGTCGTGAGCAGAAGAAAATCTCCGGGTCAATAATTGACGAGACAGTGCTGGATCGTTTTGTTGACGGTGAACCCGTCATCAGATTTGAGGGCCAGTATGGCTCCCGTCTGGAGGCGCGCTGGTTAATTATTACCCTCCGTTCGGAGGAAGTAGAAAACAAGAAAAAAGTTATTGAAGCGAGCGACCTGGTAGCGGGACAACTGGTCCTTGAGCCTAAAGCAGCTGTTAGTGCCGCTTTTCCCGATGATGAGTTTAAACCGCGCCTCGGTTTAATTGACTTTGGGGCCGGCACTATCGATGCAGCAATAATTGAGGATGGACAGGTGCGTGATTTCTGCACGGCCCTGGGCAGTGGCGACCGGCTCACCCGGGAACTGGAGAACAGGTTGCTGGTTGATTTTGGTGAAGCTGAGCGTGTCAAACAAAAGTTGTCTTTTGAAGACGAAGTTATCTATAATGATATCGCCGGGTCTGAAAAAACAGCCAGTCGCTCCGATCTTGTTAACTGGCTGAATCCTCTGCTGCGTGAAGAGATTGCTCCCTTAAAAAAGTGGTTTGCCAAACGAAAACCACGTGTGGTGTTTCTGGCCGGCGGGGGTTCGCATTACCCTAATCTTGCTCGATTGGTTGCTCGGACGTTAGATGTCCAGGAACAAAACGTTGTTAACCGTCCACCTATTTTAAAATCATGGGTTGAAGATCCGAAACAACTGGTTGGGTCTCCTGCTGACTACACGGCTTATGGCATATTGTTAATGGCCGCCCAGGATCGGGGACGTTACAGCTTAAATTTGACTGTTAACGGTGAGTCGATCAAACGTCTCGCGCCGCCGGGAGAACTTAAGGCAGGCGACCTCGCCGGGGAAATGGGTTATACTACACGCTCGCCCCATCCGGATTCAGCAATTATGTTTTCTCTTGACGGGGAGTGGATTACGGAAAAAATTGATGCTCGTCTTAAACCCCTGGTTAAAATAAACGGGGAAGAGGTTAGTTACGAGACTCCACTGCGAAGCGGAGATGAAGTAGAAATACATCCCCCGGATGAGCCTCAACCGATACGGGTTCGTGCAAAAAAATATCTTCCCTCGGAGCAGTTAAAAGTTTTTTGGAGGGACGCGGTCTATGAGTTGCCGCCGCTTCTTGTCTCGGATACTAACGACAAACTTGACCCTGAAACTTTGCTTGAAGACGGACGGGAATACGAACGGAAACTTGACTATTCTCGCGGCGAAATTCGGCGTGAACTTGAGCGCCGCGGCTGTGAACTCCCTGATGACCTGCTCTGGAAGTTTCGTGGTGAATATACTCGCAGGGGTCGTTTTGCAGTTGGTGAGCGTCTTGAACTTGAAGCCGCTGTCAATCCCTCACTAAAGGGACTTGGCAGTCTCAGCTCTCTTCCCCCTGAACCATCCAAACCGATTAACCAACCGCTGGATTAATTTTTGTTTAACTTCCGGTTCCTGTTATTTAAACGCCGTGGTCCAGTTTGAATCTGAGGTCAACATGGCACCGGAACCGATAAACAGTTACCATTGTTTATTGATGGTTCTTTGATATAATCTTTCATTTCGAGATAAAGGCTTTCTTTCCCTGGCGGGGATGTGGAGGATTCATTGTGAATGAGAATATTTCAAATCGCGAACAGAAGCTTTTCGATAATTTACGACCGGTTGTTGAACCGTTTGCGGTTGAGCTGATTGACGTAGAAATAAAACCCCACGGTGAGCGGCCGATAATTAGGTTGGTTGTTGATACTGACGAAGGAATAGATCTGTCGAAATGTGAAGAGATAAGTGATTATGTCTCTCCTTTGATTGATCTTGAAATACCGGATTTTGGTGTTTCATACGATCTGGAGATATCGTCGCCGGGTCTTGAACGAACGCTTCGTCGGCCTGAGGAGCTGGACCGGTTCGCCGGTCGCGAAGTGTTTGTTAATTGTTATGCTCCACACGAGGGAAGCAAGGAGTGGCAGGGAGAGTTGATTGGTTACAGTGCGGACGGAGTATTGCTTGAAGTTGATGATAAAAAGCTGGAGATACCTTATGATATTGTGGCGAGCGTAAAACTATACTTTGATGCTGATGAAGCCTTGAAAAGGCAGGAGGAATAGAAAATTATGGAAGATACGTTCCTGGAAGCAATCCGGGAGATTCAGGAAGAGAAAGAGCTTGACGAGCAGGTAGTTATCAAAGCGCTTGAATCTGCTCTGGTAAAAGCTTTTCGACGTGAACACAATATACCTGAAGAATACGGAATTGAAATAAATGTTGATCTGGCGGAAAACGAATTGGACGCTCTTGTTGAAAAAGAGGTTGTCCGCAAGCCGTTTAACGAGGCCTGCCAGGTTGACCTTGAAACTGCCGAAAAATATCACGACAGTGTGAAGTTCGGTGAACGGGTAGATATCCCGCTTGAAACTATGTCCCTGAGTCGTTCCGGACTTCGTATGGTTAAAGATCTTTTTAATGAAAATATTGCCCGTGGTGAACAGGAACAGCAGTATGAAAAATATCGTGATAGAAACTTGACCCTTGTAAATGGTGTTGTTCAGCGTTTTCATGAGAAGACCGTCTACGTTCGTCTCGACGATAAAGTGGAAGCTATTTTACCTTATCGCGAGCAGCTTGACGCTGATGATTATCGAGCTGGTAACCGAATGAAATTTCTTATCGTGAAAGTTAGCCTGACCAGTCGTGGACTTCTTGTGGTTGTCTCGCGAACCCATCCGGCTCTAATTGAAAGGCTTTTCGAGCTTCATATACCGGAAATTCACGATGGCCTGGTGGAAGTGGAGGACGTCGCTCGCGAGGCCGGTCGCCGCTCCAAGGTGGCCGTTCGGGCGGAAGATCCGACCCTTGACCCCATCGGTACCTGTGTTGGCCCCCAGGGGTCCCGTATTCAATCAATAGTTAACGAAGCGAGCGGTGAAAAAATTGATATTATTCCGTATGATCGCGACGTTAGTCAGTTTATTATTAATTCCTTAAGTCCGGCCCAGGTAACGAGGGTGAATTTACTTGAAGATGAAAACGTTGCCCAGGTGGTCGTTCCCAAAGACCAGCTCTCGCTGGCGATAGGTAAAGGCGGTCAGAATGCTCGATTGACCGCAAAACTCTCTGGCTGGTCTATTGATATCTACAGTGAACAGGAATTTGCTTCTTTACAAAGCGATGAGGCCCTGGAGGTTGCTGCTTCTATTTTTAAAGATTCTGCTATTGAAGAGGAAGCAGACTTTTTTGAAGAGTTAGAAGGTGTTGGTTCGGGGCTTGCCAGCAGCATGCAAGAGGCCGGCCTGAACGACCCCGCCGATCTGATTGAAGCAGGTGTTGAAGGGCTGCAGGAGGTAGAAGGTATCGGCGCTAAAAAAGCTGAAAAGATATACGAGCAGGCGCGTGAATATGTGCAGTCTGTTGCCACACAGGAACCCTCTGTTGAGGAGAGCGAAGAGGAAACCGCCGAGCGAATTAAAGAATCGATATTTGGCCCGGATGGTGACGATGAAACTGAAGAAGAAAATATTATAGACGAAGATAATCTGGAAAAAGTTGAGACTGATTTGAACGAGGAGGACGTAACAGTCCGTTCCCCCTTCAGAGAAGTGGATTAATGTTTTCACATAAATAAAATTACTGCGCATTGTAACTACTCACCTTATATTTCCCCCCTTGAGGGGGAAAAAACAAAGGGGGGACTGACCCTTTCCTTGGGCCGTTTTACGGTCCCCCCAGGGGAGAGATGAGTAGTTACTGTGTATTAAATAAGAGGAGAGGTTTATCATGAGGGTTTATGAACTTGCCAATGAATTAGGGATGGAGAACAAAGAGTTGCTAAAACTTCTCGAAGAGGAGTTTGACCTGGAAATAGGCAGTCACATGAGTGGCGTTGATGAAGATGTCGCGGATATGGTAAAAGAACTTTTGGAAGAAGAAACGGGCGAAAAGGAAGAAATAGAAGAAAAAACGTCTGAAGAAAAAAAAGACCCTGTCTCTGAAGAATCCTCGCCGCTCGCAGAGTCGCCGGCCCCGGAGAAAGAAATAATTGAAGTTCGCGGCCAGATAACTACTGAAGAACTGGCTGAAAAACTGGGAATTCAGCCCAATCAAGCTATAAAAGAGTTAATTCAGCTTGGGGAGATGGCCACTATTAACCAGGTCCTCAATCCCGAAGCGGTAGAACTTCTGGCAGAAGAACACGGTGCCGAGGTTATATTTGAAGAGGAGGAAGAAGAGGGGGCGACGCTGGCCGAGGGGAGGATTCAGCTGGACGAGGACGTGCCGGAGGATGAACTTGAACCGCGCCCCCCGGTTATCACCGTCATGGGTCACGTTGACCATGGCAAGACCCAGCTCCTGGATACGATTCGGCAGACGGACGTCGTTGCCGGTGAATCAGGAGGAATTACTCAGGAAATCGGCGCTTCAGAAGTTAAAACTGAAGAGGGCGAGTTTGTTTTTATCGATACCCCCGGCCACGAGGCTTTTACAGCGATGCGAGCGCGCGGCGCTCAGGTTACTGACCTGGTTATTCTTGTCGTTGCCGCGGACGACGGGGTTATGCCTCAGACCGTTGAATCAATAAATCACGCCCGTTCTGCCGGTGTTCCCATTATCGTCGCTATTAATAAGATGGACCTTCCTGATTCTGACGTTCAGCGTGTCTACCAGCAACTTTCTGAACAGGAACTTATCCCCGAGGAATGGGGCGGGGACACCATCTGTGTTGAGGTATCTGCTCTTGAAGCCGAAGGTATTGATGAACTGCTTGAAATGATCTCTCTTCAGGCAGAAATGATGGACTTGAAAGCCAGCCCGGACCGCTCTACTAAAGGAACCATTATCGAGGCGGAAAAGAAAAAGGGGATGGGAGTTACAGCTACGGTGATCGTCCAGCAGGGCACCCTGGAAAAAGGAGTGCCGTTCGTTGCCGGAGCGACCTCTGGAAAAGTTAAGGCGCTTATAAACAGTTATGGTGACCGGGTGGATGAAGTTAAACCCGGTAGACCGGTGGAGGTGCTCGGTTTTGACGACCTGGCTTCTCCGGGCGACTTCTTTGAAGTTATGGAAGATCTTTCGGAAGCCCGAGAAATTGCCGAACAACGGCAGGATGAGATAAAGGATGCCCAGGTTCAGGACCAGGGCCGTGTTACGCTTGATCAGCTTCAGGAGTTTATTGATAAGGGCAAAATCCAGAACTTCAATATAGTGGTTAAAGCAGACACCCAGGGTGGTGTTGAGGTTTTACGCGACTCTTTTGAGAGTATCGAAGCTGACGAAGTTGAAGTAAACGTCATCCACGGTGGGGTCGGCGGAATTAACGAATCGGATGTCAGGCTCGCTACCGCCGCTGAAGGTATGATTGTAGGTTTTAATGTTCGGCCCGACAGCCGAGCCCGTCGCCTGGCTAACGAAACGGGAGTTGAAATTAATACCTATAGAGTTATTTACGAGGCAATAGAAGATATCAAGGATGCTATGGCCGGTATGCTCGAACCGGAGGAGGAAGAAGAGGTTATAGGTGTCGCTGAAGTTAGAGAGGTTTTTTCTATTTCCGGTGTCGGAACCGTTGCCGGCTGTTACGTCCGGGAAGGCGAGGTTCAACGCAGTGCCGCCTGCCGGCTGGTTCGTGACGGAGCAGTTGTTTTTGACGGTCCCATAATTTCGCTGAAACGCTTTAAAGAAGACGTCTCCGACGTGGCCGAAGGTTATGAGTGTGGTATCCGGTTGGAGAAGTTCAATGATATAAAAGAAGGCGACCTGTTAGAAATTTACCAGGTTCGCGAGGTAACCCCCGAACTTTAGTGGAAGGCTACCGGTATTACGCTGAAATACAGCTTTACTGTCCTGCCAGTTTTTCACTTAAAGATAAACGGCGCCTGATTCACGGACTTATAACCAGGTTCAGACAGCAGTATAACCTTGCCGTCGCTGAAGTGAGTGACCAGGACCACCATCGATTGGTAACTCTTTCCCTGGCTTCCGTCAGTTCTTCCATTAATCAGCTGCAGGGGCTTAAAGAACGACTTCTAAATGAATTCGATGATGTTGATGGCGTCCAAATGCGTGAGTATAATGAAAAAATTTTGTGATTGTCAGGAGAACTAAAGTTTAGCGTTTTGCAAGCAAGATAGTCCATATCTTATTTTCTCATTCTCATCCCGCCTCCAGCGGGACTCCGAGGTATGTATTCTTCAAAACAGGCCCCTCCAGGGCCTTGAAGAATACATAAATCCGAAAATAAGACATGACCTATC
>PWHN01000116.1 GCA_003554945.1 bacterium
CCGGGCAACCTCCGAGGTATAGCCGGTTGCAAACCAGGCCATCGTGGCCTGCAACCGGCTATAATTCCGAAAAACACCTGCAGGTAGCTCCATGTATGCTGTCTAAGAGCCATCTTCACTATTTTGTAACGGTTGTTCCTTGTATGCCCGATTGAATACTCGGGAAAATGAAAAATAAGATATGGACTATCTAGCTCGTAAAACGCAAAATTTTAGAGATATTTAAAACACAGCATTAATCAATTGCTCTCTAAGATAGCAAAAAGGATTTCAACAGAACCGAAAATCCGCAGTATAGCGGGAGGTTTTTTTATGATACCGGTAAGGGTGCACGGTGTTGGCATGAGTCCTCACAACCAGGGGTTTGTAGCGTTATTGATGGACGATACGTTCAACAAGTGGCTCCCCATATACATCGGTTCTTTTGAAGCGCAGGCCATTGCAATGGAGCTGGATAACGTCGACCCGCCCCGACCGATGACGCATGATTTATTAGCAAAAATAATAGAAGAACTGGGCGCAGAAATTGATCATGTCGTGGTCAACGAGTTAAACGAGGGGACGTTTTACGCCAGTATAGTCATCAGACCGGCCAATTCGGACCAAGAAATTGTGATTGACGCCCGTCCGAGCGACTCCATAGCGCTGTCGTTAAGGACGGGAGCGGATCTTTACGTGGAGGAAGAAGTAATGGAAGAGGCGGCGGTGCCGGCCCAGGCCGAGGACGATGAGAGCGAAGAGGTCAAGCGTTTGAAGCTGCTTCAGCACCGTTTGAAAAGAGCGGTGGAGGAGGAAGAATTTGAGGAAGCGGCTGACCTGCGGGATGAGATAAAAGAGCTGCAGAAACAGATTCACAGCCCGGTAAGTGGTGAGAGTGAGACAGCGGAATAGAGGTATTCAAACCAGTTATATATAGATGGAGGGCTGTCCGAACGGCAAGGGGCCGGATTTGAAATCCGGTGAAGTCTCGTGCGAACGAGATGTCCGGGTTCGAATCCCGGGCCCTCCGCTTTCTCATCGTTCCCTGTCCCACGCCCTTTGCTTCGTCCGTCGGACGAATTTAGATTTTTTAGGAGAAGTTCAATGAGTTTTACCCTTCCGAGGGCCCTTTCCATAGATGAAATTTTTGACCGAGCCCGGGATTACGATTATGTTCTTACCGCTGATACGCCGCTGGCCGACGCTCTTAACAACCGTATCTCCTCCCCGCGGCTGGGAAAATTTGCTTACACTCCCCGCGGGCTTATATACGACTCACATTCTGAAAGCAGGACCCTCGACCGGCGGGAGCTGTTCTTGCGGTTAAATTCAGAGCTGTCAGCGCCGCCGCGTGAAATTTTATATCACCTGGAGAACATACTTCACTGCTGGCAGGAAACCGGCCGCCCGGAAGAGGTCATGAATTACGCTAATTATGTTGATCACCTGACCGAAGAAATACTTTCCCGGCTTCAATCTCTGGGCAGTATTTACCGTAGTCTCCAGAATTTTGATAGTCCGCCCGAAGGAAAAGCGCTGATTGTTGCCCCGTATCAGTTCAAAAAGCTGGATCAAAACGTATTTCCAGACAAGTACGACGAGTTAGACCCACTGCAGAGGGGTGAATATGAGCTGCCTGAGTTTCACCTCTTCTCCTCAGCGGAAAAAATAGTCCGTGCAGTTTTAAACTCACTTTCCGTTTACGACCCTTCGGACGTCGCCGTGGTCGTGCACCCGGAGAGTTCATATCAGCCACTACTGGAGGCCGCCCTGCAAGCCGAGGGAATACCGCGAACCACAAATAGACTGCTTGACGAGCGCAGTTCTTTTCGGACTTTCCTGGAACTACTCAACCTGGCGTTTTCGGACGATGTATCTAAAGTGCGAGACCTGGAGCCACTTATGCGCCGGTTGGGGTATGAGGTGGATCCGGAGCTAAAAGAAGAGCTGGTTCCCTTCCTGGACAACCCCGACTGTCACGATTTTGAGCGTCTGCGCCAGCAGTTAAGAGGGAGTAATTTTGGTCAGGCGATAGAAACTTACGAGGACTTGAGCGGTGCCGATTTAGGGGATTTTAAGGGTTTGCTTGGTGAGTTAAATTTGCGTCACAAAAAGATTGGGAAAGAACTGGATTTTTTAAAGTTTTATCTTGATAATTTCCCGCCCCCCTTACCGCCAAGCGGAGCCCCCGGAGTCCTTTTTGTCTCGCCTCAATCGCTCAGTTTTGTAGACCGGCCAGTCGTTTTTTATCTCGGAATGGGAGTGGACTGGGATCGGGAGCAGCATCCGCGCCCCTGGGTTGACATCGAGGATAACCGGCAAAAAAACCTGTCTGATTTTTCGCTGTTGCTGCAGAACGGCAGCCGGCAGTATTACTTTGTGCGTAACCGGGAGCGCAATGAACCAGTAACGCCCTGTTATTATTTTAATGCGCTGGTGGACGAGACCTTCGAGGAGTTTGCTGATTTTCCATCGCGCAATGTTAGCCCGCCGGAAGCGGGACCGGGAGCCGGTTTTGAGCGTCACCAGCAGCCGGTTGCGGCCGTCGAGTTGGATCACTTCAGCCAGTCATCACTGAATACTTTTGTTTCCTCGCCGCGGGCATATTTATTTGATCGTCTGCTGCCCGACCGGGACAGTTATTACCTGCGGAAAGGGACGTTATTCCATGATTTTGCGGAGTTTTTCCTGGAACATTCAGAATTTGTAAAAAAGAGGGGGCTGGAGGAGATGTGCGGCCGGGCCCTGGAAGAGCTTAGAGCTTACATGCCCTCCTATCAGGAATCGGCAGTGCGGACGGAATTACGGTTGGGTATGGAAAGCATAATTAATTATCTTGAGGCGCACAATCTTAGTCGGGAGCGCAATAGAAATCAGCCGAAGCTCGCAAAATACGATCGAAAAGATGAAAACCTGTTTGCCAGTCAATATGATTTAAAACTGACCGATCCGCGGGCAGAGGTATTTTTTCGAGATGATGAGCTGAGAGTGAAGGGAAAAGTTGATTTAAAGCTTTCAGAGACGCATTTACTTGACTACAAAAGCGGCCGCCGTCAGTCGGCGCGCTCGCTGGTAAGACGAGGCAACCTCAAGTTTGCGCGTGACCGTGTTAACTTCCAGGCAATTCTTTACCTGGCTCACCTGCGTCGCCAGAATCCGCGGACAGCCTTGAAGTTCAGCTTTTTTTATTTTCTGGACAATTTAAACGAAGTTCTTAGCGGCCGGGGAAGCGGCGAAGCGGTAATGGAGACGCTCTGCTACTATCCGCGTCCCGTGGCTGAGCAAGTGGCACGTCCTGAAACCTTTGAGTTTCTGGTGGAAAACGTAAGTGAGAGCAATAATCGACGTAAGACGTTAGAAAAGCTGGGAGAGGAAGCGTATGGTGAATTTTTTAAGCAGCACGATTTTCCGGCGGGAGTGGAGCGGGAAGAGCTGGTTGAAACGGAAGTATATGAACGTTTCTTAATCTACTGTCGGAGTAAAGTTGGAGAGTATAAATACGTTGACAGTGGGGTAAAGTCGACGTTCAACAAGCTTTTGCGTATGCGTCGCGAGAATTTTTTCTGGGAAGACCTGGAAGATTTCGAAGATTATCTCGAAGAAGCACTGGAAAAATTTCATTACTACAGCCGTACGCGGTTTCCCGTTGAAGGGGAGCTGGAAGAGCTGGATATCGATGATTTGCCAAATAGGGACCTGTTACTAACGGGAGAACGGGGGGGCGCCGATGGAACCGAATGAAAACCAGAGACGGCTGATTGAAGCGGGACCGGGAATATACCTGGTTGACGCGGGAGCCGGGACGGGCAAGACCTTTGCGCTCGTGCGCCGTTATGCCCACTTGCTGGAGTCAACGTCTTTATCCCCTTCACAGCTTTTGTTTATTACCTTCACCAACAGTGCCGCCGCCGAGATGAAGGAACGGGTGATGAACCTCTGTCGCGACCGTGTCGATCCGCTGGAGCTTAAGGAAGCACCTATTTCCACTTTCCACAGCCTCTGCAATCGTATTCTGCAGGAACATGGTTTTTCCGCGCCGGCCCACCTCGGGTTTGACGAAAAGATAACATCGGCGACAAAACTGCTTGAGAACAGTCTGCTTGAGGAGAAGCAGTTTCGACGTTTTACAGATTCTTTTTTGGAAAAATATTCCGACTATAAGAAATTTTTCAGTCTTGTTTACGACCGTTCCGAGTTACTGGGACTTTTGAAGTCCCTGGCCGCCAAAGGAATATTTCCTCGTCGGGATGAAAACAAAAGCTGGTACGGAAGCGGCGAGGAGTATCTGACCGGCAACCGCTTGCGTTTTGAAGAGCTGCTGGAAATAAAAAACGCACCCGGAAGCGGGTCGCGTGGACCAACTCAGTCGCCGCTTCTCAACCGGGTAAAGGCTGGATGGCGGGACCGTTGTTTCCCGCCTGCGGCACCGGAGCGTGAAGAACTGGTCGGAGGTGAGTCAAACAAACAGGTCGATCCGCAACTCCTGGAGACGGCCTTTGCTGACAAGCGGGAGGAGCTGAAAGAGTTTTTACATACCCTTTACTCAGAATATATAGCCCACTGTCTGAAAGAAAACTACCTGAACTTCGGTTTTTTGATGATGTTTGCCTACGTGCTGCTGGCCGAGGACGATTCTGTTCGTGAGGAGTGTCGCTACCGCTACGTCATGGTGGATGAGTTTCAGGACACCAGTGAGATACAGTTTAAGCTGACCCTGTTGCTGGCCGGGACCAACAACATCTGTGCGGTTGGCGACTGGAAACAGAGCATATACAGTTTTCAGTATGCATCTGTTGAAAATATAACTCGTTTTCGAACCCGGTTGAATCGTTACCGAAATGAGTTGAACCTCGACCGTCAGCGGATAGACTACCCGGTTGAGGATGTGGAGGAAATAGCCCTGAATGATAATTACCGTTCTTCACAGGAAATCCTCGATTTCTCGGAGCAGGGACTAATTCTGCCCGGACGTAAGGACGAAGAGCTGGAGAAAGAGAAGATACTGAGCGAGGTAACCAGTCTTAGCGCTGAACGTAATCCGGCTGGCACCGCTATTGAGCCGTTTAAATCAGCGGACGAACCGGCGGCGATTCTGGGAAAGATCAATAAAATAGTTGGGAATGAAGATTATTTAATTGGTGATGAAGGAGAGGGAAAACCGGTTACTCACGGGGATATTACTGTACTCACCCGTAATCGCAAGTTTGGTCTTACTCTGCAGGAAAGGGCGCGTAAGCTTGGCGTTCCCCTGACTTACGAAGGGGGGGTGGAGTTATTTAAAACCGACCCGGCTCTTATGCTACTTGCCTGGCTGCGTGTGCTGGAGGACGAGGATTCAGAGCGAGGCTGGGCGGTGATTCTGGAAGAGGCGGGCTACAAGCTCGCCGACCTGGAAGCACTTGTGCGCGCTCCCGACCACCCCTACCAGTGCTGTCCGCGTCACTTCAAGGAGTTTCGCGAACAGCTTCTTGAGCTGTATTCCGGCTCTGTGCACCGCTGGCTGTCCGCCGTTGCCTACCGGGTTTTTCGTCGCTACGGTTACAGCGGAGAAATAGCCGGCCGGCTGATTGAAAGCCTGTATACAATCGCTCGTGACACACACTTGAATTTAGGAGAAATTATCAACTACATGGAGGACAGTCTGGAAGCGTCGCTGACCGATGAGATTAGCAGTGATCACGAAGAGGCTGTTACAGTGCAGACAATTCACTCGGCGAAAGGGCTTGAATATCCGGTTGTTTTTCTGGCTGACGTAAACAGCCGTCACTTTCCCGCCCAGGGGGGGCGCAGTCCGGCGATCGAATACCGGGAGCCGCTGGGATTACGGCAGCGAAAAATTTATTCTGAAGAACCGCGCCCTTACAGCTACGATTGCTGGCAGAGCAGCTTACTGTTGCCACTGACAGCAAGCGAGTATGACGAGGAACGGCGGTTGATGTATGTGGCCCTGACCCGGGCCCGGGATTATCTTTTTCTCTCCGCCGAGACGGACAAAGAGAGCTCTTTCTTTACCCAACTCTGTTTTTCACTTTCCCCAGAGGAAGTAGAAGAACCTGAAGTAAAGCCTGTGGAGCCGGAGGGAGAGCGAAAGAAACGGCTTACCTATCAGCCGGTAGAGACTACCGGTGGGATTAAACTTTCCGTGCATGATTTGATGGAGGAAGTAGAGGGGGAGGAAGAAGGACGCGGCAAAAAATTTGGTCGTCGACTGCATGAATTTGCTGAAAAAATAGCGTTGGGGGAGGGGTTGGAGGCGAAAAATGAGGATCAGGAGAACGTGAAGAAATGGCTTGACGAGATGCGGAACAGGTACAAATTTAAGGTGGAGGAGTCCTGTCTGCTACCGCTGGAAACAAATGGGCGTCGAGTTCTTCTTTCCGGTAAAATAGATCTGTTGCTCTACGGTGATGAAGAGGTGTGTATAGTTGATTACAAGACTGACCTTGATCGCAACGCCGAGCCTGAATACATCAAGCAGTTAAGCGTATATTATCACGTTTTAAATGAGCTGGAAACGGGTAAAGAGGTGAAGGCTCAGTTGTTTTACACGCAGAAAGAGGAGCCGGAGCCCCCGATTGAACCGTTGACAAAAGAAAATATCAAGGACCTAATCTTTATTTAATTCTTTTTCTTCCCGGTTGAGTCGGTAGAGAAAGGCAAAAACTTCAGCGACTGCTTCGTAAAGTGAGACGGGAATTTGGCGGTCGAGGTCGAGTTGGAAAAGAAGTGCCGCGAGGTCGGGGTCCTCGTAAAGGGGAATATTGTGTTTTTCGGCCGACGTGACAATTCTCTCGGCCAGTTCCCCCGCTCCTTTTGCACGGACCCGGGGCGCTTCTTCCTCTGTTTCGTCGTAGCTCATGGCAATTGCTTTATAAATATCGACCGCCGAGCGGCGCCCGAAGTCCTTTTTTTCTTCCGCCATTTTTAGCACCCGTTTTCTATTTTTTCACGGTTGAGTTTGATCTAAAATACCCTTAATTCCGTCATTCCGGCCTCCGAGCCAGAATCTACCGACCTCAGCACGTCATTCCGGACAAGCGACCGAAGGGAGCGCGATCCGGAATCCATATTGAATTTTAAACGATTATCATTCAAGACTCAAAAATTTGTTGCGAGTTACGGGTTGCGGATTAAGGCCTAAAACTAAAAACTGAAAACTGGAAACTAAAAACTGAAAACCTTCAAATGGATTGCGGATCGTGGTCCGCAATGACGAGCGTTAGATCAAGACCATCCCCCCTTTCCTTTTCCCCCCTTGAAGGGGGGAAGACAAAAGGGGGAACCTTTTCCCTCATTTCCCCTCCCTGAAGGGGGGAGAAACAAAGGTGGGAAATGTATTGCGGGTCAGAATCCGCAATGACGAGCGTTAGCTCAGATTCTTAATGACACCGGGGAGGCCAAACAAGTAAAAGCTGTGATCAGGCGCCGGCGTGGGGTGGTACGACAAAATCAAGATCTACATTACCCCCGACAATTTCGCGCACTATGGTTGCGATTTCGTTTATCTGCGTCTCAGTCAATTCGACGTCGCGTGCCTCAGCAATAACCTCAACCTGTTTTTTATTGTGGGCAACAGTGAGTGCGTGGTCGATGTTCGGCTGAGCCAGGACCCAGGCAATTAAAGAAGAGGCCAGTGGAAAGTCGCCATTATTTTCCTCAAAATATTTGGCGATCTGGTGGACGGTATGGCGGTAGATGGAAAAATTATCGCGGACATGCGCCAGGCTACTGCCCAGGGTATCGTATTCCAGTTCTCCCGCTTCGAGAAAATCATCGGTAAGCAGACCGCGACAGAGCACACCGTAAGCAATCTTTCGCAGGTTTTTGTCTTTGCAATAGGGGAGCAGATCGTTTTCGGCCTGGAGTTGAAAGAGACTGTAAGGGAACTGGATGAAATCAACTTTACCGCCCTCTTCAGCTGCTTCAATCTGTTCGGGGGTAAAGTTGGTAACGCCGGTATAACGAATTTTCCCTTCCCGGCGCAGATCGTCGAGTGTGCCCATGGTTTCAGCAAACGGAACTTTTTCGTCCGGCCAGTAAATTTGATAGCAGTCTAAAACGTCAAATCCAAGCAGTTCAAGGCTTTCATTTACGCCGGCTCGTATATTTTCTGGCCGTCCATCGGGACGCAGCAGGCCTTCCTCATCCCGTTTGATTCCTCCCTTGGTGATAATGAAAAGATCGTTTCGACAGCCAAGTTCTGAAATAATTTTACCCAGTTCTTTTTCAACCCGGGCGATACCCAGGTTTTTTGCGAGGTCAATCATGTTGATGTTCTGTTTCAGAGAAGTCTCCACTATCTCGCGCACCGTGGAGCCGCGGCCGATCAGTTCCTTTATTGAGGGGCGAATGCCAACCCCCAGGCGGCCAAGATTTTCAAGTTCTACCATGTTTGGGTAGTCCTTTCAAAAAAGTGATATCTTTTTCGCAAAATAAAATTTTAACCTATCAAGGACTATTTTAAAACGATATCGCTTTTCTTCTCCGAATCTTCCGTCAAGTTTGTTATAATGCCCCCCGCACTTCCTCCGGCCCTTCATGGGGGAAGGTGGGAATTACGCTGGAGTTTTTTCGGTTCAATAAGACAGTAGTTGTTTTTTTGAAAAATTCATATTAAAATTGCCTCAAGTCAAATACAATTAACTGAACCAGTAGTTATAGAGGGAGTGGACAAGTGATGGACTACACTTTTCGCAGTCCGAGTAAAGGCGTGTTTGAGGGTAAGGAAATAGTTTCTGAGGTAATTAATTATTTTCAGGCGGACCCCTGCCGGCCTTATCTGCTGGCGGTGGGGACCGACTCGCGTCAATTGGCGGATCGCTCTTCTTTTGTCTCCGTGGTGGCTCTACATCGCAAGGGATGCGGTGGTCGCTACTACTGGCACCAATTTTATCGTCGGCGGTTTCAGGCTCTGCGGCCACGAATTCAGGTGGAGGCTGAAGCAAGCCTGAAGTTAGTAACGGAGCTAACCGAAGCGCTTGATCCGCGGCTGGCACAGCTCTCAGACGTTCCGGATTTTAACCTTGAGGTTCACGTGGACATCGGCCGCAACGGGGCGACGGGAGAGATGATTAATGAAATCGCCGGCATGATCAGCGGGTGTGGCTACGAGGTGCGGACCAAACCGGAGGCATACTGTGCCGCTATTTTAGCTGATAACCACGCGTAAGTTCTCGAAGGGGCGAGCGGAGGGCTGTAAAATCATAAAAATATCTGAATGAGGTGCAGTGAATAGATGTGTCAACGCAGAAGATGTAAAGTGCTGGCGACGGTGGGGCCGGCCAGCTGGGAGGCGGAGAAGCTGGAGGAAATGATTGAGGCCGGTGTTGATGGTTTCAGGTTCAACTTCAGTCACGGTTCAGTCAGCGATTACCTACCGCTTGTAAGAAAAATCAGAGAAAAAAGCGAAGAAGCTAGAAAACCGGTTGCCTGTCTTGCTGACCTGCAGGGGCCAAAGATACGGTTGGGCGAGTTAAGGGAGGAACGACAGTTAGAAAGCGGAGAGGAGGTTGAATTTCATCCGGGAGAGAGCGAAGAAGACGGTCCGGGACTGCCAATAAATTTAGACAGTCTGCTTATTGATCTTGAGGAAGGTCACGGTATATTTATAGCCGACGGTCAAATCCAACTGAAAGTTAAAGAGGTTGGAAAGACCGGGTTAAGGGCGGAGGTAGTTTACGGGGGCGATATAGGCTCCAACAAGGGAGTTAATTTACCGGACAGTAACGTAAGCCTGCCAGCTCTAACTGAAGAAGATCGCGAGGAACTCGAAAGAGCGGTGAACAACGACTTCGATATGGTTGCGCTTTCGTTTGTCCGCAGTGCGGCTGATCTCCAACCGGTGCAAAAAACAATCAAGCGGGCAAACAGTCAAATTGACCTGGTGGCAAAGATAGAGACGGAGCGTGCCCTGGTTAATCTTGATGAAATTTTAAGCCAGGTGGAAGGGGTAATGGTGGCCCGTGGAGACCTGGGGGTAGAGATAGGGCACAAGCGAGTTCCCTACCAGCAAAAAGAGATAATAAGAAGAGCAAACAGCCGGGGAAAATTTGTGATAACGGCGACGCAGATGCTGGAGTCAATGATAAAAAAATCAACGCCCACACGGGCGGAAACTTCGGACGTCGCCAACGCCGTGTTGGATGGTTCGGATACTGTAATGCTGTCCGGGGAAACAGCAGTCGGTGCCTACCCGTTGAAGAGTGTGGAGACGATGATAGAGATTATAGAGACTACGGAAAGTGATTTCAAACAGCGTTTAAAACAGCTCTCCATGGAAGTTGAGCGGCCGGGTGAAGAGATTGCAGTCAGTATGGTTAACGCGGCGGCGCGATGTGCCCGGGAGATAAACGCTCGCGCCGTGGTAATTCCCACCTTTTCCGGTTCCACGGCCCGGATGATTTCTAACACCTATACCCCCTGCCCGTTGATAGCTCTTTGTGCTTCGCAGACAACTCTGCAGAAGAGTGTCCTCTATCGAAACGTCTACTCCTGCTCGTTAGCGGTAATAGAAGACACAGACGAGCTGGTGGAGAGAGCAAAACAGACCTGTAGTGAGCTGGAGCTGGTTAGTTCCGGTGACAAGATAGTGCTGCTCGCCGGTCTGCCTCTGGCCAGGGCAGGTATTACTAACCTAATTCACGTGATCAAGAACGGTTAGATGACGGGGACGATCATGTCGTCAATGGTGCCGCCGGCTGGAATCATGGGCAAAACATGCTCCTCATAAGGAACGACGGCTTCAAGGACAAAGGGACCGTCATGGTCCAATAATTCCTGCAGCCCGTCTTCAAGTTCGTCCCGAGTGGTTATTCTTCGCGCGGGAACTTTCATACCCTCACAGATTTTAAGAAAGTCGACTTCGGGGTCACCAATATAAGTGTCGCCGCGGTCGCCGCCATAGAAACGGTCCTCCCACTGGACAACCATACCGAGGTGATGGTTGTTGAGAATGATGGTTTTAGCGTTTATATCGTGTTGGACGGCAGCTGCCAGTTCTTGCTGATTCATCATGAAACTACCGTCGCCGTCAATGTTAATCACTTCGCGGTCAGGTTTGCCAAGCTTGGCACCGAGGGCCGAAGGAAGGCCAAAACCCATAGCGCCAAGTCCACAACTGCTGACCCAGGTCCGGGGTTCCTTGAAGTTGTAGTGCAGGGCGGCGAAAACCTGGTGCTGGCCGACCCCGGTAGTAATAATTGCATCATCAGGGGCGAGGTCGGATAGTTTCTCACAGACCTCCTGGGGCATAATGGCGTCACCTTTAGATTTATAGCGAAGCGGCCGTTCCTGTTTCCACTCCTGGATCTGCTCAAGCCAGTAGTCGTAGTCGCCGGCTTCAACAATATCGTTCAGTTTAGAGAGAGCGTCGGCAACGTCGCTGGCGATCGGAATGTCAGCAACTTTATTTTTATTAATTTCAGCGGGATCAATGTCGACGTGGATGATCTTGCCGTGCTTGGCAAACTCCTCAACCTTGCCGGTGACCCTGTCGTCAAAACGGACGCCAAGAGCAATCAGGAGGTCGGCCTGAGCGACGGCGAGGTTGGAATATTCTGTGCCGTGCATGCCAAGCATATTAAGGGCTTCGGGTCGATTTTCAGGGAATGCACCAAGCCCGGTCATGGTCGTGGTAACCGGGATGCCGGTTTTATCGACTAACTTTTGTAACTCTTCGGCGGCGTCACCCGAAACAACCCCACCTCCACAGTAAATAACAGGTTTACGTGCTTCTTTTATAGCTTTGGCGGCCTGCTTAACCTGGTGAGGGTTGGCCTCGTAATTTGGGGCATACCCGGGGCGGTCAAAAGTTTTACTGAAATCGGGAGTTGTGTAGCCCTGTTGAATGTCCTTGGGGATATCAATGAGAACCGGACCGGGTCGGCCGCTGTTGGCAATGTAAAAAGCTTCCGCAAAAATAGCGGGGATGTCATCAATATCCTGGATCAGATAATTGTGCTTTGTCATCTGTTGAGTGGCGCCGATAATGTCCGACTCCTGGAAGGCGTCCATGCCGATAACATTTGTAGGCACCTGACCGGTCATTGCGACCAGTGGGATAGAATCCATCATGGCGTCCTGGATTCCCGTTATCAGGTTGGTAGCACCGGGGCCGGAGGTAGCCATGCAGACGCCGGTTTTGCCGGTAACGCGGGCATAGCCGCCAGCAGCAAATGAAGCTCCCTGTTCATGCCGGGTAAGGATAAGATCGATAGCGTCGGTTTTGTTGAGAGCGTGATGGATTTCCATGCTGGCTCCGCCGGGGTAACCAAATATGTGTTCAACTTCCTGTTCAATAAGCGATTCACGAATTATTTCACAGCCGCGCATCGGTTCATTTTCGGTGCGTTCTCCGGTTATCTGGGTTTTAGACATCATTAACACTCCGTTTTTTGAAATTTTTTAGCAGTTTCAGTCTATCTACAAACCAACCGCTTCATTATATTTAATTGATGGGGATAAAGTCAATGATGTCTCATTTGATCGCGCAGGGCGTAAACATCGAACAGGCGAACATGCGAACAGGCGAAAGTTCGGGGGAATCAAGTTCAAGATCAAAGTCACTGGATTCCGGCTCGGGGGCCGGAATGACGTCAAGTTCAAGAACATGAGCAAGATTATGAGCACTTGATTAATTTGAATTAGCTTTCAGCTTTTGGCTTTGAGCTGAATTAATTCCCCCCTCACCTGTGCCCTCTCCCTCGGCGGGGAGAGGGATTAGTTCAAGAGCGGACGTGGGCCGGAATGGCGGGCTTAAATCAAGCCCATCTTCCCTTTCATTTTATCCCCTTGAAGGGAGGAAGACAAAGGGGGGTGTAAACATGGATTATTCCTCAAGCCTGTAGCGTCGACCGATAAGTCTGGGAGTGTTGCAGGGAGCAGTTCAGGGGCGGGTCAGGTGGCTGGTAGTTATAATCTCACCGGTTTCAAGAGGGGTTTTGACCGACGCGCCGAGGTAGTCATAAATTTCGGCAGGCGGAAGCCCAGCGGCAGGACGTAGTTCGACAACGGCATCGGGCGTTAATTTTTTGTCAACTTCGAGCTGATGGGCGGCAGCGATGGAGCGGCGCGCGTTGAGCCGGTAATCGCCCCAATCGCCAGGTTTCGGCGGCTGTCCACTGCCGGCAAGCCGGGAAATGATTTCCTCGGTCAGTCTTTTAACGGTGTGGGGAATATTTTCTGAGAGGCGTGCAAAGTCGGCCAGAGGCAGAGAAAAACTATGTTCAGGACCGGGCCGGGAGTTATCTATTGTGACATGTCGTTCCCAGAAGCAGGCGCCAAAGTGGAAGGCAACAGCGGGGGCAAGCTCAGACTGGCCGTGGTCGGAGAAACCGACCGGTAGATTAAAGTTATCGGCCAGGGTCTTGATGCGGCGGAGGTTCAGCTTGTGTTCAGCGGCGGGATATTGCGGTTGGCAGAGGAGGAGAATTATCTTTTTTGCCGGCCGGAGCCATTCGAGAGCCCGGTCTATTTCTTTCCTGGTCGCGGCTCCGGTGGAGAGAACAACGGGAACGCCGGTCTGCCCCGCGGCTTCAAGGAGGCGGCGGTAGGTTATATCACCGGAGGCAATTTTTATAAAAGGGGGACTGGTATTTTGAACGTACCAGTTTAGAGTTTCGGGATCAAAGACGGAGGCGGCAATTTCGATATCCAGCTCGGCAGCGAGGGAGACAAGCTCCAGGTAATCTTCAGTCGACAAATGATGTTGGCGGAAAATATTCTTAACTTCGTCATCAACCTGTTGGGAGAGCAGGCGGTCCGGTCTGAAAAGTTGAAATTTCAGACAATCTACTCCCAAACGGGCAAGCTTCTTCAGGTAGGATTTTGCCAGCTCAAGATCGCCGTCGTGATTGAATCCCACTTCGGCGACTGAGTAGGGGCGGTCGGCATTTGCCTTCCGGGAGAAAAGCTGCGAAAAATTCAGTTCATATCAGCCCAGAATATCAGCAAGACAGTCGCAGACGTAGTTCTTTTGTTCCGCGGAAAGTAGAGAAAAGACAGGCAGGCTGAGGACTTCCTGTGCCGCTTTTTCAGCTACCGGCAGATCTCCTTCACTGTAATTGAGTTGACTGAGTCCGGCCTGAAGGTGTAGAGGTTGTGGGTAATGGACACCAGCTCCGATTCCCTTATCCTGTAGTTGTTCAACAACTTCGTCGCGATCCTGGACGCGAATCACATACTGGTGGTAGACGTGATCGGCGTAATCGGCGAAAAAAGGTGTTTCAACCGGCAGATCAGCAAGCCGTTGATTATAATAAGAGGCATTTTCCTGGCGTCCGCTATTCCAGTCTTCGAGGTAGTTTAGTTTCACGTCAAGGACAGCGCCCTGGAAACCATCCATTCGTTCGTTATGTCCGAGAATGGCGTGGGAGTATTTACCGGCTCGTCCGTGATCGCGCAACTGCCGGATTCGGTCGGCAAGCCGGGGATCATCTGTGGTAACGCCGCCCGCATCGCCAAAGGCACCAAGATTTTTTCCGGGATAGAAACTAAAGGCGGCAGCTTCGCTCAGGCCACCAACTGGTTCTCCCCGGTAAAGGGCGCCGTGGGCCTGGGCGGCATCTTCAAAGAGCATTAGGTCGTTTTCGTCAGAAATTGTCTGCAGTTCGTCCATGGGAGCGGGATGGCCGTAGAGGTGAACGGCCATAATAGCTTTAGTATTGTTGTTGACCTTTGCGGCAACGTCCTCCGGGTCAAGGTTGTAGGTTTTAGGATCAATGTCAGCGAAGACAGGCTTAACCCCCATGTGCACCAGTGGTTCAACCGTGGCAATAAAGGTAAACGGCGTGGTGATAACTTCATCGCCCGGCTTTAGACCGGCGGCTTCATAGATGAGCTGCAGGGCGGCCGTGCCGCTGTTAAGCCCGATACACTGCTTGGTATTACAATACTCAGCGAAGTTTTTTTCAAATTTTTCTACCGCCGGGCCAAGTATGAAAGCAGTGTTATCTACAACGTCTTCCAGGGCGGCGTCAATTTTATCGGAAATTTGTTCGTATTGTGCCGAAAGATCTAAGGTTGGGACTTCCACTGTGGTCACCTTTTAGTTAGAAAGTTGGAAAGTTGCAAAGTTTAAAAGTTAGAAAGTTGCAATTTTAAACCAAAAGTACGGAAATTAAGGTTGAATGGAGATTATAGTTTTTGGGAGCGAAAAAAACAAGGTAAATGTTTAGTGGCCCCGGGGGGATTGAGGACTTATGACGTTTCAGGGCGTGAGCCAACGAGTGTCATTGGTTGGTGAGCGGTGATCGGTTTATGTTAATTGCAGGGAGCGGGGCGCAGGGCGCAGGGCGTAAACATCGAACAGTCGAGCTTGCGAACAGTCGAGCAGGCAGGAAACCGGCGATGGGGCGATGGGGGGAGTGGGGGAAAGTTCGCTGGGCGCAGAGCGCAGGGCGCTTGGCGCGGAGTGTAAAACCGTAATCGGTGAGCGGTAAGAGCGGAAAATCATAAAGACGAAAACTGATGGAAAGCAGTTAAAGCTTTGAACTTTGGGCTGATGTTTTTCGGCTTGTGGGGCGGAATAAAGGTGTCAGGTTAGGGGTTAGCGGGACAAATCATTCAAGAGCGACTCGAAAGTGGAACGCCAGTTTGCTAATTCGAGTTCAGGTTTCGGGCAGATGCGGTTAACCCAGTAGAAGAATTTTTCCCATTGAGGATCTGATTTTTTGCCATCCATCTGATCTTCAAACTGACAGTACTGTTTTTGCAGCCAGGGACGAATTGTTGAGGCAGGCGGCTGGAAGTATTTCATTTGTGTGTTGTGAGCTGATTGGAGCTGTTTGTCGGCCACGTCGCCCTCCCACCAGTCGGGGGTTGGTTCAGGCATTGCCAGAGTATCGCCGTGTATCCCCAGCCGGTTGAGCCACTCTCGTTCGTCTTTAAGCCGGGGATTACTACCGCCGTTGAGTTTTTTGCTGTCTTCCCATTCAAATACGGCCTGGGTAAATGTGCGAAAGCGACTGGTCTTATGAAGAAGTCTTTCCTCCCGCCAGGTGCCGCGAGCATAGTAGCGGTTTTTTTTCACCTGCATATCAGCTCCAAGCAAGAAAACCCGTCGGGCAGGAGTACGCGTGAGAAGATCGACAAGGGTGGCTGTGACAGTGCCACCGGCGTTTGCATTGAGGAGAAAGTTAGCGCTTGTGAGCCAGCCGGAGAGTGGGGAGCGAAGCGCAAGGAGAGAGGTTGGGATCCGGATGTTTTCTATTATCTCCGGGGGAACAAAGGGGCTGAGGAGCAGCCGGTTGGGGTTAGAATGCTGGAGGTCTTCATAAACAATTTTTTGATAGTCTACAGCGACGTGTAAATCAGAAGATATTCCCCGTTTTTCAAGGACTGGCCCTGCAGTGTTAACGGTAATCAGGTATAGATGTTTGCGGTTGCGGCGCAGCCAGTCAACCTGGTTGTCAAGAGAGGGACCGGCCGCTACCAGGGCGATATTTCCCCTGTGTCGGTCAAACAGGGGAACAGTGGGCTTAAGCAGGGAGATCAGGTTTCGCCGGAAATTTCGAAGCCAGTATATACCCTGCTCAACAAGGGTGTTAAGGCTTATTTTATGAAAAGTTTGCAACCGTTTGAAGGTGGACATACAGCGGCGAAAAAAGCGGGGGAATCTACGCCGGTAGTCGGGCCACTCGACCAGTAAAAAATCACCACATTCCTCAAGCGGCAGAAAATCACCGAGCTGGCCCAGCAGATCGTCGACGTCGGGGGAGAAAATTTTTAACTCAGCAAAGTCCTTGGGGGACCAGATTGATTTTTCTTTGCCGATTTCCAGCAACTCCGGCCGCGGTTCAAAAACAGCGACCTGTGGTGATTCACAGCGTTCACCGATCAGTTTTAGCAGGTAGCCAAGCCCGGCACCAAGCAGGACAAATTTTTCGTGCCGGGGCAATTTTTCAGGAAGTAATTTAGCAGCCTCTGCAAGCGGGTCGTAGGCGGAGTGAAGCCTGGCCAAATCACCGTGATCACAAACGTAATAGCCACCCCGCCGGGCTTGCTCAATTTGCATGGGAGGGGGTGGGCATATTCAAGCCATAAACCCCTGTTCAGCCTCGTCCTCATCCGCTTCCGTTACTTCCTTCCAGATGCCGCGATTGACCATTTCGTTCCGAATTATACGTCGTTCCTGGCGATCGTAGCTTCCCCAGTGTTCATTGTATTCGGCTGCCAGTTTTTCGTCTGAAGCCTGCTGACAGATTCCCCGTAACTTGGTTATGGTTGGTTCAGGAGGAAGCTCCTGTGTGCTCTCGGTTCCCTGGACGTCTGTATCGTCTTTGGGTGGCGCTGGCTCGGGCTCGGTAGCAGGCGGCTGGGGTTGTTCATCCTCAAAGAGTTTTGAAAGCTCTTCAACCTGGCCTGCTTTGACCCAGTCTTCGCCACCGGCGCGGCAGACAAGAGAATCAGGGTTGACTTTTGATTCTAATTCATTTGCTTCAAAAGGTCCAATAACCTCGTTGTTTTCATAGGTGTACCATTTTGCCATAGCAGATAACCTCGTGTTAGAGCCTCTCCGAAAAGCTTTCCGCCTCACCCTAACCCTCTCCCTCCAGGGGAGAGGGGACTTTTCGGATAACCTCGTGTTAGTTTTAAATTAGCCTGGTTTAATCGATTTTAACGCCGAGATCACGCCGGTGTTCCCAGCGAATGTTTTGTCCGTCCATGAAGGCGAAGATAGTACCGTCTTCGTCAGTGCGGTGAATTTCAGAGCCTACTTCACGAAGCCGGTCAATCACTTCCGGGGAGGGATGACCGTAAGTGTTGTAGGCGCCAACGGTGAAAACAGAGTGTTCGGGGCTTGTAATTCGAGCCCAGGGCATCGCTGTTGAGGTGTTGACACTGCCGTGGTGAGCAACTTTTAAAATGTCAACGTTTATCTGGTGTCCCCACTGTTGAATAACCTGTTCTTCGCCGTCAAATTCCAGATCACCGGTGACCAGGAGGCTGTTGTCGCCGTAATAAAAGAGAACTGTAAGACTTGAGTCGTTAACATCGGGGGCATTGGGGTTGGTGTAAAGCAGCCAGGCGCGAGCGCCACCGCCAATATTCAACGGCGTGCCAGCTCGTAGATCGCCGCCTGCATCTTCGGGGGCGCGGACGGTAGTCCCCTGGCGTTCAGCCGCCTCGAGCATGGCTTCGTTAGAGGCGGTTGCATGATCGGCGCCGGATATCCAGAGTTCTTTTACTTCGATCGCATCAAAGATAGCCTCGGCGCCACCAATGTGGTCGCTGTGGGGGTGGGTGGCAATAAAGTAATCAAGATGTTCAATATTGTTGCGAGCGAAGAAGGGAAGGATTAGTCTTTCCCCGGCATGGACTTCCCGCGCCATCTCAAAGTCAGGTTCGCCGCCCTCGCCGGCATCGATAAGTATATTGTCCCCGGCGGGCGTCTGAATAAAGATAGCATCGCCCTGGCCAACGTCAAGGAAGACAACAGACATTTCGTGTGGTTCTCGGTCGGTTATTAAAAGACCCGGCTCAAGTGGTATGGTTGCCTCGGCAAAAGCCTCTTCAAGCGCCAGGTCATCGACGCCGCCGTCGACCTGATAGCCCTGAAAAGCAAACATCCAGGCTATGATAGTGGCAATTAGAAGACCGGCTACGACAAACCAGCCCTGGAGGTCAGTGTTCTGACCCGGGCGGCCACCGTAGAATGCTTTTGCCCGCCGATAAGTTTCAAATGAATCCATGCTGATCAACCCCAATTATTTGGTTGATAACTATTCGATAAGTGTATCGCCGATTCGGGCCTCGCCCCTAAATCCGTCAAGTGTTGTCGGGCCAATCCCGGATACGTCAAGGACGTCGTTTTCAGAACGAAAAGGGCCGTGAGTCTCTCTATGGCGGATAATGTTTCTGGCGGTAGATTCACCGACCCGGTGAAGTCGCTGGAGCTCCTCAAGATCGGCTGTGTTTAGATCAACTGCGAGCTCAAACTGTAGTTCTCGTTGTTCTTCCTGTGACAAAAACCTTAGAGCGAAGTTAGTTTCCGGCAAATCGCTGGAATCTGGTGGAGGGGGACTTTCTGCATCAACAGTTAAGAAGTCCCCGGGAGAAAACCCGTCATCTCTACCAATTTCAGTGAATCGATATATACCGTGAAGAGATAGAACAAGCGCTACCAGCAGTATACCGGCCAATATTTTTTGTATCTTGTTCATTTAGTTTACCTCCGGCGTAAAACAATCCCTCATTTATTGTAACAATCTTGACTCAATATAAATTCCATATTTATGCAGAACCTACCGAAGTTCCGGTCTCTGTCGGCAGCGAATACCGCCCCAAAACCTGAGCCGACACTGGCAGTTACGGACTTGTTAGCCCGAATTATTCACGACAGCACCACTGTCGTGAATAATTCGCCCGCAGGGGCGCATTCAATCGAGGCCGGAACTTTGCTTAAAAGCCATTAAACGGCATTAAAACCCTGGTTTCAATACTA
>PWHN01000030.1 GCA_003554945.1 bacterium
ATACTCCTTCAACTGTTCAAATACATTTATATATGGCAGATGGAGCCGAGCATGACGCAAGGTTTGAAGTTGAAGCCACAGACAATATCGACCCCTTCGACCCCGGTGACGTAACTTATATAGATGATAATCGGACCCTTGACATACTTGTTCAGGTTGATCCTTATGATCTGCACATCGGTGTTGAAGGTGAGGGACACGTGGACCTTTATGATTCTGACCCGGTTGATCCCTTCGCTCAGGGTGACCTTCTTGTTGAGGAAATGGGTGATAGCGAAACGTATGACTTAATGCCCGATTCTACTGTGTTGGTCCAGGCGGTGCCGGCGGATAGGTACGAGTTTGTGGGCTGGGACGTTGATGATGCAATTGAGGATAATTTTTATCCAGATTATTTTCCGGCTGATACCCAGGCCCTCTACAGACTGGAGGAGCATGAGGACGGCACCGTCGAGGCGCAATTTGAACAGTATGTATTTGATCTGACCATTGAAAAAGAGGGGGAGGGAGAGGTACACATAGATGAGACTGACGGTACCTGGATTGAGATGGAGGATGGTGATTCCAGGCGAATAGAATACGAGGATATCATTAATCTCAGGGCTTCGGATGACCACATGTTCCACTGGGAGGATGGGAACTCAAATATTGGCTGGTGGGAAGCTGACCCTGAGGATGCGGAGCTTGATATTGGTGACCCGGCTGACCATTTAACAACCTATTTGCACGATCGCCGGGAAGACGTCACTATTACCGCTGTCTTTACGGAGGCGGGTTACTCTGTCGAAATTGACCATAGAACTTTTGATTACTCGGTTTACGGTCCTAACACTCCCGATGACCCCGGCCATGGTGTCTCCCCCGGCGATGAAATTGCTATATTTAACGGCAAGATAGAACAGATCGGGGATGTGCCCATTCATATTGACACCATGTTAGTTAGTTTTACCCCGAATCCCTTTGAATACTGGGATAATAGAACGGATCCTGATAATCCTGGTCCAAGACCTGCCGTTCGTCTTCTGGAATACGGTGCGCCAGATGGAGCTCCTGATCATTACGATGGCCTTGGGATGCTGGGCTCTACTGAAGAGTACCCTATACCGCCCTACGCCTATCCTCCATTCTCTGACCCAGATGACTACGAGATAGAGATTGATATTGACGATACTGTTGGGGAGGATGAAACTTTGGTGTTTCAAATTGACCTCGAGATGGCTCGTGATCTTTATGTAGGACAAAGTCATTATGAAAATAGATGGCGGCCCGGGGAGGGGCCGGCAGTAGATGAGCCTATTCAAGAAGGAAGAATGAACCTGCATATTGATGACATTGGTTCCGTGTATGATCGTGAAGACAATGATGATGGTATTGACCCGAATGAGAGTCATAACCTTTATTTTACAAACATGATACGGCCTGTTGGTATAACGAGCTGGAATCAAGACGCAAGCAAATATAATTTGCCAGAGGTGTTAGTTGCCGAAAGTGACGACATTCCGGTATTAAGTCTCCAATACGCCAGCTCAGACCAGGAGTTTATGGGACTCGACATGTTGTTCCAGGAGGTACAGGGACTCTTTATCCCCGGTGGGGGAGACCTGGATTCGTTCGGGGATATTGAATATGTCAACGTCTACCGGGTTGAAGAGGGGGGGAGACCAAATAGGGACGATCGGGGGAATCTTGCCGGGCAGGGTTTTGACCCCGACGATGATGACGTTGACTGGTTGATGACAGTTCCCCGTTATAAGCTGCCTTCAGATCCGGATGAACCGTTTGATTTTACTGCTCACAGGACGGAGTTATCGAGCCGATATAGAACGGGGGTTTCAGCCAGGCATAACCTTGTAAATCACGCCGACGATAATTTTCAATACTACCTGGTGGTAACCTTAGAAACCAACCGCGGCTGGGGCGAGCCGGACGAGGTGCAGGATTATTCCAACTATTTTGGTTTTGGTGATGCTTTCACCTTAGAACCTCTGTCAGTTAGCCTGGAAAATCCAGGAGCTGATATAGGGACAATAGCACCCGGGGATCCGATGAATGAATTTAGAACTGATCCTATGTATCAGTCGATAAATATTGCTCTGGAAGAGATGGAAATGAATATGGGACATGGCCGGAACTGGGATCGAAACTGGGGTGAAATTGATAAATTCGATGATGGTTTCATGCTTGACGCGTTATACGGTGATCCGATGGATGACGCAAGAGATACCATGGGGCTGGACTTTTCACCGGATATGCTGCTGGGGATAGTGGCGGTGGGGAACCACGCTGACGGAGACTACCCGGCGGAACTGCAGTCGATAACCCTGGAGTTTCCCAACACTTCCGATGATTTTACTCCGCGGACTGATCTGCGGGACTTACACGAAGGCAAACAGAGTGGCCTCCAGGTCTGGTTCAATAGGGAATTCAATAATATAATTGACGTTCATCAGGATGTCCATCTGCCTCTCTCCAGCGATAGAACTCGCTGGAAATCTGACACGGAAGTAGTGCTGGAACTCAAGGACGGGTTTTACTTACCTTCTAAAGGGGATTTCACCCGGCACCCGGAAGCGGACAGAGCAGAAAGCTATATTGAGAAGAACCGTGGGATATATTATAACTGGGTTGTTTCAGCCCGAGAACCTCGAACCACGGGGAATTGGTGGACTCGGTTTAGTCGGACTCCGACTATTTTTATCGCCGGACTTACGGATTGGGATGAGGCCAATTACGGCGAGAATTTTACGGTTAGAATTGCCGAAGGCGGACTGGAATTTGCCGATGGTAAGCTGGTCGAGGGGGAAAGACCCCGCGAGCGTTACCAGAGGGAATCGCACACGTTTTACCAGGGGGTAAAAACTTCGTTCAAAAATATGGTGGTGGGCGATACCAATATAGGACCTAATGAAAAATTTCCGGTCCTGGGGATTAATACTTTTGCCGAATCTTCGGATGATATAAACCTGTCCCAGGTAGATTTTTACGCTGTTCGACCCGATACGCCGGGCGGTTTAACCCGTCATGATCTAAACCCCCTGGCCAATTCCGATACCAGCGGGGCTGCAATTTATCTTGCTGACGAGGATGGCAATCCCGACTGGGATAAGCGCCTGCCTCTTGATCTGGGTAGTTCGGATACGGAATCAGGTATGAGCGCCGGCACTGAAAGAGGTATGCTTTACAGGTTAGTGATTGATAATGATGCGGCACGACCGGATAATTTGATCCCGGAGACTGATTCCGGAGATGAGTCTGGTATTAATTACGTGCTGGTTTTGCATACCAGCGAAAGAATTGATAGAGACGACAAATTTAAGGTAATTATGGGTGATCTTGATAAAGGAGATGGCGTGCGACCTCGGGTTGAATACCGGTATAACGACGGTACCGTAGTTAGTCGAACATTCGCTAAAGGTGACTGGGATCCCGGTCGCTTAGGTTATTATCCGGCCGATCTTTTTTATACCCGTTTGATGATGGTTGAACGAGCAGATTATTTTGAATTTGAAGACGCAACCGGTCGGGAAGGCAAATTGAGGATAGATTTTACGGGCTGGGATCGCCGGTTTAATAAGGAAGACCCGGCGTTTGATCCCACCCGGGGCGAAGCCATGGAAATAGATTCTTCTTTTGATGATACAACAATCGATATAAGCGTCTATACCATCAGTGGCGAGCTGGTCTATGAGGGTTGGGCTTATGGCTCTCTCCACTGGGATGGTCGCACCAACAGCGGCGACCTGGTGAATAACGGGGCTTATATTGTGCGACTGGAGGCCGATGGGGTTGGCACGAAGGCGTTCCCTGTGATGGTCGTTAAGTAGCGAGGTTTGGGATGGGGGGAGTGGGGGAAAGGGAGAGCGGGGGAGTGGGGGATAGGGAGATAGGGAGAAAGGGAGAGTGGAAGAAAGGGAGAGTGGGAGAAAGGGAGAGTGGGAGAAAGGGGGAGTGGGGGATAGGGAGAAAAGAGAAGGGAGGCGAGCAGGATGGGGGAACAGATTAGTTCTCATCGAGACCTGCGAGTTTATCAGAATGCGCTAACAATTGCGATGGATATCTTTGAATTTAGTAAAAAATTTCCCGGTGAAGAGAAGTTTGCTTTAAGTGATCAAATAAGGCGTTCTTCTCGTTCTGTATGTGCTAATATTGGTGAAGCTTGAAGAAAGAGACGGTATCCCAAAGCTTTTATTTCAAAATTGAATGACTCGGAATCAGAGGCCTGTGAAACCCAGGTTTGGTTGGAATTTGCTTTAAAATGTGAATACATAGATTACAAAATTTTTACAGATGCTTTCAGGAGTTATGAAAAGATTATTGGACAGCTTGTTAAGATGATTTCTGATTCTCAGAAGTGGACGATAAATAATGATTAAAAAAATGTTGAACATGCTCCCCATCTCCCCATCCCCCTTTCCCCCTTTCAAATTGGGG
>PWHN01000113.1 GCA_003554945.1 bacterium
GACGGGCGTAGACCGCTGGATGAAACGGTTGAGCCAGAGCACGGGAAGATTAATAATCGGAATCGGAGGTTTCGCCGGAAACAATGGCAACTCCAGCGCTAGCGCCAATCCGGGAAGCTCCGGCAGCAATCATGTCGATAGCTTCCTCGAAGTTATGCACTCCACCGCTGGCCTTAACCCCCATCTCCTCGCCGACAACGCGGCGCATGAGAGCGATATCGTTCATCTTGGCACCACCGGGGCCAAAACCGGTGGAAGTTTTAACAAAATCAGCACCGGCCTCCTTACAGATGCGTGAAGCCTCCGCCTTCTGACTGTCGGAAAGCATACCGGTCTCCATGATGACTTTCAAAACGCGGTTGCCGGTCGCTTCTTTAACAGCGGCAATATCGCGGAGGACAAAGTCGTAATCACCCTCCTTGAGAGCGCCAATATTTAAAACCATGTCAATTTCATCAGCACCGTTGGCAATCGCTTCACGTGTCTCCTGGACCTTGGTAGCGGTCGTCGTCGCACCGAGGGGAAAACCAATTACTGTACAGACTCGAACATCGGTCCCCTTGAGCAGTTCATTACAGAGACTGACCCAGGCGGGATTAACACAGACGGAAGCAAAACCGTATTCTTTGGCCTCTTTACAGAGCTGTACTATCTCATCGCGGGTGGCGTCGGGGTTGAGAAGTGTATGGTCGATATAGCCGGCGACTTCCTGTTTAACGTCACGAACTCCAATAGTGGTTGAGAGACGCATGCCCTCGGCTTCAAGGACGGCTCCACAGCCTTCGTCGCCAGAAGCAATACTAACCCGGGGTTCTCCCGTGTCAGCGGTCTTCTCGCGACTGACGTTAACTTCGGTCAACTGGCCGGAGTCAACAGTTTCACGCAGCAGTTCATAAGAAAGTTCGTGCAGAGGTGCGGTCTGCAGGCCGAGATTGGTTGCTTCGGCGAGCTTCTGCTCGTATTTATCCCTTATCCGGGCGTTTTTCATCGTAACCCCGCCATCTTCGGGGACAAGCACGGTTTTACCCTGGCTAAGTGCTTCCACGGCCAGCCGGCCGGAGAGATCGTCACCTTCCATGGAATTGATCTGGTTCAATACGTCCATAGAAAGGGAAGGAATTAGAACACCTTCACAGCGGGAGACGAGACTGAAACAGCCCTGTTCGGGAAGCCCTGCCTCGTAAATTTCATCGACCGCCGGCAGATTCTTAAAACGCCGGCGCCAGTCTGAGTCGAGAGACTCGGAGAGGACAAGATCGATGACAACACCGCGTTCAGCAAGTTTTTTAAGCTGTTTTTCAACTTCGCTCAACTCGACAGCATCCGTGAGCAGCAGGACCAGAACGCGCTGTGTTGAAGCAGCGGCGCTGTCGCCCGGAACAGCAGGTTTCGCGGCGGAACCGGCTGAGCTCTGTTCGCGGTTTTCAAGCTCATTTACCACCTGTTGAGTTATTTGTTTAATCAAATCCTTGTTAGCCAAGGTAAATCCTCCTTATAAATCAATAGTTATGTTTGTCATGTATTTTTGCGACCAATTCATCAGTAATCAGTGATCGGTTACATTTAATTTTTAGCCCAGGGTTACCAGGTCAATGCCTAACTGATTGGCAATACCGATCATTATGCCGGCGACAGTGGCCGTCTGGTAAGAGGCCAGGGTGCCGGCAAACATAGTTTTTAAACCAAGTTGAGCCAGGTCTTCCTCACGGTTGGGAGCCAGCCCACCAATTCCACCGATCTGGATAGCAATGGAGCTGAAATTGGCAAAGCCACAGAGGGCGTAACTGAGCATAATAACGCTGCGAGGGGTCAACACTTCGATGGCTGCCTCATACTCAAGGAAGGCAACAAATTCATTGATAGCCATCTTGGTGCCGATAACCCAGCCAAATTCAACCAGGTCCTCCCAGGGAACTCCCATGAAGAAAGCAAATATTGAAAATATATAGCCGATAATACGTTCCAGCGTGAGCTCGGCCAGTATTGGTAGAAATTCAACGTTAAAGAAATAGACAAGTAAAACAGCCAGAAGAGCAACCAGGACGGAGACGGCAATCATTTTGACAAGTACGGCCGTGGTTGGGTTCTTCCAGAACCAGTAAGAAGATATTAAAAGAACACTAAAGCCGGCAAAAAGCCCGGCGCCGGCGATATGGGAGGCGGTGCCACCGACAAGATAAGTAATGAGACCAAAGAGAAGGACAAACAAGAGCTGAAAAATTAACGATTTAACAAGCAATTTAAGATTGTCCAGACAGAGGTAATATGAAATCGCCAGACCGCCCAGCAGACCAGCAGCAAAACCAAACTGAGCGACAATCGTATAAGGAATTACCTCAAGCACCAGAACATAGACAGCGAAGGGAAGCAGGAAGATGAGCAGGAGAACGGAAATCCATTTTTTTGTGAGTGTCTCCCGCCAGCCCCAGCGGCCGATATAAAATATCCCGAGGACGCTTCCGAAAACAGCTCCCGGCCAGAAAGAAGCAAGTCCACGAACTTCGGTAATCAAGGTATGTAGACGGGTGCTGGCCAGACTAATCAGATGATTGCCAAGGTAGACAAGAGCAATGAAGGCAAGCAGCATGGCTCCTACATTCAAGGCCAGAGAAAGACCGGTTTTGGCCCCTTTGGCAGCGGCATCGATAAGGTTGGTCCCCTGCTCCTCAACGTCTACCCGAATTTCACCGCGTGTTTTCGGTATATCTTTCTCGGGGTAAACAAGTTTTGACATAACAATGGCGGCGGGCGCGGACATGACACTGGCAGTGATCAGGTGACCGGCGATAGCGGGAAAGATTCCGCTCAACATACCGACGTAAGCAGCCATGACACCACCGGCGACAGTAGCAAAACCACCGGTCATAACGGTAGCCAGCTCGGATTTTGTCATTGTGCGCACAAAAGGTTTGATGACCAGCGGCGCCTCGGTCTGACCGACAAAAATGTTAGAACTTACCGAGAGGGTTTCAGCGCCACTTGTGCCAAGCAGTTTCATCATTATCCAGGCGATAAACTCGACCACCTTGCGCATGATACCGGTGAAGTAAAGAACAGCCATGAAGGAGGAAAAGAAAATTATTGTTGGCAGAACAGAAAAGGCAAATGTAGCACCGCGTTCAAAGCGGGAATCAGCAAGAACAGAGAGGTCGGAATCAACAAGTCGCCCGAAGAGAAAGGCGGCACCTTCGTTGGAAAATTCAAGCAACCCTACAATAACGTCGTTTAACACCTGAAACAACTGCTGGCCGGGTTGAGTGAGCATAACCAGTGCTCCAAGAATTAGCTGAATACCGAGACCGACAAGGACGGTTTTCCACATGACTTTATCCTTATCGGGGGAAAGCAACCAGGCGAAGAACGGCATGAAAAATAGTCCACTTATACCAACAAAAAATTCAATTCCCATAGCTGTGCCTCCAGAAATTTAATTTATGGACCCGGCTGAACACGGACAAACTTAGATTTTAATTTTAAAAAACAAAAAACCCTATTGTTTTGTACTAACGCTCTGCTTGAAAAGTGTGTTGACCAGTCCCGGTAACCGGGGAAGATTACTGAATGATAACCGTTTAAAATTCAAGATGGATTCCGGCTCGGAGGCCGGAATGACGAACGTTAGGTCAAGTTCACAAGTTCAAGTTCCCCCCTCACCTTTATCCTCTTCCTCGGTGGGGAGAGCTCGACGAGGCGAGCTTGCGAACAGGCGAAGAGGCGAAAGACCAAAAGTCAAGGTCAAGTTCAAGATGGATTCCGGCTCGGAGGCCGGAATGACGAACGTTAGATCAAGCGACCACTAAATCAGATAGAATTAAAAAAGTTAGTTCATTTATCAGTTTTTACATCAGCGGTTATCTGTGTTTATCCGTGTCCTCTATATTACTCGAGGTCGAGCTGGTTAATTTTGTCGACGCGGCGCTGATGCCGGCCACCGGCGAAGGGAGTCTCCAGCCAGAGATCAACCAGCTTAACGGCCCTGTTCTCGCCCATCTGCTCGGCGCCAAGAACGAGCATGTTGCTGTTGTTGTGTTCCCGGCTACTGCGTGTTGTAAACTCGTTAGTGGGCGAAGTCGCCCGAACACCGGCAACTTTGTTACCAACTATGGCGGAAGCAATACCGGTGGTATCGACCATGATAGCGCGGTCAAAACCATCGCCGGCAACTCCTTCGGCGACCAGGCGGGCATAATCCGGGTAATCACAGGATTCTTCGCTGTAAGTTCCGAAGTCCACGACCTGGTGTGAAGTTTCACGGTCAAGGTGATTTTTGATCGTCTCCTTAAGCGGAAAGCCACCGTGGTCGGCGCCAAGAGCAATTTTCATTTTGATATTACCTCAGATCAAGAATTACTTTTCTTCTTTTGTTGCCGGTAGTTCCGGACAGAAACAAGCAGCCAGGCCATCATGGGAACAATTAGCAAAAAGACTATAATCCCTGTGACCCATAGGGACTGTATCCAGGTCAACCAACCACCGGTAAAGACACCGCCGGCAAAGAGTGTTGCGCCAACGATCATCTTCATGCCCCAGAGCAAGCGGCGGTACTGCCAGCGACTGCGTGTTTCAGCAGTCATTTTATCCAGCACCTGCTGGCGGTAGTCGGGATCATCCCGCAAACGGTCAGCGTCGTACTTCACTTTTGAGCCCCCGACCGGTCCCGATTCAAACAATGCGGAAGTAGTCTACCAGAGCACAACGGCGGCGACGAACAAAAGTGCGTGCCGAAGTGATGCCTTCACCCGTTGGTGTGGTAATAGTCATTGATGTCCAGCCCTCACCGTCGTGTCCCATACCGTTGAGATTACTGCCATTTTTAACAAAAATACTGGTATTAACCTCGACCGCCATGCGATGCATGTTCTCGATATTGCGGGAGTGAATAACGGCAGAGTGCTGACAGCCGTCTTCAAGTTCAACCGCCAGGTCAATAGCCCGATCGACGTTAGAAACCGTCACAAGTGGGACTACCGGCATAAGCTGTTCAACCCGGGCGAAAGGATGATCAGGGCCAGTTTGGGGTACAAGCAGGCGAGTATCGTCAGGAACGGAAAAGCCCGCTTCCGAAGCGATATAAGCTGCATTCTGACCGACCCAATCGGTATCAACCGACGGATTAGTGCCGGGATAACCCTCAAAGACCAGTCGAGCGACGGCTTCAGTCTGCTCCTCGTCAATACTGTGGGCACCGCTCTGTTCGAGATGATAAAGCAGATCGTCGGCAATAGCTTCAACAGCGATGATCTCCTTTTCACAGGTACACATGACGTTGTTGTCAAAGCTGGCACCTTCAACAATCTTCTCGGCAGCGCGGGGAATGTCCGCAGTTTCATCAACAACAACGGGCGGATTACCAGGCCCGGCACCGAGAACACGTTTCGGAGCCTTCATCGCTTCCTCCACCACTGCCTCACCACCGGTAACAGAAAGCAAGGGAATGTCTTCGTGATAGAAAATTTCCTGCGCTGTCTCCAGGGTGGGTTCAGAAATGATGGTTAGCAGATCCGAAGGTCCACCAACTTCCTGTATGACACGATTCATGTGATGAATAGCGTCAACACAGACCTTTTTGGCGGCCGGATGCGGATTGAAGACAACAGCGTTACCGGCTGCTATCATGCTGAGGCTGTTGTTGACCATCGTCGCTCCCGGATTTGTGGAAGGGGTGATCGAGCCAATTACGCCCCAGGGAGCAAACTCCTCGAGTGTGAGGCCATGATCACCGGTAGTTACTTCGGGTTCAATGTCCTCCACGCCAGGCGTTTTGTTAGCGACAAGCGTGATCTTTGCTTCCTTGTCGTCAGCTCGACCAAAACCGGTCTCATCAACAGCCATTCTCCCCCACTCGGCTGCCTTATCACGAGCAAGCTGACGGATAGCCTCAACAATTCGCTTGCGAGTGGAGTAATTACCCTGACCACGGAACTGGCTGTAAGCCAGTTTTGCGGCATCAACGGCCCGGCTAACGTCCTCGTATGCACCCAGCTTACCACCGCGTGCGGGTGAACCGCTACCAGAAGTTCTGGATCGTGACGGAGAAATATCCGGACGACCGGCAGAACCAATAGTGGTTCGCCCTGAAGTAGTAGAAAAATCAGAACCGTTGACCTCATCCACCACTTCGCTGACTATCGAACGTAGTTCACTTTCTTCCTCTCTCATCAGAATATTCCCTCCTGCCTTTCAGTAGAATGGATATTGCGAAGTTAAATTACTCTACTTCGCCTTCCAGGGCAATCGGGAATACATCCTCAAGTTCAGCGTGTGGACGTGGGATTACATGAACAGCAACCAGTTCGCCAACTTTTTCAGCAGCGGCGGCACCGGCATCAGTTGCGGCCTTACAGGCGGCAACATCACCACGAACCATTGAGGTAACGTAACCTGCACCAATTTTTTCCTGTGCAACCAACTTCACCTTGGCAGCTTTGACCATAGCGTCGGACGCTTCGATCAGAGCGACAAGGCCTCGAGTCTCTATCATACCTAATGCTTCCATGAACTACGAAACCTCCTTAAAAAAATAAGTTTGTTAATTTGCCTAATTACTGCGTATAGAATAATAATAAAACTTTGCTTTGTCCACAAGTTTCTTACACGCCGGTAAATCGGCTGTTTGGGGCCTTCTTCGCCGTTTTTAATCGAACGTGTTAAAGAGAGGTCAGGGGAAAGCGACAGTAATACTGTTTTTGAAGAGGTAAGAGTGGGAAAGTGTGAAAGTTGGAAAGTGGGAAAGTGTGAAAGTTGGAAAGTGGAAAACCGGGAAACCGTAAACCGGAAAAATGGGAAACCGGAGAGCGGGAACCGGTGATCGTAACATCGGAAGAACAAGGTCAAAACCACGGTCAAGTTCAAGATGGATTGCGGGTCGGAGCCCGCAATGACGGGCGGTAGGTCAAAGGCAAATTCAAAATCAAGATCAAAATCAAATTCCCCCCTCACCTTTTTCCTCTCCCTCGACGGGGAGAGGAGATAAATCAAGAGCGAGGCGGTGGGTGTGGGTTAGGTTGTATTGAGATTATTCAGGCCGGAGCAGGCGATGCCCAGGGGCGTTATCAGAATCGGGTTTGGAGGTTTGATGACGGTACGGTTTAGAACATCGGCGAAAATATCCTCCATCCCCTCAGGAATTACTGTGCCCCCAACAAGATAAACTTCTTCGACTTCGGGATAGGCCGTTATCTCCGTCTGAACAATGCTCGCCATTTTTTCTACGACCGGCTGAACAATACCCCGATAAGCGGAGAATGATTCGTTAAGTTTGAACTTTTCCGCCTGGTCATAAGTAAGACCACGGTTGCCGGCGATAGTCAATGTAAGGTGATGACCGCCGGTCGGTTCGTCGGCCGAGTGAACTATTTCACCTTTTTTCATAACCGAAATACCGGTAGTTCCACCACCAATATCGACTATTATTCCCTTCTCTATTTCAAGTGCAGCGGCGGCTGCCGTCGGTTCGTCGGTTTCAGCAATTATTTCAAATTGACAGTCTTTAACAACGTTCGACTCCACCCAGGCCTCAGTCCCGGGGGGATAGCCAACAGCAGCATAATCAAGGCTAACCCCCTCGCCTAATTTTTGCTCGAACTCATTTTTAAATTGCATGACTTTCTGGCGAGCGCCGTTGTAATCAAGTACGATTCCGTCACGGACGGACTCGTCCCAACAGAAACCGGCCAGCACAGGCTGAGCGGCCGAATCGAGCACGATAACCTGAATGTTAGAAGTGCCAAGATCAACACCGGCGACCAGGGGCGGTTCAAAGTTCTCCACCAGGTCACCCGTTTTTTGCAGCTGGCTGGTAAATTCCAGACGTTCGCGAACGGCTTCAAAAGTAAGCTCGTCCGCCGGTCTATCATCGACTTTCACAACCAAGACAACTCACTGCTCCTTTCAATGCAGGTAACTGCTTAGTGCCGCCGGCCGGGGTTTGAGCCCGTGAGGGTGACAGGGTCTTCATAAACCATATTAATTTCCGTATCATCCCAGGCCTCATATCTTTTTTCATCGTAAGCTAAATAATATCTTAACTCGGCAAAATTTTGGAACGTTTTTACAACTTGAGTGCGATAATTTACCTGGTAATTATTAACGTTGATAAGATGATAGCCGGCAATTTCCACACCAGCGTCCGACAATTTTACCCGGGGGATTAAGCCGTATTGGACGTTATCGGTCAGGGTGGTAAAAAAGTAGTTACCAAGACTATAAAAGATAACCCCGTCCCCATACCTCTCCACGGGCTGTAGAACGTGCGGATGATGGCCAAAGACTACGTCTGCCCCGGCATCAATGGAAGCCCGTCCTAAATCTTTTTGATACTGGCGGGGCAGTTTGTAAAGCTCCCGGCCCCAGTGAAAAGAAACGATCACATGATCGGCGACAGAAGCCGCATCAGCAACCTGCTGCCGGACCCTATCTTTTTCGCCGAAAGCTGTCCCCGCTGTTTTTTCCGTAGCCCAAAAATCGGAGGGATAGGTGTTGGAAAAGGCAAGAAAGGCCAGTTTGCGACCCTTGCGTTCAAAAAATACAGGGCGTTCGGCGAGGGCACGATTGGGGCCGGCGCCGGCGTATTTTATTCCGGAATGGTCCAACCAGCTTACGGTGGAAAAGAGTCCCTCTACCCCATAATCCAGTATATGGTTGTTGGCCAGGCTAACACCATCGACGCCCAGTTCTTTCAACAGAGGTAAAGTCAGGTCGGGTTTCTGCTTCAAGTGGTGCTGTTTATCGAGCCATTTGTCGGCGTCTTCTACTATGGGCGCCTCGAGGTTAACCAATTTTAAATCGACGGGATCCAGCTCCGAAATGACATCCTCGACCAGGTAAGACGCTCCGTGGGTATCGACCAGATCGGCGACGCGGTCGTCAAAAAAGACGTCGCCGGCCATCAATACGCTCAAGGGCTCAGCTCCGGCGACGAGCTCCTCCTCGATCTCATCGGCCTGGTGAAGAAGGTAAACAGAAAAAGCCAGAGCAAAGAGCAGCAGACCAACAAGGAGATAGCCGGAGCGGCGGTTCATTTTTGATCACGCTGTCTGTCGGGAAGCTGGCTGCTATATTCGAGCAGAACAATGATGGCAAAAACAGCGCCCCCATGAAGTAAAAGCAAAAGTGCGTCAGCGAGGTTAACCCGGGTAAGGAATACGGCAAGGATACCGACTGTGAAGGCGACGAGATAAATAATAAGGACGGCGGCACGCCGGCTGAGACCAAGTTCAACCAGCCGGTGAGAGAAGTGGCGGTTGTCGGCTTCCCAGACCGGACGGCCTTCAAGAATACGAATTATCATAACTGAAGCGGTATCAAAGAGAGGAACGGAGAAAATTAAAATCGGTGTAATTATGGGCAGGTGCTGAAGACGGGAGTATTGCAAATAATGGGCGGAAACTGCAAGAGAACCGAGAAAAAAACCGATAAAACCACTGCCGGCATCGCCTAAAAATAGTTCCGAGGGATCAAAATTAAAACGAAGGAAAGCAAGCAGAGAACCAACTAAGACAGAGGTCATGACGGCAGTATGACCGTCCTGCTGACGAAAAGCAATCATACTGAAAATCAAGGCACAAATAGCAGCAACGCCGCTGGTCAGACCGTCCATGTTATCAAGCATGTTAAAGCTGTTGGTAATACCGACAATCCAGATTATCGTAAGCAGGTAGGTTATTATATTTTCACCCAAAAATAGATCGATGGAGACGCCGTGAATTACAACAATCAGGGCCGCTCCAATCTGGACAATAAATTTAGGGGCGGGAGAAATTTCCTTAAAATCATCTACAAGACCCATAACGAATATAAGTGTTGAGCCAAGGAAAATGCCCTGCAATTCAAGTGACCAGGGAACAATCCCCTGATAGGCGGTCAGGCCAAGCGTCAACCAGACGGAGACAAAAACGGCCAGACCACCAAGCAGCGGCGTCGCTTCTTCATGCGCTTTGTGACCGCCGGGAACGTCGAGCAGTCCCAGATGGCGGGATAAAAATTTACAGAGCGGCACCATTAAGTAACACAATCCGAAACTGAACAGACTTAAGAGAAAGAACAACCAGCCGTTTAAGGGCACATTCACAGGTGAATCAGCTCCAGATCAGCGGGGATTTCAAAACCGGCCAGACCGTTGCGGGTATCGATAAGCAGGCTGAACTTAGGGAGTAAGTTATGCCAATCAAAATCGTCGTGGTCGGTAATAATAACGCCGGCGTCATACTCGTCAGCGATTATTTCAGACTGTTTTTTGGTAGATATTTCCTGTTCAGCGACCTCAAACTGATCGACGTAAGGGTCACAGTATTCAACCTGCGCCCCGGCGTCAAGTAACTGCTCGATAACATTAAAAGCCGGTGATTCGCGGGTGTCGGATACGCCCGGTTTATAAGCAACACCAAAGATACAGATGCGGGAGCCATTAACGCTTTTTTTAAACTTGTTCAGACCTTCGGTAATTTTCTTAAAAACATGTCCCGGCATGCCACGATTAATTTCATCAGCGAGCTCTATGAAGCGGGTTGTCGCATCCTCAAGGTTGGCGCGCCAGGACAAGAAAAGCGGATCAACCGGAATACAGTGCCCCCCCAGTCCGGGCCCGGGGTAAAAGGGCATAAAACCAAACGGTTTGGTGGCGGCAGCATGAATTACCTCCCAGACATTTATGCCCAGACGATCGCAGATAAGCGCCATTTCGTTAGCGAGACCAATATTTATGCTGCGGAAAGTATTCTCCAGCAGTTTTACCATTTCCGCTTCGCGGGGCGAGGAAACGGTAACTACCCGGTCGGCGACCTGGCTGTAGATAAGTTCGGCAACGCGGGCGGCTTCCTCCGAATAACCACCAATTACCTTGGGTGTGTTGCGGATACCAAACTGCTCGTTACCGGGGTCAATTCGTTCCGGCGAAAAAGCCAGCAGGAGATCGTCTTCGAGATTCCAGCCTTGTTTTTCAAAAGCTTCAGCGACGACCTCCTCGGTCGTGCCCGGATAAGTTGTACTTTCCAGAATAACGAGACCGGGCGGCGTAAAATTTTCAGTTATTGTCTCAACGCTGGCTAAAATATAGGATATATCGGGATCGCGTGATTTGCGCAGTGGAGTCGGGACACAGATATGCAGGGTGTCGACGGCCTCCATTCGGCTCATATCGGTTGTTGCTTCCAGATGACCGCTGCCGTTGAATCGCTGTAGTTCCTCCGAATCAACGTCAGAGACGGGAGATTGACCGGAGTTTATCTGCTCAACCCGTTCAGAATCAACGTCAAAACCAAGCACCTGAAACCCTTCTCGGGCAAAAGCGACGGCCAGCGGCAGACCGACGTAACCAAGACCAATTACTCCAACTCGCAACTGCTGTTCGTTAACTTTAGTTTTCCAGTTCATATTAACTCCTCATTTGAACGAAAATAATCAATTACTCTATCCAGAATAGCACTGGTGTCGTTTTCCGGTTTAAAACCAGTATATTCGTTAATTTTTGAGATATCGGGAGCGCGATGAATCATATCTTCAAAGCCCTCCTCGTAAGCCTCTTCATAAGGGATGTATTTTATTTCAGAATCACTGCCAACTTTTTTCTTAATTGTTTCGGCCAGTCGCTTGATACTTATCCGTTTCTCGCCACCAACGTTGAATACCTGGCCAAAGCAGTCGTCATTTTCCATCAAGGCCAGGATGGCACTGACCGCGTCTTTAACATCCATAAAGGCGCGAGTCTGCTCACCGGTGCCATGCACGGTCAAATCACGCCCGAGGAGGGCCTGTTTCACAAAACGGGGAATAACCATACCATAGCGACCCGTCTGCCGCGGGCCGACGGTGTTAAAAAATCTGCCAATAACCACGGGGAGCCGTTTTTCACGCCAGAAAGCGAGAGCTAAAAATTCGTCCAGCGCTTTTGTGCAGCTGTAGCTCCAGCGGGAAATAGTCGTGGAACCGAGTACTCGGTCGTCATCTTCCCGGAAGGGGACGTTTTCATTTTTACCATAAACTTCAGAGGTGGAAGCTAAAAAGACAGGTTTCTTGTCCTGGTTGGCGGCGTGCAGGATGTTTTCAGTACCCTGGACATTAACTTCAATTGACTCAAGCGGGTTATCAATAATAAATTTCACGCCGACAGCGGCAGCCAGATGAAAAATACGATCAGAGTCAGCAACCGCCCGGCGCACCACCGCCTCATCAAGTATAGTATCCAGACGTAATTCGAAATCATCGCGTCCCTGCAGATGGGATACGTTTTCAAGCCGACCCGTGGAAAGATTGTCAAGGACGATCACCTCGTCCCCTTTTTCCAGTAAACGCTCAGCCAAATGTGAACCAATAAAACCGGCTCCACCGGTAACAAGACTTTTCATTAATTTCACCCGTTATAGATATTTTAGCCCGGATAATGCCCGACAGCATAACTGTCGTGCATTATCCGTCCGAAGGATAGCCGTTTATAGGCTTCTTGTTGGGTATTAAACAAAATATTATTATTGCAGTTATTTTCACAGACTGCAACTTACCAGTTGTTCTGTAAACGGCTGGGTTAACCCCGCCCATTTTACGAATGGGCGGCCCTTTGGGCGGCCTATGCATAGGGTTCATGCATAGGCCGGGTTAGATTAAACAGCCTGGCGAGCTATTTCGCTTTCCTGAATCCACTCCCATTGATTTTTCAATCCCTGCTTCAAATCTGTTTCTGGCGCCCAACCGGTTACGCTACTGATACGTTCCGTATCGGCGGCGGTGTGGGGCACGTCACCTTTTCGCTCGCCATCATGTTCAAGCTGCAGTTCACGCCCGGTCACCTCTTCTATGATATCAAACAATTCTTTCAGACTGATGCGCGTCCCGCCTCCCACATTGTAGGCGCGACCAAACGCCTCGGAGCGCAAAACCTCAAGGTTAGCGCTTACAGCGTCGCCGACATAAGTAAAATCCCTGGTCTGGGAACCGTCGCCAAAGAGCGTTATAGGTTCATCGCGATAGAGCCAGGTTAAAAACCGGGTAAAAGCCATATCCGGACGCTGACGGGGGCCAAAGACGGTAAAATACCTTAAAGCAGCCACTGAGAGGCCAAAATTCTGTCCATAGAGCAGACCAAGATTTTCGGCCGCCAGCTTTGTCACCCCGTAAGGACTGTAAGGTTTTTGACGCATAGTCTCAACCATGGGCAATTCATCTGGAATGCCGTAAACTGAGCTGCTGGAGGCGAGAATCAAGGGGATTTCGGGATTAATATTTTTTACGGCCTCCAGCAAAATTTGTGTGGATTTAACATTATCGGACAGGTAAATGTCAAATTCGTCACCCCAGCTCTCCCGCACGCCGGCCTGGGCGGCCTGGTGAAAAACAGCGTCCACTCGGGGAAGCAAGTCTTCATAATCGAGTTCAAGCATATTTTGCCGGATTAATTCAAACTCCTGCTGCTCCTCCAGACTGGCGAGATTTTCTTTCTTCAACCGGGTGTCGTAGTAATCGCTAAGACGGTCAACCCCAATCACCTGAGCACCTTCAAGAAGCAGACGTTCGGAGAGATGACTGCCGATAAAACCGGCGGCTCCAGTAACAAGAAAAGTTTTCCCTTTTAATTGCATCAGTCGAGCTGCCTCCATTGATCGGGATTATTTTTATACCAGTGCACGGTCTTTTCCAGCCCTTCTTTAACAGTGTGTCCGGGACTGAAACCGGTGTCCTCTGCGAGCTGTTGATTGGCGCCGTAACTGCAATCGACATCACCGGGTCGGGAGGGCTCATAGCGTGGTTCGATTTCAGAACCGGCAATGGATTTAATTAAATTGAGGAGCTGGTTAACTGTAGTCTTATCCTGGCGTGCGACGTTATAAACTTTTCCATTTTTGCCTTTTTCAGCTGCGACAAGGTTGGCTTCAACGACGTCTTTGACAAAAGTGAAATCGCGGCTCTGTTCACCGTCGCCGTATATAACCGGCTGTTCCCCATTCAGCGTTGCAGTAATAAAAGCGGGAACAACGGCAGCATAATCAGAGGAAGGATCTTGATGGGGACCAAAGACATTGAAATATCGTAGGCCTACCGTCTCCAGCGGGAAATTAGAGGCAAAAACAGCACCGAAATACTCACAGCTTGCTTTGGAAGCAGCATAGGGTGATTCCGGGGCGGGATGCATGTCTTCCGAACGAGGGAATCCGGGTTGATTGCCGTAAATTGAGCTGCTGGAGGCATAAACCACCCGGTCCACGCCGGCTTGAGCGGCGCAGGTAAAGAGGTTAACGGTGCCCATAAGTGTCGAATCAGTTGTTTCGACCGGTTTATTCATGGAAATGGGCACCGAAGGGGTGGCCGCCTGGTGAAATATTAGTTCGACGTCCTGAAGCGCTTCGTTCAGCAATTCAGGGTCGCGGACATCGCCTTCAATAAGCTCTATCTCAGCTTCCACCTGGCTGAGATTTAGACGGCGACCGGTAGAAAAATCATCGAGGACTTTAACTTCGTAATCTTCAAGCAAACAACGTTTTACCAGGTTGGAACCGATAAAACCGGCTCCCCCGGTAACCATAACAGTTTTCAATTACTTTCATCCTTTCATACTCTATATTTTCAGGAGATTCTGGATAATATTATTTCATTCTATCGCCATTACCTGTGGTATTGCTTTGGGACGACGCCGGGCGTAAAGCAGGCGGCCGGCTGAATCCAGCATCAGCAAACGGTTGCGACGGGGCACTAATTCCCGAACAACAACACGGCGCTCGGTATTTACCAGCTCAAGCATTGCGCGGCGGCCATCCGCGGGTGAAAAGCGGTAAATGTTACCGGATTTGCCAAGGATGTAAAGAAGTTTACCATCAGCACTAACCTGGAGCGAATCTTCCGGCAACTCAGTAAGTATATTTTCTGACTGACCAGCGGGGAATATTTTATCATTCAAGAGACAATATGGTCGACCGGCAAAGGCCACCTGTTCCCAATTTTCCGGGAGCGAATTGTAATGGACAAGCCGACCGGAGTCAAAACTGTAGAGCTGATTATTAACTCCAACTGCAAAGAGATGCTCGCCGTTACCAAGCAGATCCACAAGTTCCGGAATCCGGTTACCAGCCGCCTTTTGCCAATCGTTTGGTCCCCGGCCATACCACAAGCAGCCGTCGGCATCGAGCAAATAGAATACCTTCCCCGCGGCTTCCAGCTTTCTAACCGGGAATTGCATCTGTTCGGGAAAAGAGACGGCTCGTGATCTGTTTTCGTGCCAGTTGTAAAAAGAGGCTTTTTCGTCGAACAGCAGCATTCGGCGTCCGTTAAAGGCAACCCGGCTACCTGTTCCCCACAAATACCGGTAGATCCCCCAGACGTAATACGAGATTGAGCGGGACATATAGGGAGCATAGACCCGGATACAGTTGCGCCCGCTCGCCTTGGCCTCATAAAGGGCACAATCCGCTTTCTCTACCAATTGTTCGACCTGAACCTGACTTCCAGAAAAAGAAGTAATGCCAACGCTTACCGTTACCGCTTCAGGTTGATTATCAAACAGTAAACTTTCGGCCAGTTTTTTGCGCAAAGATTCCAGACGATTGCGAAACTGCTTGACTGAGTCGCGGGAAGTCAGAAGAAATTCTTCTCCACCGTAGCGAACCGCCATATCCCCGGTGGCGAGCGCCTGGAATATTTCAGCGCCGACAGCTTCCAGAACCCGATCTCCCATCTGATGGCCATAAGTGTCGTTAAAATGCTTGAAATGATCAATGTCAATCAGAGCCAGCGAGCGGAGATCAGGAAAAGCCTTTCTTTTCAGTTCTCGCTCCCAGTAACTGCGCGTATAAAGGCCGGTAAGCTCATCACGTCTCTCATCCTCAAGCCGGCGATAACGTTCAACCCAACTGGTTAAAAAATTTTGTAATGGCTGAATAGAATCTTCTTTAAATTTAAACCCGTCAGAACCAGAATATGTCAGCGCCAGGTCGGGGTCTTCCCGCACAAAGTCAACCGGCTCAAGACCAGCAAAAAGAGCCGGTAACTCCTCCCTTATTCCCCGGAGATCATTGCCCAACAAATCAAGCAAGCGTGTGTAGATTTCAGTCATTGCCGCCCCCGGTTCAAAAGACTAATCGGTGGTTCAGAAACTCCAGTTAAAACCAATAAAGTGGGTGACCGGAAATGAATAAGGCATTCCACGACCGGGCTCCATTTTTATATTAAGCAGTCCCAGCTGGACACCATGAAGTGTTTCGGTCCGATTATAGATACCAAGCTGGAGACCGGAAATATGATCGGCACTATTAAAGAGTCCCGCCTGAAGACCACGGTGATGACCGTTGGACATGTTAACCAGTCCAAACTGAACGCCGTCAACATCGCCGTCCGCTTCGTTCATCAAGCTAAGCTGGGCTCCGTCCACCCGACCACCGGCTTTATTGGTTATTCCGCTCTGCAGACCATAAAGATCACCGCTCAGCTCATTCATTATTCCAAGGTCAAGACCGGATAGATCTTCGTTTACCCCGTAAATGACGTTCAGGCGGACACCTCTTACTGAAAAAGAAGTGTGCGGATATTGAACAGGGCTGTAAATCGAAAGACCCAGCCAGGACTCATACGTCGCCTCTTCTCCATGACCTGCAGCATACCCTGCCGTCAGAGGTAGAGCTAACAGAGATAAAACCAAAATCAAATAACCACATCTTTTAAACATCAAAATCGCCTCCCAGTAAAAATAATTTGATTTTTTCTAAGTCTGATTATTACACCGCTGGTAGAAACTGTCAACGAATTTTCTGGAGGAAGAGGGAGAAGCTTTTGAATCGGCTATCGACCTCCCTTTGTATTTTCCTCCTTTTAGTTGTCGTTTGGTCACAAAACCTTCCAACGTCATTCCGGGTAAGGGAACATAGTGACCGCAGACCCGGAATCTATGTTAACTTCAAAATGGATTGCGGGTCGGGGCCGGCAATGACAGGGTTGTTGGAAGCTTCTGTTTAGCCGGGAGGAGTCTGGGCCAACACCAGTCTCTTTGCTATAATATTATTTCTATCGGAAGAAACCATACCCTTTCCCCCAGACCATCAGAGTAGAAATTTTAAGCAAGTTAGTTATATGAATAACTTTTAAAAACTTGGGTGAACAATATGGCCGGGCTGTTATACGACAAAGAACTGAACTGCTCCCTATGTTCTGCTGAATTTACGACCAAATACGTGCGCAGCTCAAAAACAATTCTGGACGACCGTGACAGTGATTTTTGTCCTTATTATAAAAACGAAGAAAATCCGGTTTTTTACAAACCAATTATCTGCCCACGCTGCGGGTACGGTGCTCTGAAGAAAAATTTTAAAAAAATCACAGACGAGGAAAAGGTAAAAGTTCTCGACAAAATATCCCGCCACTGGAACGGACGAGACCACGGTGGTCTTCGGGATCTCGAAGAGGCTATTCGCTGCTACAAACATATCAAAAAGAACGCTGAGGTAATGGAGAAAAAGGCAAGCATCAAGGCTTCAATAAGTATCAGACTCGCCTGGTGCTACCGTTACAAAGGAAGCAGGCAGGAGAGCAAAGAATTAGAGACAGCTCTAAGCTACTATAAAAAAGCCTATATGGAGGAAAAACTTCCGATTGGAAACATGGATGCGGTTACCCTGCTTTATTTAATAGGAGAAATAAACAGAAAGCTGGGTAATATTGAAGAGGCCCGACGTTACTTCAGCGAAGTAATTGAACACCCCAAAAAAAATCGCAATCCCCGGATTGTAAAGCTAACTCGAGATCAGTGGCAAATGACAAAAAATGAACAAGAAGAGAGTACATAAAAAAACTCCCGCTCTCGGTTGAGAGCGGGAGAAGTTTATAGTCAAAAAACTTAGACGGGCTGAACGTTTACGGCGGCAAGACCTTTATCGGTCTCTTCCAGTTCAAACTCAACTTCAGCGCCCTCGTCGAGGGTTTTGAAGCCTTCCGTCTGGATCTCGGAGTAGTGGACAAAAGCGTCCTCTCCGATTTCCTGTTCAATGAAGCCAAAACCTTTGTCTGCATTGAACCACTTAACGGTACCGGTAGTCATTACGGTTACCTCCTTTGTTACATAGTGTTGCTCCTTAACCTCGGCAACCGTAACAACTGGTGTTGCTAATGTCGCCTACTACTAAAGAATCATTTTCGAACTGTTATAGTCTAACTTATGTTTTTCACAATGCAAGGATAATCTTTGTGGCGCAGAATCTAGCCTGATTAATTCATCAGCTGATGAATTAATCACCCGTAGGGCCGCCCATTCGTAGGAATGGGCGGGGTTAGCCCAGCTGTTTACAGAAAAACTGGAAAATTACATTATGTAGAAATAGCCA
>PWHN01000108.1 GCA_003554945.1 bacterium
AAAAAAAGAGAAGAGGCCGACATCAGTATTTCTGAGGCGGCGGAAAAACTTAACCTCAGGAAAAAATATCTCCTTGCGCTTGAAGAGGAAGAATTCGACGTTATGCCTGCCGAGGTATACACTGTTGGATTCATAAGAAATTATGCTCGCCTGCTTGGTCTTGACGATGAAGCGCTTGTCAAGCAATACAAGAGAAAGTTTAAAAAGACCGATGAGGACGGGGAGGGCTTTAATCCGAACATTCCTACGGTTCTCTGGGCGGGGATTGTGCTCCTGGTTACTTTATCCCTTGTTTCGCTGGGCTTCAGGCTGCAAATACAGCAGGCAAGACTTGCGGATTCGGAACCCGAAGAAACTACGGAACCCGTTGAAGAGGCCCTGGAGATCGTAGAAACTGAGCCTCAAGAGGCGGATACTACTGAAGAACAAGTAGAACCTGAACAACTGGAACTTGAAGTGCTGGCTGTGGACGAAACCTGGATATTTGTCACTTTTGACGGTCTGCGAAGTCGAGAATTATTACTCCAACCCGGTGAAATGATTAACTGGGATGCCGAGGAATCAATTCGAATGTATGTGGGTAATGCCGGCGGTATACGTCTTTATCACGACGGTGTTCAACTGCCGCCCCTTGGTGAGTCGGCCGAGGTGGTAAACAAGGTGGTTACTTTGGACGACGGGGAGCTTGTGGTTCGAGACGTCAGAGGGAGGCCGGAACTACCTTGAATCTACCTAATAGGCTCACTGTTTTACGTTTTCTTATCGCTGCCGCTTTTCTCTGCGCATTGCACAACTATCAGGTGGTGGAGTGGTTAATTGTTGCCCTGCTTCTTTTTGTTGGGGGCGGTTTGACTGATCTCTACGACGGTATAATTGCTCGCCGTTACAATCTTGAAACTGACTTCGGTCGGCTTATGGATCCGCTGGCCGACAAAATAATTACACTGGTTGCTTTTGTCTATTTTATTAGTATTCCTGAGCTTGCCTGGCCTCCCTGGCTGGTTGTAATTCTTATTGCTCGCGAGCTTTCCGTTAATACGCTGCGCACTCTTGCCGCGGTAAAAGAGAAAATTCTGGCTGCCGCCTCTACCGGTAAATACAAGACAGCCGTTCAGATAGCCGGGATTTTTCTTATCCTGCTTGGCCTGATATTTTACCGACTCAACCTTGTAACAACTTACTGGCTTAACGGTGTCTCCTGGACAGTCATGTTTCTTATTCTTATTCTTACCGTCTACAGTGGTTTTGAATACTACTACAACAACTGGGAAATTTTCTCCCAGTGTATGAGTAGCGACAGATGAATTTTTCCTTACCGGTCGCTTTTAGGTATCTAAAACTCTGTTTGGCTACCCTTTTTGGCCTGGGCTTTTTACCGGTCGCCCCCGGGACCTGGGGCAGTCTTGGTGCCCTTGCTCTCTTTTTTCTATTCGAGCATTTTTTTGCTCATTTCGTTTTGATTATTCTTTTTGTTTTATTTCTTTTTATTTCTTTTCCGCTTTCTGCTTTTGGTGCCCAATATTTAGACGACCCGGACCCCGGTGCGGTAGTTATTGATGAGCTGATTGGACTCTGGTTTGTTCTTCTGCCTATCCTTTTAATATTTGATGGTCTTAGCCTTATCGATTATACTGCAGGTTTTGCTCTTTTTCGCTTTTTTGATGTCCTCAAACCCCCTCCGATTAAGCAGACACAACGACTTCCCGGCGCTTTCGGTATAGTTGCCGACGATCTTGCCGCTGGCCTTATATCAGCCATTTTAATCGCTGCTGTAAAATACCACCTGTAAGAATTATTTTGAATTTGACGTCATCCCGACCCCCGAGCCGGAATCCATCTTGAACTTGACCTTGATTTTCGGTCTTGCGCCTCCTTGGGATGTTTTACGTCCTTCGCCTGCTCGCAAGTTCGCCTCTTCGAGCTTTCTACTCTTCGGGAGAGGACACCCCCCTTTGTCTTTCCCCCCTTCAAGGGGGGAAAAAGAAAGGGGGGGAGTTACCAGTTACCAGTTTTTAGTTATAGATTTTAACCCGCAACAAGGTTTATTGTTTTAACTTTAAACTGGAAACTGGAAACTAAAAACGAACTTAAAGGTTTCACGATCTTAACTTTTACCCCGCAACTAACAGGTTTTCATTGCAAAATTCAGAAAAAATTTTTATTCTTTTAGCCCTGAGTCCGGTCTAAAAACTCTTCCCCCTTGACGGGCGGAATTTTGCAGGACAGCAAAATTCGATTTCCCGCGTAGCGGGGAAGACGAAGTCCGAAGTCCCATGGAGGGGACAAGTCCGAAGATTTAGATGGGGGTGAAAACGGGGTTTTAGAACCTTCTGAGGGCTAAAATTTATTCAAAAAGGCTTTTCAGACTGCACTCACCCCTTACTTTCGGATAGGAGGCAAAAAATTGAGATTTTTTAGTCGAGACGAACAGAAAACTTCCGAGCTTATGAAGGATCATGTGGGTGAAATAAAGAAAACCCTGGATCTCTTCCGTAAGCTTGCTTTTGCTTATATTAAAGGTGACGATGATTACCGCGAGTTAATTCATGAAGTACATGATTCGGAACATCGAGCCGATGAAATAAGACGAGAAGTTGAGCGTTGCATTTACCGCGGCTCTTTTCTTCCTGTTGTGCGCGAAGATTACATAATTGTAGCTGAACTTACCGATAAAATCGCTGACCAGGCGCAGCGTTGTGCCGATATTATAGTGCAGGAAAAGCCGTATGTTCCTCCTGAATTGAGAGATGACTTTCGAGATCTCATCCGGGAGGTTGTAATAAATTTCAGCCCCTTCGCTAAGTTGATCCGGTTAGAAAATAAAAGTGACCACTCCCGTGTTACTGAATATATAGATCTGATAGAGGCGGGAGAACAGCGTTCTGATCGTGCTGAATGGCATCTAATTGCCGATCTCTACAAACTTGATGATGTATCACTCGCTCAAAAAATGCACCTTCGTCATCTAATAGTTGAAATTGGTTCAATCGCCGACTCTGTAGAAGATGTTTCTGATCGTGTCCTGATTCTGCTGACGAAAGAGATCCTTTAGTTATGTTCAACATACTCAAGACCTTTTTCGGTGGTTACCTCGGCTGGAATATTGGAGCTAACGATGCCGCTAACGTAATTGGTCCCCATGTGGGCTCCGGTCTTCTCAGTTACCGTTTCTGTATTGCAATTCTGGTAATATTTACTTTCCTCGGCGGTGCTCTTGGCGGTCAGCAAATGGTTGATGACGTTGGCGAGGTTCTTCCGGCGGACGAAGTTTTTGAAGAAATGGTTCACTGGCGTTTTATTAATATCGCCGTACTTGTAACTGTGGCTGCCGGCGTCGCGGTTAACGTTGCCACTTTTTTAGGAATTCCCACCTCAACTTCTCAGGGCTCTATAGGTGCTTTCGTGGGCCTGTCAGTGGCAATTGGTCTGCTGGAAAAGGGCTGGGGAGGTTTTTTGTCTGTCCCCCAATGGGCTGTTTTTGGGCCCATGGTTTTAAGCTGGATAATCAGTCCTTTTCTCTCCGGAACAATTAGTTTTTTGATCCAGAAGTGGGGTAGTAAACTTTTTAGCCGCCTTGTCACCAATGAGCGTCGTTTTAATCAGGTCATTATAATCTTACTTGTATCTTCCGGTGTCTACGGTTCTTATCAGCTAGGTGCTACCCACGCCGGAATAGCCGTGGCACCATTCTTTCGCGCCGGTGCTTTCCATGTACTTCCGGAGTGGTTTGGTGTTGGACCGCGTGCCTGGGCGGCTGCTTTTGGCGGCGCTGCTATCGCGCTCGGCGGGCTGACTTATGCCAAAAAAGTAATTTATAGTGTTGGCACCAAGATAACCACGCTCGACCCTTTTTCAGCCTTTAGTGCTGTCATGGCAATGTCGATAACCATTAATTTCTTTGGTCGCATGGGCGTCCCCGTCTCCACCTCGCAGGCAGTGGTGGGCGCTGTCGCCGGCGTCGGACTAACAAGAGGAGCCCGCGCCGTATCTTTCTCCAAAGTTCGAGATATTGCCGTCGGCTGGGTAGCGACACCCCTCTTTCCGGCTTTGATCAGCGGTCTTTTTTATGCTCTATTTGTCCAAATTTTTTGAAGGATTTTTTCTATAAGAATTTTTTCTCTTGAACAGGAAAATTGGCTCTGTTGAAAGCCTGTTTATTATCTTAGAGAGCAATTGATTAGTGCCACATTTTAAATATCTATAGACTTAACTTGGGCTACTCAAAGGTGTTTGACGGATTTATAGCTGGCAATAGATCCTGGAGGATCTGATTATTGCCAGATATACCTCGGACCGAGCACTCAATAAAACATATGAAAGCAAATTTTGACATCTGTTACTTCT
>PWHN01000003.1 GCA_003554945.1 bacterium
AGTCATTCCCTTTCACTTTAGTTTTAAGAAAATGACCGAAACAAGCCTGGTAATAATGCCGGGACAGTTAATTCAAAAAACGGGGAAAGATGAGGAGAGGATCCCCTTTGATGAAATCGAAAAAATCAACGTTGTCTATGGTGATTCTGAAGAAAAAGACTGCGTAAAACTGTTTTCAAAGAATCGGACAATATATTTACAAAATTATGAAGACACCGAGGAGATACTTGATGGGGTCAGCCGGTATATAGCTGAAGATAAGATTAATATTTCCGAGGGGAGACCGCTCTGGGCTAAGCTCAACTGGAAAGTTTTGTTTTTCTTGGGCGCAGTGATAGTAATTGGACTATTGTTTTTTAGGCTACTCGACATTTACGGTTTGAGTGATTACCGTTTGCTGGCAACCACCGCTCTGGTTCTTTTTCCCCTGGGTATAGTTTATTTATTGTGTAGTTTTGAGCCGCCCCCATTGCTTGAATCAAAATTTCAATGGGTGAAAAGCAAAAAAGAAAATAAATTCTATTTTATCGGGGGGATAATTCTTGTAGTAACAGGTCTTCTTTTTTTGGGTTCTATTTTCCTTTCTAATTATTTCCCCCGCTATTATGCCAGTATCAGCGGATTCATAACCGCTGAGACAGAGGAAGAAGAGATAGAGGAGGGAGTAAGCCCTTTCGTCTGCACTTCCCCGGAAGATACCGACTGCTACGAGAAAATAAACGACGATGTTGTCTACCGGGACGGAACCGGAAACCTCTGGACAGCAACGATAACCTTCGAAGGAGAAAAATCAAACTGGGGTTGTGCCGGGCAAAGCATTGCCGGAGCACGTTCTGTTACCGACGGACAGAGTAATACCACTGCTATTGTTGAGTATCACAACGATAGTGATAACTTTAAAGGGAATAACTACTACACATACGCCGGTGACTATGCAGACATAGGGTGTCACATTCGCAACGATGGAACCGCAGCCGCCAGGTTATGTGACGATTTAGACTACGCTGGCGAGGATAACTGGTATCTACCTGCGATAAAAGAATTAAGAGAAGATTTTGGGAACTCGGCCTGTCGTTGTGTTGGGTGGTATGAGAGAGTGGAAATTCCAGAAGAGCCGGGTCTTCATAGAGCCATAGCTGGCGGCCAAAACCGCTGTGATCTAAGCGAACATTGTGGTGGTTGGGATCCTGACGCCGGCTATACTTACTGGTCTTCGACAGAATCAGAACATAATCCCCCTACTCCCTGGAGCGTCTTCTTCCGATCGGGTACCACCAGCAACTCCTCCGAGAAATTTGTTTCTAGTTATGTGCGCTGCCGTCTCGGGGACTGACATCCACTGCATCCCTTATATTCGCAATTCCGGATATACGACATATATTCGCGCTATACGAGGCTGTTGATGGGAGTATATGACGATTTTGTTAAAAAGGGGACGGGTAGTCATTTGTCATTTCTCAGTGACTGAACAAAGAAAAAACAGGAGACAACGTCATTCCATGTGAGCTATTGCCAGGCAATTTTACCGAAATGACTTCTGCCGGTCGGATTAAGTTACCCAGATTCGAATAGAATGGTAAAATAGCTAAAAATGGCAGAAAAAATTGGTCTGTATAATCAAATTTTTACGCACATTTTCAGAAATGATCGAGTTATTAAAAACAACTTAGTTTAAGGAGGAAAACATGGAAGATTATCCACGGCCTCGATTAGTAGTAAGCCGTTGTCTCGGATTTGAATCATGTCGCTACAATGATCAGATGGTCAGGGATCCTTTTGTGGCTGAACTGAGTAATTATGCCGATTGCATTACCCCCTGTCCGGAGGTTGATATTGGACTGGGAGTGCCACGTTTCCCTGTCCGGCTGGTCCGAAGTGAGGACGAGTTGAGATTACTGCAGTCCGAGAGTGAAAAAGATTGCACTGAGGAAATGATCACTTTTGCGGAATCTTTTTTAGAGAAAAACGCACCTTTCGACGGTTTTATTCTCAAACATCGTTCCCCTTCTTGCGGACAGAAGGAGGTCAAAATTTATCCTCAGCTTGGTAAGGTGGCGCCGATTGACAAGGGTCCCGGTATTTTCACACGTGAAATAAAAGAAGAATATCCTAACTTACCGCTGGAGGACGAGGGGCGTCTAAAAAACTATAGAATTCGCTACCGATTTTACAGTCGTATTTTTACACTGGCCCGGTTTAGAGAGGTGAAAGATACTCAGGACATGAAATACCTTGTTCGTTTTCAGGCACGCCACAAATTTCTGCTTCTTGCTTACGATGAACAAGGAACCCGAGAACTGGGCAGGATTGCTGCCAACCAAGAGGGGCTGCCAGTTGAAGAAGTGCTGGACAAATACGAAGCTAAGCTCAGGGAAACGCTAGTCGGGCAGTCAACGCGAAAAACCAATATCAATGTCATAATGCATATGGCAGGTTATTTTTCGGAGACAAACAGTAAACGGGAGAAAGATTACCTTGAGGAGAGCATGGAGCTTTACCGGGAGGGAAGGATACCGCTTTCCTCAGTTCTCTCAATAATTCACACCTGGGCCCTGCGCGATCAGAACGATTACCTGTTGAACCAGTATTATCTGTCTCCTTTTCCGCAGGATTTGCTGGAATTAAAGGATTCTGGTCGGCAAATTGATTTATAACTTACGTGAAGAATGGGAACTGATTAATCAGGCAAAGTAAGGCGGAGGTGTAACCATGGAAACAGAGATAAACGGGGTAATTATAGAGCTCAGGAAGGGGGATATTTCTGTCCAGGAAGATATCGAGGCTGTGGTTAATGCCGCGAATGCAGAGCTGAAAACGGGTGGTGGAGTAGCCGGGGCTATTCATCGGGCTGCCGGGCCCAAACTGGCCGAAGCGGGCCAAAAATATGCCCCCATTCATCCCGGGGAAGCTGTAATTACTCCAGCTTTTAATCTGCCCAATGAACACGTGATTCACTGCCTGGGTCCGGTTTACGGGCGAGACAAGCCGGAGGATAAGTTGCTTGCTTCCTGTTACACTGAGGCTCTTAAACTGGCCGAAGAACATGGGATCAAATCAGTAGCTTTTCCGGCCATTTCTACGGGAGCTTTCGGCTACCCGCTCGAAGAAGCCGCCAGCCAGGCCCTGGAAACTGTCATTAAGCAAACAGAAGAGCTATATGTTGTTAAGCTGATTCGCTTTGTGCTTTTTGACGAGCAGGCCCTGAGAACGTACCGGGAGATACTCTCATAGTTGCCCGTTCACCTTTTTTCCCTTTTGAAGGGGGAAACTTGGGATAAAGGATCAGGTGATTAGATGACGACAGCCGATTTTAAAAATGAACTCTCCTGGTCGATTAGCCGGAGAAATATGTTTGAGGACTGTAAGCGCAAGTATTTTTATAATTATTACGGTTCCTGGGAAGGCTGGGAGAGTGAGGCCCCGGAGGAAGCCCGGATTCTTTATCGATTAAAACAGCTTGATAGCCGTCATACATGGAAGGGGACCACCGTTCACGATGCCATTGCTTTCCTTTTGAAGTGCTTGCTGGAGAACAAAAAGATAGAATTTGAAAAGATAGAAAAAACCGTAGTGCAGCGCATGCGGGCCCAATTTAGAGAGTCGCTGGCAAAAAGTTACAGGGAAGACCCAAAACGAAAGTTTGGTCTGTTGGAGCATGAATATGAAGAAGAAATTGCGGACCGTGTCTGGCGAGAAAATCGAGATGATGTCCTGGAATGTCTAGATAATTTTAAAGCTTCAAAATACTGGAAAGCGGTAGAAGAGCTTGAATTAAGCCGTTGTCTTGCCCTTGAAGGAGATTTAAACAATCCGTCCAACCTCTGGAAAAATATCACGACAGACCTGCAGACCTTATTACACTTGCCGTATAGTGTTACGGTCGATTCATTTGATTTAGACGGTCTTAAGGTCTGGGCCAAGTTGGATTTTGCCTACCGGCAGAAGGATGGAACAGTTCAGATCATCGATTGGAAATCCGGCCAATCCGGGGGGGAGCCGGATTCACTGCAATTAAATGTATATGGATATTACGCCTCCGAAGTCTGGGAGCTCAGGGATGAAAATATTCAGCTAACTATCTACAATGTAGCCCGGGAGGAAGAGTTTACCCATCAATTCAGCAGCAAAGCAAAAAGAGAAACCCGTCAGCAGATATTAGCCAACGTCCGCGAAATGAAAGAGATACTGGTTGAGCCGGAAGAAAACAAGGCACGAAAAGAAGACTTTCCAAAGATAGAAAACGACAATTTCTGCCGCCACTGCGAGTATCGATTAATCTGCAAACCGGGGTTAGATTAGCGATAAGCCGGTTTCAATAACGGGCTTGA
>PWHN01000103.1 GCA_003554945.1 bacterium
GAAAAACTGGAAAATTACATTATGTAGAAATAGCCAGACTGGAATATAATTGCTTAATCCTTTTTTGGAGACGATAAACGGCTGTCCTGTGGATGAACTATTTACGACAGTTAAGCTGTCGGGAATTATCCGGGCTAGCGAGGGAATTTGTAAATTATCAATTTATTATGAAAGGCTGGTTCATTAATTTATGTTCAACGTGGTCTTATACAAACCAGAAATACCACCCAACACCGGTAACATCGGTCGGCTTACACTTGGTAGCGGCTGTAATCTATCAATTGTTGGTGAGCCACTGTTTGAGTTGGATAACGACTCGGCAGTAAAGCGCGCCGGACTTGACTACTGGGAAAACGTCGAGCTGCAACAATACGACGACTGGACGACCTATATTGACTCTGACAGTCCTAAGTCTCGTTTTTTGATAACTAAATTTGCTGACCGGCCATACCACTCGGCAAAGTTTTCCGCTGGCGACCACCTGATCTTTGGCGGTGAAACCCACGGGGTTCCCGAAACGATTCATAAAAGTCCTGAAGTTAAACCGATCTGTATTCCGATGAAAAATGAAATTCGTTCCTACAACCTGGCCAATTCAGTTGCCCTGGTTTTGTTTGAAGCCCTGCGACAGGTCAACCCCGATTGGTTCAACAACACCCCCTACTCCAGGGAGTAACTGTCGCCCACAACAAGCAAAACTATTCACAAATATAGTGAAATTTGGAATAATAATTCGTCTGATTACATCTATGTTGTACCGGGTGAAAGGCCAAGTTGGCGATTTATAACCCTTTAATGACAGAAAAAAATACTTTTTAGAAAATAATCTCAAACATTTATCTTGAGGTGAATAGCTGTGTCAGAAGTAAGACGTGAACGTTGGAACACGCGACTGGGATTCATTCTTGCTGCCGTCGGCAGCGCTGTGGGATTAGGAAACATCTGGCGTTTTCCTTATCTAACAGCAGAATACGGGGGAGCTGCATTTGTAGTTGTTTACATTTTTATGCTCTTTTTGATCGGGATGCCTGTAATGGTAGCCGAATTTATTTTAGGCCGCAGTGCCAAAAAATCACCGGTTCAGGCCCTTTCACAGCCAGGGGAAAACAACTGGAGCGGGCTCGGTTATCTGTTTGTTCTGACCGGGCTTGGCATACTCTCCTACTACAGTGTTATTGCCGGCTGGGCTCTCCGCTACTCCCTGGAATCTCTGCGCGGTTATTTGTTAAATGTCTCGCCGGGCGATTATTTTGCAGAAATTCACTCCGGTTTTGACGCTCTACTATATCACTTTGTTTTTATTGCCATCACAACCGGTATAGTCCTGGGCGGCGTGAAGAAGGGTATTGAAAGAGCTGTAAAAATTCTAATCCCGCTGCTTGTTGCTCTCATAATCGGTTTAGGTATCTGGGCCTTTTTCCAGGCGGGTGCCTACGAAGGCTATTCATTTTATCTGCAGCCCGATCTTGAAGCTATGTTCGAAACTTATACTCTCAACCTTTTCGGTATGAGCGTTAGCTTTCCTTTCCTGGCCCTGGGCTTACTTGGTGCGGCTGGCGGGCAGACCTTTTTTACCCTGAGCCTGGGTATGGGTGCTATGATAACTTATGCAAGTTACCTTCCCGGAAACGACGATCTGATGAAAAAAACAATTATTGTCTCATTTTATGACGTTGGAATTGCACTTCTCTCAGGACTTATGATATTTCCGATTATTTTTTCATTTGGACTGGAGAGTGAAATCGCCGAAAGTCCGCTGGGAACACTTTTCATGGCAATTCCCGAGGCTTTCAGCCAGGTTGAAAACCCCTACTGGGGAGGTTTCCTTAGCTTTGTCTTTTTCTTCTGTCTGTTGCTCGCCGCTCTTACTTCTGCTGTATCCCTTCTCGAAGTAGTGACCAGTTCGCTGATGGACGAACTGAATATGAAGCGACAGCCGGCCGCAGCGGCAGGCGGCTTCGCCTGTTTGCTGGCCGGTGTGCCGGCCGCTCTAAGTCTTGGCTGGCTGGACGTAGCAGACCAGATTGCCGGCAGTTTTCTTCTCCTGCTGGGAGGGTTTTTCTTGGCAATTTACGTCGGCTGGTTAATGAAAGGAACACTGGACGAACTAACGCATGGCCTGGAGTGGAACCTGGTTGTTGCTCCCTGGCACTTTCTTATTCGCTACATAGTGCCCGTCGCCCTCCTCGCACTTCTCACTAATTTTGTCTGGGATTTTTCATTGCAACTGTGGGAATGGCTGGGGGGGTTATGAAGTTTAGCGTCGTGTCGCGGGTTGAAAGCGGTAGTTTTAAGTTTCCAGTTTCCAGTTTATAGTTTCCAGTTTCCAGTTTATAGTTTAAAGTTACCAGTTTTAGGGGTTAGGGTTTTAGGTTTTAAGGTTTAGCTTTTAGCTTTTAACTTTCAGCTTTCAGCTGAAGTTACAGGGGGCGGCTTTCCTGCAAAAACTCCCGCAGCATATTTTCAGTAACACGACGCCTGTACTGGCGATTAGAGCGAACGTCGTCCACCGGCTGAATCTCTTCCTGAAGTTTTTCACAGGCAGCGTCAATCGTTTCCTCGGTTAGCTCCCTACCCCGCAGATAGTCCTCAGTTTGACGAAGCTTAAGGGTATGAGGGTAGACACTACCGGCAACCAGCCGAACGTCATTTACCTCTTCCCCGCGTCCAAGTTGAATTCGTCCGGCCAACAGAGTCTTAGAAATTGCTTGATATTCACGAGGACCGACATCGCGATAATACTCTTTCCAACCCGGCTCAGGCCGAGGAACTTTAATCCGTCTAATATACTCTTCTTTTTCCATTTTCAGTTCTTTGTAGCCCCGGTAAAATTGAGTAAGCTTAACTTCACGAGTCCCTTCCACACCAGCCAGCTCCAGCGTCGCGTCGTAAGCCATTAAAGCCGCTGCCCCGTTGGCACAGGGGGAAGCGTTTGCAACGTTGCCGGCCCAGGTGGCCAGGTTCTGAATGGAAATAACACTAAGATTTTTACAGGCCTCGTAAAGTAATCTAAATCGATTCGCATCCTCGTCATACCGCACATCACTTATCGTAGTTAAAGGTTCAAGAATCAATTCACTGTCAGTCAACTCTGGTTCTTTTTCAAAGTCGGGACAGCTTTTCATATTCAAAAAAGCGGACGGCGGAAGAACACCATTTTTTAAAGAGACAAAGAGATCCGTTCCACCGGCGAGAGGAATCACTTCCGGGTCGTCGGCGAGTATTTCAGCTACTTCTCGCTCTGAATCAGGATTAATTACCGCGTAGTCTTCGAGATAAGGTTTCATTTTAGTAAACTCCCTTTATTTGTTTTTAAACGCTTCTTCCACGGAGTCAAATATTCTCTTATAGCCGGTACAGCGGCACTGGTTTCCTGCCAGAGCCTCACGCATGTTTTCAGCGCTGTCCGGATTGTCAATGTAATAAGTTGCGGACATAATCATCCCGGGGGTGCAGATACCGCATTGTGTTCCGCCTTCCTGATGAAAAGCCTCCTGAACGAGCGAAAGCCGACCATCGCTGGACAATCCTTCAATCGTAGTTATTTCAGCGCCGTCGGCCTGGCAGACGGGAATCATGCAGGCCAGAGCCGGTTCACCATCAAAATGTATTGTACAGGCTCCACACTCGCCTTCACCACAGCCTTCTTTGGTTCCCGTCAATTTCAGATCTTCACGCAGCACGTCAAGTAAACGTTTCAACGGATGAACATTAATCTCATAATTATCGCCATTAACGGTCAACTCCACCGTCTGCTCTTTAACCGGCTCCTTCATTTTTCACAAACCTCCAGATGATCTTTTTGACTGAAATAATCAACTTATTTTTGTCTGAGCTGCTATAACTTTGCCTCGTCCCTTGCTTCAAGAGCGTCAAGTAACGTTTCGGGAAGCAGAGGAACTTTAGTAACAAACAACCCGTCGAGGGCATCGGCAACGGCGCCGGCGATTGCCGGGGCCGGGCCGTCAAAAGGAAGTTCTCCAATTCCTTTGGCAAAATACGGGCCGTAATTATCGTAAGGAAACTGCAGAAACTCAACGTCCACTTCGGGGACATCGGCGGCGGTCGGGATAATATAATCAGCATACTGATTATTTTTCATTACTCCCTCTTCCATGATAACGTTTTCATAGAGAGAAAAGCCTATCGCCTGGACAACGCCCCCCTCTATCTGCGCTTCAGCCATTTCGGGGTTTATCAAACGGCCGGCCTCCACAGTCGAGACAAAATTGGTAATGCGAGTGCGATAGTCGACC
>PWHN01000009.1 GCA_003554945.1 bacterium
AGCTTTATTTGGCAAATAAAGCAAATTAAAATAAGCATGCCAATTTTACAGGGTGTTTTTTCCCTCCGCATGGCAACAGCTTGAGTGCTCGGTGCGCCCCTACGGGCGAATAATTCACGACAGTTGTGCTGTCGGGAATTATCCGGGTTAGGGTGAGGGGGGAAGCTTTTCGGATAGGGGTTAGGCTACTCTTCTTCCTCTTTTGAACGCTGGATCAATCGATCCTGGAGGTCTCTAACCCGTTCACGCCGTTCCTCCTCAATATCGGGCCGAAGTTCAAAATCAATCTTTAGCGCCGCTCCCTCGTGAACTTCCGGCAGCAGTTCGACCGGGAAATCAAAAGTATAACGTGACTCAACAAACTCAAGCACAGCCTTGTCACCGACTATTCTGTCAACTATGGCTATCAATGACTTTTGTTCACTCACTGTATTTCACCTCCCCTATTATTTGTAAAACCGGCTGCTGGTTTCCTATCAGACCAGCCGTTGGTATCCCCAGCAGCTCCACTTCTGAATCTGTTTTTATCTCCTCAAGCTCCTGCGAAGAACAAAAAGCAACTGCAGTCAACCACTGGCTGCCATCAGCTACTGTCAACTGATAAAATTTACCGGCCGGGCTCTCTCTCAAACGACAGTTTATAACCCGGACTCCGGTGAGTTTAACAGTAAAGGGCGGGCTGTCAGCGTCGAAAGGCAACTCCGGGTAGATTTTCAGCAGACTGTTTAAGTTCAGCTCAGCATCGTAAACGTTTCCCGATTCTTCGATCCACTGCTCGTAATTTTTTTGAAAATAATCCGACTTACCATTACTGGAGGAAAAACCGGAAAAATCTTTATCCTCAGCGCTGTCGGTGAAAGAAAAAACTAATTTCCCCCGCTTCGCCCACTTCCGCCAGTGCAGGTGGAGGTTAACCAGCAGATCAAGCGGCCAATTCCGGTAGCGCACCAGACCCGGTTCTGCCAGTGACTCAAGATTTTTTGGAAAGCGCCCCGGTTCTTCTTTCAGAATCCGCTGACCGTAACTGAAAAGATTTCGCTCATCAGCAGAAGAAAAGTCAGCAGCACTTAACATAGCGAGAGAGGCCAGTGGGGCCAGTGCGTCCAGCACTTCTCGCACCTGGCGAGGAGTTTTACAGCGGGCCAGTTTGTAAATTTCACCGGCGGCGCGAGCGTCATCCATCGCCCGGTGATGGCTCTCAAGTTCGACGCCGAGATACCCGGCGACATCGCTTAAACCGTAGCCCGGCAGACCGGGGAAAGATGACTGAGCCGCTCGCATCGAGTCGCCGGTTGAATTGTTCAGAGAGGCTCCACAATGTTTTTTTAGATGATATTTGAGGAAAGGTATGTCGAAGCCCTTGTTATGAGCAACTAACCGGTAATCTGAAAAAAAATCTTTGAACTGATTTAGCGCCTCTTCAGGCGCCGGTGCTCCCATGAGGTCTGAATTCTCGATCCCGGTCAAATCCGATATCCCGTCCGGGATGGTATCTACAGAGCCGACAAAAGATTCAAACTCTTCGATAACACAGCCGTTTCTGTATTTGACCGCTCCTATCTCAATAATTTCAGAAGTGCGTGGACTCTTGCCGGTTGTCTCAAGGTCAAAAGCTACAAAAGAAGGCAGCTCGGCCCCATAAATTTTACGACTTACCGCTTCACTTAGACGATAGGAAATAATCGGTAGAGAAATGTGATCCTCCGATGGACAAACGACTTTAATATCCTCTGCCAGCGGCCCGTTTTGTGGTTCCGGGGTGATTAAGGCCGACTCCCCAGTTTTTATAGCGGACAGGCTTTCTTCAAGCTCGGTCGAACCATCAAGGAAAATAAGTCCGGGGCTGCTAAAATCATCAACGCATGAACAGCAGTGCACGCTACCGCCAAGTTTATTGAGGGCAAAACCAACCAGTGAGAGGGATAGATAGGCGGTGGCAGAATCTGCTGCGGCCAGATTAATCGTCTCACCACGACGCAGCAGGGGAACGAGAAACTGCGTCAGTTCAAGAAGCCCAACCAGTGGTTTATGAAAACGGGGCGGTTCATCACCGGAGGAAGCCTCCTGCTGCGGACTAAAATCTTCACCAGCGCGGCGCAGATAGTAGCGAGCCAGCGGAAGCGAAAGCTCCTCGTCGACGACCAGACTTCTAAGCCTCTCCTCCGGCAGGTCGGCTTCAACCCAGTCGCGGGCGGAATTCAAAGCTCGGGTATGATCTCACGAACAAGAGTTTTAAACTTGCTTTTCGCCCGTTCGGTCGTTTCAATGACTTCTTTGTGGTCGAGCGGCTGATCCAGAATACCGGCACCCATATTGGTAATACAGGAGAGTCCGAGGACTTTCATGCCAACGTGATTAGCTGCTATCACTTCGGGCACGGTTGACATTCCGGCGAGGTCACCGCCAATTCGTCGATACATTTCAACTGTAGCCGGGGTTTCATAAGATGGTCCCATGGAAGCAACGTAAACAGCTTCCTCCAGTGTTATACCCAACTGCTGCGCTTTTTGTCGCGCAAGATCCTGCAGATCAGTATCATAAGCGTAAGTCATGTCCACAAACTGTGGACCCACTTCCTCGTCGCTAACACCTATCAACGGGTTGTTCCCAAGAAAATTTATGTGATCAACCAGCAGAGCCAGGTTCCCGACAGAAAAGCGTTCGTTTACGGCACCACTTGCATTGGTCACCAGCATGGTTTCACAACCAATTCCTGCCATCACCTGCACAGGGAAAACAATTTCCTGGATCGGATGCCCCTCGTAGTAGTGGTAGCGTCCCTGCATAAGATAGACCTTCCGGCCCTCCAGCTCACCAAGCACAAGCTGGCCGGCATGGCCCTCCACCTTTGAGGCTAAAAAACCGGGAATATCTTCGTAAGATATAACCGTGGTATCCTCAACTTCATCACCGAGTTCGCCCAGACCCGAGCCCATAATCATGCCCAGCTCCGGCTGAAAATCTATCTCCTCTTCAAGAAAATTGACGGTCTTTTCAATTTTTTCTGATAGTTTCATTCTACAAACACCTCCACGTGAATTTCGTCCTTATCCTCATAATCTTCCAGCTTAATTAAGTTCCCTTGATGTTCTTCCGCCTCCACCTCAATGTTTTTCACTTTTCCTTCGCCGCCGGGGGTCTGGTTAAAATCTATAATCCACCGTTTCCCACGGTAATCACGTTCCACCGTCAATTCCTCCCAGTCCGGAGGCAGGGCCGGGTCTATTTTAAGGCCTTCCCAGTCAGGTCTAACTCCTAGAATATAGTCAAGTACGGCTCTGTAAACCCAGGAGGCAGTGCCTGAGAGCCAGTGGTAGTTTCCCTGCCCGAAGTCCTCCGAATCGGGTCCGGTCACGTTCTGACAGTAGGCGTAAGGTTCAAGCCTATAAAGATCGGGGTCCTCAGCGGCATGGGTTGTCGGACTAATTTTCCGCCAGAGATCAAACGCTTCTTCACACCAGCCCATTTGGGCCAGAGCAACTAAAGCAAAGGCGGCGGCATGGCTAAAGATGGAACCATTTTCCTTTTTGCCGGGATAAAACTGCGTTATAACACCAATCTCAGGGTCTAACTCCTTGTAGGCGGGAGCGAAATAGCGAAGACCCCAGCGAGTGTCCAGTCGCTCCATAACCGCCTCGAAGGCCTTCTCGGCTCGCATCGGCGAAGTAGTGTCAGAAAGCACGGCCCAGGTCTGAGTGTTCAGATAAAGCTGTCCGGCCTTGTTGTCCTTACTCCCGATCGGTCGATCTTCGTCAGTAAAAGCGCGCAGAAACCAATCGCCGTCCCAACACTGCTGGTAGAGGGTTTTTCTAACTTTTTCGCTTTCCTGGTGGTACTCCTTAATTTTGGACTGGTCATAACCATATTGACGCATGATATCCACTGCCAGGTCAAGAGCCAGGCAGAGGAATTGACCGATCCATACCGACTCCCCCTTGCCATCCTCGCCAAGCGTGTCGAGGGCGTCGTTCCAATCGCCGTAGCGAATCAGCGGCAGACCACGCTTTCCCCGCTGAGTTAACACATAGTCTAAACCGTTGATCATATGTTCAAGAACGGTCTTCTCTTTTTCAGAGTCCAGGCAGCCTACTTCCTCATCAAGCAGGTCCCAGTCGCCGGTCTCGCGCAGGTAAGCATCGAGCGCGAAGGGAACCCAGAGCGGATCGTCAGCGTTGTCGCTCTCGTCATAGTCACGCGCTCCACGAGGAGTCCGGTGTGAGTTTAAACCGTTTTCAAAAGTAAACGATAGGATATGCTTGATTTTTTCACGGGCGTCTTCCGGAGCAAAGGGAGCACTGCCGAACGATTCGTGGCAGGCGTCTCGAAAACCGGTGTAACCCTGGGAAGAGTGCCAGAAGGACGGTGCACGTCCAAACCAGGTGTTTATGGTCACCTGGTAGGGAAGCCAGGTGTTGACCAGAGTTTCCAGTTCCTTGTCTGGCAGCGATACCTGAACGTGTTGGAAGCGTTCCTGCCAGAATTTTTCAGTCTGTTCACGAGCTGAATCGACGTAATTAGCGTCCTGGAATTTGTCCCAGCTAACGGTCTCCAGCTCATCCCGGCTTACCACACCGACCATGCAGGAGAGTTGTTCATTACTCTCTTTATCCAGCTCCAGTTTCCAGTCAAAGGCGCCTACAGCCTCACCGCCTTCAACTACGTTTTCACCCAGGCGGGCATGTTCAAGAGCCCGGGGATTATGGTAACTGCGGTAGGTGCCAAAAAACTCGTCCCGGCTGGCCTCCCAGGATTGGGGAGACCGAGTGGCGGTCATATACATAGCATAGGGCCACTCCATAATTTCACGCGGTGTATCTGTCTGGGTCTCCCAGTGACGCTTCTTACCTATTAACGCTTCGTTTTCTGAGTCATAACGGACATCCTTGAAGAGCTGATCCCACTGGCGATCAGTGGCGTCTCGCTCGGTATTGCCCATTAGCCACTCCCCCACGGCTATGACACGCAGATGACGGGGGCGATCCGAGTGGTTTATCAGCTTTAAGGACCAGATCTCGTGATCCTCCCCGGGCGGAACAAAATACTCAATATTGGCCTCTATTTCCTGGTAAACTGATTTTATTCGGGTGAAGCCCGGTCGGTGTACACAGGTGTAATCCTTGATCGGGACGTCCATCGGCACACGATTAGGAGACCAGGCCACCTGCTGCTTCTCATCAACTATGTAAAAGAAACGGCCGGGGCAGTCACGCTGCAGGCCCGACATTTCACGGCGCAGAGTTCCGTGGCGGGCGGGATCAACGTAAAAGGAAAATCCACCGCCGTGCTGACTTATCAGGGCACAATAGTCGCCGTTGGTAAGATAATTTGTCCAGGGTAAAGGAGTGTCCGGGTCATTAATAATAAATTCCCCGTCTTCTCCGAAATCTCCATATTTGTAGCTCATAAATAAACCTCCAGTTGATAGTATTATTTCTACATATTTTCCCCTACCTTCTTTTTTCAATCAAGGTTCCCGTCCGTCTTCGCTCTAAATTAACATTTTCACCCGTCTCTCACTACGTCAAAGTATTTTGACGTAATGCACAACCCCCCAACGTCATTCCGGACAAGCGACCGAAGGGAGCGCGATTCGGAATCCAGCGCTTTTGACCTCCGTTTTTTTGGCACTCATCCATGATGACCATTCTTGACTTACAATCGTTACAACCAGGATAAATTAGGATATAATCGTAAAATGAAAAACGGTTCTGGAGAATTTTTTCCTTTCCCATAGAGTAATCTCCATAGAACCAACCAATTAAGGAGGCAAAACTTGAAAACGTTATCGACTCTCATTGACGATGTTGAATCAATAGTCCGCGCGGCGGGGGATGAAATTCTGGAGGTCTACCAGGAGGATTTTGAAGTTGAACATAAGGACGACGAAATTAACTCGCCGCTCACCGAGGCGGACAAAAGGTCGCACAACCTGATCGTCTCCCGTCTGAAAAAGCTCACTCCCGAAATACCGGTAATTTCGGAGGAATCTTCGGACAATATGGCCTACGAGAAACGGCGAGAGTTCGAACGCTTCTGGCTCGTCGACCCGCTGGACGGGACGAAGGAGTTCGTCAAGAAAAACGGCGAATTTACGGTAAATGTAGGGCTTATTGAGGAAGAGACACCACTCTCCGGCGTTGTTTATGTCCCGGTTACCAAAGCGCTTTATAAAACAGCCGGCAAGGAAGCAATAGCAGTTTCAAATAACGGTACCGAGACGATCAGCGTCTCCCCGGTAAGCGACCCAAGCCAGGCCACGGCTGTCTGCAGCCGCTCGCACAAGGACCCAAAAATTGTAGCGGTGTTTGAACAGCTAAATATAGCGAATACTCAGGGCCGGGGAAGCAGTTTAAAAATTTGCCAGGTAGCCGAGGGCAAAGCGGAAATATACGCCCGCTACGGGCCAACCTGGGAGTGGGACACGGCGGCGGCAGACGCCGTCTTGCGGGCCGCCGGCGGACGCGTCACCGAACCCGACGGCACTCCCCTCACCTACAACAAGAAAAGCCTGAAGAACTTAAACGGTCTCGTCGTCACCAACGGTATATTACACGAGCAAGTAGTCGATGCCATGTGATCGATGTATGGTGCGACTGGCTTCTGTTTTGTCTTGACAATTTTGGATAAAACTATTATTCTACATTTCCTTGGGTTGAAACGGTGGGTGCTTACCCGAATAGATTCCCGTCCTTTTAAAAGGAGTTTATTCCAAAAAAATCTCCTCAGACGGTAGAGGTCGAGTGATGGTTTTGAATAACCAATTCACCCCCCTTTGTCTTTCCCCCCGTCAAGGGGGGAAAAAGAAACGGAGCTTTCTTTGTTTTTCTTTCCGTGTAGGTAAAAATTTTGGGAGGAATTAAAAAAACTTTCTAATCTAAAAATTCAAAAGAGTAGGATGATCAGCTATCAGTACAGAAGAAAAGACGCTTTTTGAGAAAATTTGGGACAAACACATCGTCCACTCGCCGGAGGAAGGAGCCGACCTTCTATACATTGACCGCCACCTCATGCATGAAGTTACTTCCCCACAGGCCTTCGACGGCCTGCGAGTAGCCGGGCGGCAGGTGAGGCGACCTGATTTGACGGCGGCAACAATGGACCATAACGTCCCGACCGATCCCGACGACATGGAAATTCGTGATCCTGTCTCCCGGAAGCAGATCGAAACCCTGCGAGAAAACTGTAAGGAATTCGGGATCAAGCTCTTCGCACTGGAAAACAACGATCACGGAGTTATTCACGTGGTTATGCCCGAACACGGGATTATCCAGCCGGGAATGACGGTTGTCTGTGGAGACAGCCACACGGCCACCCACGGCGCTTTCGGCGCTCTTGCCTTCGGGATTGGCACGAGCGAGATAGAACACGTTCTGGCCACACAAACTCTCCCCCAGAACAAGCCTAAAACTATGGAAATCCGGCTGACCGGGCAACCGGATGATTCTATCGCAGCTAAAGATCTGATCCTTTACATTATTAGAGAAATTGGCACCAGCGGGGGAACCGGCTACGCAATTGAATATACCGGTGAAGCCGTGCAAAACACCAGCATGGAGGAACGGATGACGCTCTGCAATATGGCGATTGAAGCAGGCGCGCGCTCCGGTCTCGTCGCTCCCGACCAGACTACTTACGACTACCTGCGTGGGCTCCCCTATTCCCCGTCCGAGGAAGAACTTGATAAAAAAATAGCTGAGTGGGAAGAGCTTAAAACCGACTCTCCGGCGGCTTACGACCGGAAGGTCGAACTGCCGGTCGACGGTCTGGCTCCCCAGGTGAGCTGGGGGACCAACCCGGCAATGACGGTCGACGTGAATGACACAGTCCCTGACCCAAGTAATTTGAAACGGCAGGAAGAGCGCCAGGAAGCTCAAAGAGCTCTCGAATATATGGGTTTAAAACCGGGGGAACCAATTACCGGTATTGAAGTGGACACGGTTTTTATTGGTTCCTGCACCAACGGACGGCTTGAGGACCTGCGCCAGGCGGCCGAAGTTGTCGAGGGGAAAACAGTGGCTAATAACATTCGAGCTATGGTAGTCCCCGGGTCACAATTAGTTAAGAAACGGGCCGAGAAAGAAGGGCTTGATGAAATCTTCTTGGAAGCCGGTTTCCAGTGGCGTAACTCCGGCTGCAGCATGTGCCTGGCAATGAATCCCGACCGGCTGGAGGCGGGGGAACGCTGCGCCAGCACCTCCAATAGAAATTTTGAGGGACGAATGGGAACCGGCGGACGGACCCACCTGGTCAGTCCCCGAACGGCAGCAGCAACGGCACTGGCAGGACATTTTGTCGACATCAGGAAACTACAATAAATCCATTAATGAGGCGTAGAATGAGGAGTTTTACAGATGGAAGCTTTTGAAACTTTTGACGGCATAGTCGCACCGCTTGATCGATCAAACGTCGACACCGACGCGATAATTCCAAAACAGTTTTTGAAGCGGGTCCGCAAGACCGGTTTCGGTGCTTATCTTTTCTTTGAGTGGCGTTTTGACGAAGAAGGCGAGCCAAAACCCGATTTTGTCCTCAACCGCGAACCCTATGACCGGGCTTCAATTTTACTTGCCAGGGAAAATTTTGGCTGCGGTTCGTCTCGCGAACACGCCCCCTGGGCGCTTAAGGACTTCGGTTTTAAAACTATTATTGCCCCTTCATTCGCAGATATTTTCTATAACAATTGTTTTAAAAACGGCTTACTCCCGATTGAACTTCCCGCTGACAGGGTAAAACAGCTATTTGCGCTGACTGATAAGCATCAAGGCTACCGTCTAACCGTCGACCTCGAGAATCAACAACTTCGTGACGAACACGACCTGGTTATTGATTTCGGCGTTGACCCTGAGCGCAAGCGCCGCTTGCTGGAAGGACTGGACGAAATAGATTTAACTCTAAAGTTGGAGGATAAAATAGCCGCTTACGAGAACTCGGAGCGAGCTCCCGCTCCAATTATGAACTGACTCTTACAGTTTTTTTCACACCTTTTTACTTCAGTCCTCTTCTAAGATTTACCAGCTCGCGCAGCGACAAACAATAGAGTAATAAAACTAATTATTCAGTTTTTACAACTGAGGAGGAAATAATCAAATGCAAAACGGTAAACTGGACAGGGAATTTGACAAACTAACTCCCACCTATCCTGACGAGCGTTTCCAATTGGAATACAGACCAGACGAATACACCTCGCGTATTCTGGACATTATATCACCAATTGGGAAAGGACAACGCTGTCTGCTCGTTTCACCCCCAAAAGCGGGAAAAACCACGATACTACAGAAAATATCACGTTCTCTACATAAAAATCATCCTGAGGTCCAGCAACTGGCGCTTCTTATCAACGAGCGACCGGAAGAGATCACTGACTTCAAAAGAAACGCCAATGCCAGAGTGATGCACTCTTCCTCCGATAAAAATCCAAAGAGTCACGTTAAGACGGCAGAAAAGGCAATAAGACAAGCAAGAGAATCCCTGGTCAACGGTGATGATACCGTTATTTTGCTCGATTCAATTACCCGGCTGGCCCGAGCCTACAATCTTTTCGCTGATTCCCAGGGAAAAACCCTCTCGGGCGGTCTGGATTCAAAAGCAATGGAAAAACCCCGGCAGTTTTTTGGGGCCGCAAGAAATGTAGAAAATGGGGGCAGTCTGACAATAATTGGGACGGCGCTTGTTGAAACCGGTTCACAGATGGACCAGATTATTTTCCAGGAATTTAAAGGAACGGGTAACATGGAACTGGTTCTTAGCCGACATCTGGCTGAAAGACGTTATTACCCGGCGGTCTCCATCAGCCAGTCCGGAACCCGAAAGGAAGAGGTTTTATTCAACGAAAACGAATACCGTATTGTTTCGCGATTGCGGCGCTACCTTGGCGAGCTTGACGATGAGCTGGCGTTGAGATTTTTACTCGATCAGTTGGAAGAATATTCTTCGAACGGGGAGTTCCTGCAGGCGATTGCAACAGGTGAGCTGGATCTTAATCAAATAAGTCCTAACAACAATTAACCGTCCTACCCCCCATTACAATTGAGTCAAACTAATTCATAGACGTCATAATTGTGTTCGTTGTCATTTAATATCCCCGCAATGGACTGACGAGAACGGTTTAAAAATAGACGATAAGGCCTTTCCAGTCGCTGGTCTTTTTCCCTCAGCACCCGGACAATAGGATCAAGCGGGTTGTCGGGGTCGGCCTCCATCACAATGGCAAGAGCTCCCGACGTCAATCGGACGACACCCCCCGGCGGAAAAACCCCCATTACAGATAAAAATACGTCCAATATTTCAGGATCATAACGCTCCTTCTGATCATAAATTACATTTCGTATACTCTTTCGAATCCCGTATTCCGGCCGGTTAGGTCGCGGCTGATTGAGAGCAACATAGGTCATCGTCAGGTTGACGATACGAGCGTGCAGATGTATTTGTTCCCCTTTCAGTCCGGAAGGATACCCCGAGCCGTCATAACGCTCGTGGTGCTGCAGCATCACTTTCTGAATGTCTGCCGGACACGCCTTCAGCCCATTTATTACCCGCGCTCCCATGAGCAGATGCTTTTTCATTTTTTGGCGTTGTTCCTGATTTAATTGCCCACTTTTCTTACGTATAGCCTGTGGGATTTTGAGCATCCCGGTGTCATGAATTAAGGCTCCCACGCCCAGACGCCACAGCTCACGGTCACCCATGTTCATTTCGTTTCCAATCACCATTGACAGCAGCGCCGTCTGTAAACTATGTTTATAAATGTAATCCTCTCCGCGAATTTTATCCACTGCCAGAAGGTAAAGGACAAGCTGTCGCTGGTCCTGAACAATTCTGGCCAGAGGCTTAACCAATTCGTAAAAAGGATCTATCTTATCGAGCTGCGACCGACCAAAACGATCCAGAAGCTCTGTAAAATTGGCCAGACTACTGCGATAAATTCTCTTGACTTTCTTTTTTTCAACCGGTTTGTAATAGTGAGGTGATTCTGTTTCCGGCTCATCATGTGACTTTTCGGGAGGTTCTTCCGGTTCTTTTCTTTCTTCATCCATCTGTTTTTCGACACTCTTAGCCTGATCACGCAGCGTCTCAATGTCTGAGGGACTTAGCGGAGAGTTGGCAGCCCTGATTTTTTTTATCCCCCAGCGGCGCAGACGACGTATTTGCTCGGCACCAATAACCACAAAAGGTTCAATAACCTTTACCCCATCTTCATTAAAAACCGGGCAGTCAAATATTATGGGCGGCTCAATATTTTCAAGCAATAGTTTGTCCTTTTCGGCTTCACGAAGCTCCGATATCGGTTCAGGCAGCGGTTCTTTCACAGCCACCAGGGTATCTATACCCCAGCTTAGCAACTTTTCCTTAACATCCTGGTCTACGACAAGTCCGCTACCGCTGAGCTTTTTACCCGAATCAGCATAGACAGCACAGGGAAAGCGACTGCCCTCGTCCAGCTCTTTAACTTTGAACTTCATCTTTATTCACCACATTTATCAATTCGGATAGAATACTGGCAAAGGAGCCGGGAATACGTTCTTCAAAATCAAGATCAAACAGCTCATCGATTAACTTCCGGTCCTCATAAAATGAAACATCCATCTGTTTCGCCAGTTGCTGCATTTTATCAATTTCCTCTTCCCGCGTCAGAGACTTTTCAAAGCTTGCATCTTTTTCATCATCCGTCTTCATATCAGTAAATTAACCCCCGCAGGATCACTGCTCTGGTGGCGACCGGGTTCCGGAAGCACAGGGTCGGGTAAGCCATCGGGTTCTGTCTGCTCCAATTTTACTTCACAATCATACCCGGCTTCATCAAGCATATTTTTGAACCTCTGCATTTTTTGAGACAATTTCTCCCGCGTTTCAGGGCTTCCAGTTTTGAAAACAACGGCCAATTTTTCGGCCGCTTTATCAAGATCAACCCGAAGGTATTTCCGGCCATTTTGATAGATTAAAACAGAACCTCGCCAATCCGGCTCCCGCCAGCCTGGTGGGCGCTCCCCCGTTTTCAACCAGAGGTGAAGCTCTCTGAACTGATCTCCAGCAGTAAGCGGTAGGATTAAATTTACTTCATTTTTATTATCCGCGTTGCTCAGAGCCTGGGCCAAAAAAAATGAGAGCAACATCTGCTCGCCGGGGCTGGCAAGACCTGATTTTGCTCTTCCAAGCAGAGTGGAACTAACACTACGGGAAGCAGTTTTAGGGCGCCGCCCCAAAAGCGCCGGCAAATCTAACCCCATTTTTACCAGTAATTTTTTCAAATCAAACCGGGGAGAACTGGCGCTTGCGCCGGATGATAAAAGGGGGGTCCAGTCAACTGCTTCTGAACCGCGCGGCAGCGACTCAAGACATTTCAAAGCCTCAATACTAATTTCAAGATCACGCCGCTGTAAAAAGGTAAAAGCACGCATTCGACCGGGAGAGGTCTCACCGTCGGCAAACAACTTCTCACGATGACGATCAACCGCTTCCAGCAATTCGCCGTCTAACCGAATTCCGGACTCCAGAAGACTGCAGGCGGCTTTGTTTAACCTCTCGTTAGGCTTAAGACCAAATGATTTTACTATCGTATCTACTTGCTCCGCACCCAGCTTCTCGCCAACTTCATCCGGTGCAAAAACCTTGAGCTCAATTGGATGCTCAATAGATTTCACACGGACAACAATGGAATCTCCAGCGTTAATTTCAGGACGACTGGCTGCTACAACTCTTTCACCTTTAATATTCAGCAGTAACTTATTTTGCTCGCCCGGTATAATAGATTCCACATACGCATGAATTATCTCTCCGGGCTTCAGGTTAAGTTCTGCCGCCAGATCCTCGGTATCGGTATAAACCCGGGGCACTCCCCCGCCGCTACCGTCCCGAGAATAAGAGGACAAAGGTTACTCTTCCTTTGCCTCTTCCTCTTCTTCCTCGGTTTCTGCTTCCTCGGAGTCCTCCGCAGTTTCCGCCCCTTCTTCTACCGGTTCGGTACCGGCCTCTTCCTGTTCGGTCTCATCGGCAACTTCCGGGGCTTCAGCGGTTTCCTCGTTGGCCTCTTCGACAATTTCTTCTTCGAAAGTTTCTTCCTCTTCGACGGAACCGGACTGCACCCGGTTGATAGCATCCAGGTCGGCCCGGCGTTCTTCAATTCGCGCGTCGCGGGAAGACTTTTCAGCCAGGTAATTAAGCTTGGCCCGGCGCACTACACCTTTGCGAAGAACCCGTATAGACTCAATAATTGGCGAGTGTAGAGGAAAAATTCTCTCAACACCAACACCGAAACTATCCTTGCGGACTTTAAAAGTCTGGTCAATCCCTTCGCCTTTTCGGGCTATGCAGACCCCCTCAAAGAAACGAGTGCGCATATGGCCACCTATATCCTCACGGGTTTCAACCCGTATCTTATCACCGGGTTGAAAGTCGGGATATTCTCCCTGGGAAAGCTCTTCGTTCAAAACTTCGCGTGTTGAACCTTTCATCTTAATCTCCTCCTGTGTATAACTTCATTAATCTAAAAGTTCGGGTCTTTCTTCTTCAGTTCTTTCCATTGCTTTGTTCCGGCGCCAGCGTTTAATCGCCTCGTGGTCACCGGACAGCAGCACCTCCGGGACCACCATCCCCCGATAATTATCTGGACGGGTGTAAACTGGTGGCGCAAGCCGATTATCCTGGAAACTATCCTCTTTGACAGAGGAGTCATTACCAAGCACTCCCGGCAGCAAACGTGCAACTGCTGAGATGATGGTCAGCGCGGGGAGATCACCGTCCGGCGTTACAAAATCTCCCAGCGACCAGCATTCATCGACCAGATTATCCTTTACACGCTGATCAACACCTTCGTATCGACCCGTAAGGATAATCATTTCTGAGCGTTCAGACAAGTATTCTGCCGCGTCCTGGTCAAATTTTTTCCCTCCGGCATCGGTTAACAAAACCGGAGCGCCGGGACAGTAATTTTGCAGGTGCTCAACTCCTCGAAAATAAGGTTCTGGTTTCATCACCATGCCGGGTCCACCACCATAAGGGCGGTCATCCACCTCGCCATAACTGTCGTCTGTAAAGCGGCGCAAACTCCAGCAGCAGAGCTCAAGTTGTTCTTTTTTAATCGCCCGGGCAATCATACCGTATTCTTTGAAAGCACGGTATAACTGCGGAAAAACTGTCAGAACGTGAATCTGCATCGCTCATCACCAGCTATCCTCTTCTCGAGCTAAAAAGTGTGACTGCTTACGGTCGAATCAACTTCTCCCAACCGGAAGGTAACTTGAGAATAATTTCTCCCGCTTCAATGTCAACTTGATCAATCAGATCAAAGGCGGCCGGAAAATCAATGATTCGACCGTCGTTGTTTTCTATTTCTAAAATAGACCGACCGGCAGCGTCTTCAATCCCAACAATTTTTCCCAACTGCTGCCCTTCTCTGTTGAAAGCGGTCAAACCAATAATCTGAAAACCATAGTAATCTCCAACGGGGAGCTCAAATGCTTCTGTTTCTGACACCAACAGCTCCTGACCGGCAAGCGACTCGGCCCGGGTTCGATCGTCAACTTCTTCAAAACTTATTAGAAGCCTATCGTTCTGCGGCCGAACAGACTGAACGGTCAACTTCTCCCGGGGACTACTGTTAAAAACTGATCCGGGAGCAAATCTTTCGGCGATAAAATCCGTCTCCGGCACAACGGCAACTTCACCCGCTATGCCGTGAGCTTTGACAATCCGGCCGACTGTGATAAAGTCCTCTTCCGCCGGACAATCTCCCATCAGTAGCCGTCAATCGCCGTTCAAGTCGGCTTTTCGCAGCAAATCACGGACTGAACTTGACGGTTGAGCACCACTATCCAGCCAGTGTTTCACTCGCTCTTCATTTAGCTCTAACTCCGTCTCTTCACCGGAAGCCACTGGACGATAAAAACCCAGTTCTTCGATACAGCCGGCCTGAGGGCCGACAGCTCGATCGGTAGCGACTACCCGGTAGTAAGGCTCTTTCTTCTTACCGCGCCTCTGCAGTCTAAGTCTAACTGCCATACCAATCACTCCTTGTAAAAAATCGTCTCACTAATTCTACACAATAATATTTTCTAACTTTCACACTTTCCCACTTTCTAACTTTCCAACTTTCACACTTTCACACTTTCACACTTCATAACTTTCCCACTACAACCCAGGAATCCCACCGGCTCCACCCAATCCCATCTGCGATGCCATTTTCTGCACCATCCCCTGGTTGTTACGCAACTTTTCCATCATTTTTTTCATCATGTTAAACTGTTTAAGCAACTTATTAACCATCTGACGTGAAGTGCCGCTGCCTTCAGCAATACGGCGGCGGCGTGAACCATCTATAATTTCGGGATTTCGCCGTTCCTGCGGTGTCATAGATCTAATAATGGCCTGCATCCGATCAATATCTCGTGGACTCATGTCGCTCTGCTGAAGCTGATCTTTGAGCTGAAAACCTCCGGGCAGTTTCTCCAGTATCCCTTCCAGCGGTCCCATGTTTTTCAACTGGTCAAACTGCTTGTCTAAATCTTCCATCGTGATTTCACCTTCCATGAACCGCTGCTGCATCTCCTGCTGCTGCTTCTCGTCCGCAGCTTCCTCAGCCTCTTCAATTAGTGAGAATACATCCCCCATTCCCAAAATACGCGAGGCCATGCGCTCCGGGTAAAAGGGCTGCAGGTCATCAATTTTTTCGCCGGTTCCAATGAAGAGGATGGGGACACCGGTAACTTCACGGGCACTAATTGCCGCTCCACCGCGAGCGTCACCCTCCATTTTTGTGAGAACAAGACCGTCCAGTTCAACCGAACCGGCAAAATCGTCAGCAACATTCAGAGCTTCCTGACCCATCATCCCATCAATAACCAGTAAAACCTTCATCTCCGGTAATATCTGGGTAAAATCGCTAATTTCGTCCAGCATTGGCTCGTCGATGTTCAAGCGTCCAGCCGTATCAATAATTAAGGGATTCATTCCCCCCCGGCGCGCATGCTGACGCAGTTCCTCTAAATCCTGCCGCGGATCATCATACTGATGTTTATAGTAATTAAAATCATTACCGTCCGCTATTTGCTGCAGTTGCTCACGAGCTGCCGGCCGTTTGTAGTCCGCCGAATAGAGAAGCGGTTTTTTGCCATCTTTTGAGTAATAGTTGGCCAGCTTACCACAGGTAGTGGTTTTACCGGTTCCCTGTAAACCAACAAGCATCACGGGCAGCGGATTCGCCGCCCCGAGATCAAGCTCGGCCTGGTCACCACCGAGAATTTCTTCCAGTTCACTGCGAACAATTTTGATAATTTGCTCGCCCGGTGACAGACTTTCAAGCACTTCTTCCCCCACTGCCTTCCCCTCAACTCCATTTATGAATTTTTTTACCACCGAGTAATGAACGTCAGCCGCCAGCAGGATCCTGCGTATCTCTTTAAGCCCGTCCTTGACTTCATCTTCTGATAGTTTTCCCCGGCCGCGCAATTTTTTGAATGTCTCGTTTAGTTTTTTTGTTAGCGAATCAAACATTAGTTTTCATCTTCCTCCTTTTTTCAGCAAAAATAAACGAAGCCTTTTAAAGGGCCTCCAGGTGTTGTTTTAATTTTTTACGGGCCAATTCTAACTCCTCTTCCTCCAGCAGACTTAAAATCTGTTTTAGTTCTACCTGACGGTGACGTTTCTGATCAAGAAATTTCAGCTCTGATTCTAATTTTTCCAGCTTACCCACAGCCCGCTTCAGAAGGTCGTGCACGGCCTGCCGGGAACAGTTTTCCGACTCCGCTATTTCTCCCAGGCTGAGGTCGCCCTGGTAATAAAACTCGAATATTTTCTGCTGGCGGGAAGTAAGCAGATTTCGGTAAAAATCAAACAGTCGATTTACCCGAACGGTTTTTTCTAACATTTCACTCTCCACTGAAGTGTTAAGTAATAATGGTTAACAGTAATATATTAAGCAAAAAAATGCAAGAGAAATCGTTTAGCGTCAAAACCTACCGAAGGGTTCCAAACTTCCTTCCCCCCGGAGGGCGGAATTTTGCAGGAGAGCAAAATTCGATTTCCCGCTTAGCGGGAAAGTCGAAGACCGCCGTTCCATGGACGGGATAAGTCCGAAGGTTAGGATGGGGGGAATAAGGAGTTGAATTTGGGTTCAAAAGACATTTTCCCCCTCCCCTTAATCCCCTCCCTCCAGGGGAGGGGAGATGCTTCGGTGGGTTCTGTTTAGCGTGACCCTGATAATTTATCCGGGTTAGAAGGTTTTGGGTCTGGCACTGAAGCCGGAGATGAGAGTTGAAGAAATTGGGGAGAGAAAAATTCAGTTACATCTGCGTTTAAAAACAGCCGAAAGTAGATTGTCTCCCGGATTAAAATGAATTTCGCCGGTCAATTGATCGGCGACAAGAGTGTGAGCCAGGCGGCCGGCAAGCGACTTTTCAAACTTTTCGAACAGTTTCTGCAAGGAACCGGGGTGATCAAATTCAATTTGCAGCCGGCAGTCCTCCGTGTCAGAAACTGTATCCATCTCAAGCCCAACCCGAACAAACTCATCACTGCCGGTAATTTCAGGCAGGAAAAATCCCAGGATCTCATTACAAAATAGTCCAAGATAGACCGCACTATCCAGGTCAAGATAAATTTCTTCTGTCAGTTTACAGTCAATGGCTACCTCTGAATGAAAATCAGACAGCGAAATAATATTGCTGCAAAGCTCCTTCAGAAATTTTTGGGCTTCAACATTATCCCGGGTATGTCCGGAGAGTGCATGGTCATGGACCGTTGACATAGTCTCAATTCTGCGGCGGGTTGAATCAAAAGCCTCCTGTAAAGCAGGCGATATCTCTTCGCCCAGTTCAAACTGCTGCAGACGCAGTAAACTGGTAATAACCTGGAGGTTGTTGCCAACACGGTGATAAACTTCACGCAGCAGGTTTTCTTTATCCGTCAGCAGCTCCTCCAACCGGCGCTCGCGCTGTTTGCTTTCCGTAATGTCTCGCACTATTCCCACTATCTGTTCTACCTGATGATCTCTATATACCGGCGAGAGTGTAATTCGAAAATCTTTTTCTCCTGTCTTGACAGTTAATTTTTCCTCGTAAGTAATGGTTTCTCCTTTTTTTACACAACGTGCATAGTCAGCACAAATTTTCTCCGCCTGGTCCGGCCCAAAAACATCGGACGGGGTCAACCCTGAAACCTTATCTGAATCGACGCCAACAAGTGCCTCCTCGGAGGCGTTAAAGCGTCTATAACTGAAACGAAACTCATCACCGCTCCGCTCAACGTCGGCAAGAAAAATCCCGTCATCAACCCCCTGAAAAATAGTCTCGTATTCTTTGGTTAGCTCCTGCAGTTCTTGCTCCCTATCCTCGCGTTCTTTTATTTCTGCCTTCAGTTGTTGTTCCAGCGCCTCAAGCTGCTGCACGTAAGCTTCAAGTTCCTGGTTTTGAGCTTCAAGCTGTTGATTGGCCGCATCAAGCTGTTGATTGGCAGCATCCAGTTCTTGTTCAGCCTGGACTCTTTCCGTTATATCTACCAGGTAGCCGAGAAAATGAGTGATTTTTCCAGTTTCGTCTCTCACGGCGCTCGATGTCTCCTGAACCCATAAATGGCCGCCTGATTTTTGCCGTAATCTATACGGACCAATTTCGAGACACTCCACTCCTTCTGAATAAAACGGTTCGTTTTCCTTTATCATGCCCTCCAGGTCTTCTTCGTGAATAAGATTTGTAAATAACTCACCGACCAGTTCGGAGGGCCTGTAACCAAAAAGCTGCTCGGTGTTTTCAGAGACGAACTCAATTGGCCAGCCTTCACCATCTCGCCACTTAAAAATTACCATGGGGCCACGTCTAAACATCGCAAGTTCTTCCGCCTGTCCCAATTTTTCCTGAGGGGTTTCAGAACCTGAAGTTTCTCCTCCCTTGCCTGTTTCCATTAAGAACCTCCTATCCACCTAAAAGATTAAATGCCTGTTAAGCATGATCCGGACAAAATATCCCGGCTTCCGTCATCCCGGACAAGCGCCCGAGCACTCAATCGCAAGTGCTATGGATAATTAACACCAAGAAGTAAGAGATTGTTCTTACAATTTGATTGAGTGTTCGGGAGCGCGATCTGGAATCCATCTTGAATTTCAAACGGGTATCGTTCAAAACCATCCCCCCTTTGTCTTTCCCCCCTTGAAGGGGGGAAAGACAAAGGGGGGTGAAAAAATGGATTGCGGATCGTGGTCCGCAATGACGACCATTGCCTTCAATTCCCGGTCAGTAGCCAAATAATTACAATATTAAACTGTCCGTTTGCTCTACAGAAAATTATCACTTATTCTACGGCAATTACAACCTTATTGAGGAAAATAAAAATTTATCAAACTTGACAATTTTTAGATTTAATATATATTTATTGATGACTTTTGGAAATAGGAAGTGGCTATTTTGGATAATGGATTGTCTTTAGAAGCGGCTCAAGAAATTATTGATGAATGCGACGACCAAAAAGATTTAGAGGCTGAAGTGCAGCGCCTCTGCGATAAAATCAACCAGCAGGGGAAAAAGATACAATCTCTTGAAAATCAATCGGTAAATAAGAAAACCGGCCATCATGAGTTTGAGAGAAAATACAACGCTTTAATGGATACCTCCCCCCACGGAATATTTGTGGCGGACGAAAACGGCCAGTATCTGGAAGTAAATCAGGCGGCTGAGGAACTCACCGGCTACCGGCGGGATGAGTTGCTCGAGATGAAAATTATGGACCTTGTTCCCCCAGACAACCGTGAACAACTGCAAGAAAAAATTGCGGCTACCCTGCAGCAGGATAACTCTTCTTTAACAGTTCCCTTTCAGACCAAAGATAAAGAAATACGAACCTGGCAGGTAAGGGTTTCCGAATTACCGAACGGTAACTTTCTTGGTATTACTACCGACGTAACTGAGAGAGAAAAACGAAAAAAAGAGCTTCAATTTAAGGAATCGGCTTTTGACTCCGCTCATGGGGGAATTGGCTTCTGTGACCTGGACGGTCGCATTATTGAAATCAACAGATCAATGGTTAAAATGTGGGGCTTTGACACTGAAAAAAAACTGCTGGGAAGACGGGTTGAGCACCTGTATGAGGAGCCGGAGGAAGTAAGAGAACTATTTCAACAGTTTGACGAACAGGACGAATGGATGGAAGAGTTAACGGCCCGACGGCCGGGCGGTGAAACATTTGAAGTCCAGGTGACGGCATCTAAAATTTACGACAGCGAGGGCACTCCTCTGGGCATAATGGCCCATCACCTTGATATCACGCAAAAACTTGAGCGAACGGCAGAACTTCGCAAGTTGAACCGGGCGATAGAGCAATCCCCGGCTGTTGTCGTCATCACTGACAAAAGCGGCACAATTGAATACGTAAATCCAAGGTTCACCGAAGTAACCGGCTATCCGGTGGAAGAGGTGATTGGCGAGGACCCCTCCGTTCTTAAATCAGGCTACCAGGACACTTACTACTACTGGAACCTCTGGTTTACGATAAAAGGGGGCGAGACCTGGGCGGGTGAATTTCACAATCAGACCAGGAACGGGGATTACTACTGGGAGCAGGCCCGGATTTCCCCGATCCTCAATGGGGAAGGCGATGTCACCCACTTCGTGAAGGTGGCCGAAGATTTTACAGAGCAAAGACGGGATCGCAAAAATTTGGAAGCGTTAACCAATACTTTCCTGAATTTTGGTGAAGAGCCTGAGAAAAATATTGATCGTCTAACTGAGCTACTAGCAAATATCTCCGGTCTTGACATAATATTTTACAACCGCATTGAAGAGGGAAAAATGTGGGTCAAGTCTTCCTGCAATCTTCCCCCGAAAAATCCAAAAAGTGACCAGGCAGAAGGCCACATCTGTAATGAGCTTGTTCAGCGTGAAGAACAGGACCTGGTTGTTATTGACGATCTGCAGAATAGCAAATATATTGAAACAGATCCCTGGCTGGAAGGCTCCGATCTACAGACTTATGCCGGACTGGTTATCTACCGCCACAGCGAACCGCTGGGAACGCTCTGTGGTGTTTCCACCGACAAGGTTCACCTGGACACAGAAACTCAAAATCTGTTCAAAGTAATTGCCAAAGCGCTGGCGATTGAAGAGGAGCGCAGCCTGGCACTTGAGAAACTATGGCAATCAAAGGACCGCCTTGACGCCCAGGTCCAACAGCTCGACGCTGCCAATCAACAACTTAAAGCCACTGAACAACAACTGCGGGCGGAGGTCGAGGAAAGGAAGAAGACAGAACAGGAACTCGCATCGCAGAACCAGCTACTTGAGGGGATCATCAACGCCATCCCTGACGTGCTTGCAATCCAGGACAGCGACCTTACCATCCGCCGTTACAATCGCAAAGGTTATGAGCTGCTGGGTAAAACACCGGAAGAGGTTAAGGGTAAAAAATGTTTTGAACTACTGGGTCGCACTGAGCCCTGTGAAGTTTGCGCAACCAAAAAAGCGCGTGAGAAAAAAGAATTAGTTGAAATTGAAAAATATGTCCCCGAGTTGGAGACTTACTGGAGCTGCCGCAGTAATCCAATTCTGGACGACGAAGGTAACATCCTCTACATTGTCGAGCAACTGCGAGATATTACCGACTACGAAGAAGCTATCGCCAGCCTGGAGAAGGCACTGAAAGAAAAAGAAACGCTGCTGCAGGAGGTCCACCACCGGGTAAAAAACAACCTGCAGGTAGTCTCCAGCCTGCTGAACCTGCAGAAATTTGAAATCATGGAAAAAGCAGACGATGAAATTATTGAAGCCTTTGAAACGAGTCGCAGTCGCGTCCACGCCATGGCTCAGGTTCATGATCAGCTCTACCGCTCGGAACACCTGGAAACGGTAGAAACCGACAGGTATTTCCGTAATTTGACCAAAGCCATTGTCAGGAGCTACGACCTGCAGCTCGTCCCTCAAATAAATTTCCAAATAAACGACCAGGTTGAGATGAACTTTGACGAGGCCATTCACTGCGGTTTGATTCTTAACGAACTGCTTGCTAATGCTCTTGAGCACGCTTTTGAGGGCGTCTCAAAGCCACGTTTATGGATAGAAATTGATGAAACTGAAGATGAAATAATATTTGTTGTCCGCGACAACGGGACCGGCGTACCTGAAGATTTTGACCTTGCTCAAACCGACTCCCTCGGTCTGCAGCTTGCACAGTCGCTGGCCGAGGATCAATTGCAGGGTAGATTTGAATTTCAATCTAACGAAACCACAGAGTTCAAAATATATTTCCCAAAACCAGAGATAAATTAGACCGAGAACTTGTAGAGATCCTCGGCATTACTAATATTGGTTTAAACCTGGCTTGGTCCATGAATACCCGTTTTCAGTTTCCAGTTATGGGTTTAAACCCGCAACCCGTAACTCGCAACAAGTTTTATGAGCACTTAATGAATTTGAATTAGCTTTCAGCTTTTGGCTTTGAGCTTTAAGCTGGTGTTTTCCGGCTCGGGGGCCGGGGGGCCAGAAAGGGCGAGCGGGAGATAGGGCGAAGAGGCGCAAGCCCCAAAGGCAAGGTCAAGTTCAAGAGCGACCTTGTTCTATCGGGCGTCATTGTGGGCTTGACCCGCAATCCATTTTTACGGGTTTGAACTATAATCACGTCAAGTTCAAGATGGATTCCGGTTCGGAGGCCGGAATGACATCAAGTTCAAGAATGATTCCCGGGGCTGTGAGCACTACAGTAGGTTGTCCGGAATGACGCTGCAGAGATGTGATTGCAGCTCTGATCAGACCTGACTTGCTATTTTGTAGTTCAGGTTTTATAATAGCTTAGGCTTATTCTTGTCTATTGATTATGCTGGCAGCAGCAAAAATTTCAAACCCATTTTAAGGGAATTATCTGGAGTGAGTAATGGTGGTTACAACAGACGATGAACACCTGTTAACATTAGGTAATAATGAAGACGGAGAGCCGTTTAAATGCGCCGTGGTGGATGACTCGGCCTTTATGGTGAAAAACCTCGTCAGAATGTTAGAATCATTTGACGCTGAGGTTATAGCCACAGCAGAAAACGGCAAAGAAGCTGTTGCGCTGGTTGAAGAACACGGCGACGAATTGGACTTTTTAACGCTTGACATCACAATGCCGGAGATGGACGGTCTGACAGCGCTGGAAGAGATTCTCAAAATTGAGCCGGAACTTAAAGTTTTAATGGTCAGCGCCATGGGCCAGGAGGACACGGTAAAGGAGAGCGTGATGAAAGGTGCCAAACATTTTGTAGTCAAACCATTTCAACGAGAAGATGTCTTCAACCGCTTAGAAAAAGTTCTGAAAGGTTAGATACTATGAAAGCTGAATATATAAATCCCTTTGTAACGTCAGCGATTTCCACCCTGAAACAATTTATCCCTGGAATGGAGGTCAACCGTGGCAAGCTTGCCGTTTCCAGTGCGCCCTCTCAAAGTCTTGGCACGGCTACTTACATTGGAATTTCCGGCGACTTAGAAGGACGTGTTATTTACGACATGAACCGGGTTACCGCTGTAAAAATAGCCAGCGAAATGAACGGCGAAAAGATACCAGGCCTAAATGAACTTGTCCGCTCCACCATTCAGGAGCTGGGTAATATAATCACCGGCAATGCTTCCGCCAAACTGCACAAGCAACTGGATGGTAAACACATTGACATAACTCCCCCCTCGTTAATCGTTGGAGAAGACATGGAAATCAGTGACAGCATTTCCGACAAATATCTGCAGGTGCCACTTGAAACCAACCTGGGAAACATTATTATTAACGTAAATATAAAAGAAAGTTCCTGAGTTTTTCATCAATGTCGTCTACACTGCAACATACCGTCCCTTTGACCATTATCCCCCAATCTCCTGAAGACGGCCTGCTTGTCATAAGTCCAACAGTCGGCCGTAAAATTTCCTGCTACCAGACTGTACACGAACTAAATCTCTACCTGGATAAAGATGATTTCATAAACGCCACCGACGACTCCCAGGAAGTGCGACTGCGCCAGGACAATGATTGCGAAGCCGGCGTAATTAAAATGAAAAACAAGCTCAAAAAAGAGATAGGCGCAGCCAAGCAGATAAAAATTTTCCGCAAAAACAATAACATCTTCTTAAAACCGGTCGAATAATTCTCCATTCCCCACCTATATTTTTCTAAATTATTTTTGCCTTTAAGCCGATGATATTTGTGAACGATAGAAAACTATAGTGCGGGAGGTGATGTAAGGTGAGTCAGGAAATCCAGTTAGATTTTTCCAGCGACGAGAGAGCCCGGGAGACAATGATTGAATACATCCGAGAGAACTTCTCCGACGTCCTGGGCGACCGCATCAACCTTCTTGACGCCCCTAATGGTCTTGAACTTCTACACCAGGAAGTCCGCCAGATGGTCCGTGAAGAAGGTCTTTCCACCGAAGAGCTTATCAAAGTGGCCTGATTTTATATTTATTATCTCTCCACTCTGAACTAAACCCGGATCTCCACCTCTGGAGATCCGGGTAAATTTTTGTACACCACTTCCCTAACCCGGTCTTCTCAGCAGTTACGTCATTGTGACCACCAATACGTAATCAAATATCTTCCTCCTGCCCTCCTAAAAGAAAATGGTACCCACTCAACTCTCCCCTCTCCCCTGGAGGGACCGTAAAACGGCCCAAGGAGAGGGACATTTTTTCACCCCCCCTTTTTATTTCCCCCCTTGAAGGGGGGAAAGATAAGGTGAGTAGTTACAGAAGATGAGCCGATAAATTCTGGCGGTAAGGTTTTGAGCCTTGTCAACAAACGATTTATGGGGGATAATGATAGAAACAGATAAATTCAATCTATTATCGGGGTGAGTCCGTCTTGCTAAAGTTTATCTTAATTATTGTTTTATCATTTCTACCCACAGTTGCGGCAGCGCAGCAGGTTGGTCTGATTGAACACACGCGTGTCCGCGAACCCGACCTGTCGGCATTCTACTCCTATAGCCGTGCTGATTTTGATCCAAAGGATAACGGTGGCGAGGTAGAAGAACTAATAAATCAGCAACTCGGCGCCAGGATCAGTTACCGTTTCGACGAAAGATTTGGTATTTACGGAATGTTCGGGAGCACTGACACAGAATTTGGAGACACTGACGTCGAAGACGGCAACGTCTACGGGGGCGGATTTCAATACGTATTGGAACCTAATCCCGACCTCTACCTAAAACTAACAGCCGCTTACTTTGAGCACGACAAACAGGACTACCGTAATGCAAACGGCAGTCTTGAAATCAAAAATGACTGGCAGACCGGAGTTATCCTGGGACGAATAACAGAGCGGGCTCGCGGTTTTGAAACTGTTGATAGCTATCACTCCTATCTTGGAATAATATACTCCGGACGCGAGGTAAGACTACAAAATTCCGACCAGGTAACCTACGAGCTTGACGAATACGCCGGACTCTCTTTAACCGCCGGCTTTTCTTTTACGGTTGCCGACTACTTAGACCTGGAAGTGGAGGGACAGGGCGGCGCAATTGAAGCGCTCTCAGGCCGCTTGATTTACTACTTCGGCAGTTAAATGGAACAACTGCCGCTATCCCTATCCGGCTTCGCCAGCTCCGACAGCTCTCAGCCGCCAAAAGAGACTCTAAAAGACCTCCAGGGGGAGACGGTGGGCATCGAAGTTGGTACAACAAAAAATGACGGAACAACCCATCTGGTTATAAAAAACGAAGTTGAAGTAGTAACGAAGCTTCACCTCGATTTACCCGAGGGCGCCAGGCTGATTGGTAAGGTTGAAAACGATGGAAGTCTAAAAATATTAAGCGGCAAAGAATTAACTGATTTTACTGATCAAGAGCTGCTGAAACTGCTCCCTTTAAAAACCCCGGATAGAGATGCTTCGCCCGGTGTTGAAACAAAAGTTTCTGCAAACGAAATCAGACAACAATTAACTGACCAAAACTATTACCTCCCTGCAAAAAATTCTCGCACAGTGGCTAAACAATCAGTCCCTCCCGATACTGAAAAGAAGACCAGCAGAACAAAAGAACAGGCAGATCGCCCACTAAAAATGCAGCGCGACGGTGCGAAAGACCGGCAGACTACAAGCTCGCAAACAGACGGTCAAGGGGAGGCTGAAAGAAACACTTATCAGATTATTTCTGAACTCTCCAAAAAAGAGACAACCGAGAAAAATAGTTTTGAAGTCGAGCTAAAAGAGTCGCCGCCAAAAGAGTTAACAAAAACTGCTGACCAAAAAATTGAAGCGACTGTTGTAAAAAGCCAAAAAGATGACAGCCACATAGTTGAAGTGGCCGGGGAAAAAATTGAGGTTGAGGGAAAAATACCGGTCGATGAGGGGGAAAGCTTTCCTGCTGAATTAACCGAGCGAGCCGGTCAATGGCTTTTGAAGGGAAAAATATCAGAACGGTCCGAGCTGCTGGAAAAGGCACTGAAGAAGCTGGCGATGATTACCGGTGGAGAAAAAGAGAAGCTTGAGCTAACCGATATCGCCCGGGTTATGGACACTCAACCGGAGAAGCCGGCCGAAACGCTGTTAAAACAGCAGGGTATCGAAAATCCTGATAACAGTACTGTTAACCAAGTCCAACAGGTGCTGGAGATAATTGAATTTGCGCTTGAGAGTCAGAACCAGGAAACACCAGAACTACCCCAACTGCTTGGCCGACTGAATTTATGGGACAAAACTGACCCGGCTCAATTTTTCAGCAAAATAAGCAATTCGAACGAGAGTCCCCAGGAAACAATAATACGGGAACTCTTTTTTTCTCCAGACACCGAAACTGAACTCGAAGCCAACACCGACCAAAACGAACTGCGTTCTCTGCTCTTTCTCAAATTCAACAACCTGCCGGCAAATAGAGAAAATATTGCGCTGCTGGAACCTGCTTTTAGAGAAAATCTGCTGGAAACTGAAATAAGCCAGCAGTTACCACAAATAGTCCCTCTGCAGGAAGAACCGGCACCGCAGCAAATTAAAGAACTGGTTGAAGCGATTGGTTTTGACATGGAACAACAGCTAATCAACAATCCAGAAGCCGCTACAGCTTCGCTGAGGGGGCAAATAAGCCAGCAATTTTCTCAACCATCTGAAAGTCCGGAGTTCCCACGGGCAGCACAAATGCAATCGGAAATCATCAAGCACTCCCTGGCTTCGGCCTTAAACCCGGACAGCACTTTTATATTCATCCCCTATAACGAAGACGGTATTACCAGATTTATGCAGATGATGATCCGGGACGAACGGGAGGACGGAAGTCCAGAAAATGAAGAGAGATGGAGTGTAACACTGGAGGTAAACCTCTCGGCGCTGGGGTTAATACAGGCCCGTCTGCAACGGAGAAAGAATTTCCTGGCTGTAAGTCTTAAGGCGGAAAAACCGGCGACGGTCAGGTTACTGCGAAGTCGAAGTAAAGATTTAAAACAGAGCCTGGAAGCGCTCGATTACCAACCTTCAGTGCAAACCGGCAAACTACAGCCCAAAGAGAACAACGTTGTCGCTCAAGAGATGTTAAACTTCAGCGCAGAGACACTTAAATTTGACATGCTAATATGATCCGATTGATTACCAAACCGGAATACTGGCCCCCTTTGTTTTTCCCCCCTCAAAGGGGGAAAGCTTTTCAGTGAGGGCTTATAAAGTAGCCGGTGTCAGCAGCAGACCCAACCAGGAAACTCTAATCTGACTAACGTCGGCTGAGCTGCTTTAATTTTTCGACGAGCTCATCTATTCCCTGCCCGCTTTCGCAGGAGACCCGGCAGATGTCCAGGTCGGGATTAACATCGCGTATATCCTCTTCCAGTAGCTCTACATCGACACCACAGTGAGGCTCAAGGTCCAGCTTATTAAGAACACAGAGCGTTGAGGCTCGAAAGATAGCGGGGTATTTGGCCGCTTTATCCTCACCTTCGGGTAAACTTAAGACGACCACCTTGTGATCCTCACCCAGGTCATACCCGGTAGGACATACGAGATTGCCCACATTTTCAATAAAAAGATAGTTAACCTCGGGGAGAGGAAAATCGGGCAACACCTGGGCAAGCATGTTTGCGTCAAGATGGCAGGCACCCATCGTATTGATTTGAAGGACGGGGACCGAGAGGGCATGAACACGCTCCGCGTCCCGGGCCGTGGCAATATCACCTTCAATAATTCCCGCCTTCTCAAGCCGCGGAATAATAGACTCGAGAAGGGACGTCTTACCTGCTCCGGGCGAACCGATTAGATTAAAAACACCCTTGATATCGTGTCCCCTGTAGAGGTTTTTGTTCTCCTCGGCCAGCTCCTCGTTCTCCTTTAAAATTCTATCCTGAATTTCTATCCTCTTCGGCGCGTCGTCAACCATTATTATTCCTCCTTTTGTAACTACTCACCTTATCTTTCCCCGCTTGAAAGGGGGAAACACAAAGGGGATGAAAAATTGGCCCTATCCCTCCAGAGGTGAGGGGATAAATGAGTAGTTACCTCTTTTTTATGAAAAACGTAAGTAATCAACGGTACTGAATTGAATCAAGATAAAGCGAATCACCTGAGACAATTTTAGTTTTTCGGCTCCCACAGTCGGGACAATTAAGCGGGCCGGGCTCTATAACTTTTTCAACCTCACAGGCCTGGCAGCGGACCTTCAGAGGCACAGGTTCAATATTCAGTTCAGTCGATTCAAATTCCGTTCCACGCCGAACCACATCAAAAGCACTTTCAAGCGCTGACGGAGCGGCACAGCTCATTTCTCCGATTTTTAGAAAAATGACTTCAACCTGCTGAACGTCATCACGGTCTGCAATTTCTTCCCGCAACCGCTGGATAAGATTGTTAATTATGGAAACTTCGTGCACGTTCAATCAGTCCTTCAAAGCTTTTTTTAGTCGCTCAACCTCGTGCACAGGATTAGCAGCCTCCCAGATCCCGCCAATCAGTGCAACCCCGGCCAACCCGGCCGGATAGCCTTTAATATTATCATAAGTTATTCCACCGATAGCATAGACAGGCGTCGTGGTACGATCCAGTAATTCTGCGACGCCTTCCCAACCACAGGGTTCACAATCAAGCTGTTTGCTGAACGGATTAAAAACCGGGCCGGCACCGTAGTAATCAGCCCCCTTAACCAGCGGGTCGGTGACTCTCTGCGTCGCACCAACTTGAAGATCGGGCCAACATTCTTTTACCTGCTGTGGGTCAACATCCGAAGCACCAAGATGTACCCCGCCGGCTCCGGTTAAAAGGGCGAGATCAGGACGATTATTAACAAAAACTGGAATATTGTAATTAGATGCGATATTAAGAAGGCTCTTGAGTTCAGCATGAGCGGCCCGGTCTGAAAGATGGGGACGGCGAAACTGTACTAAATCAACACCAGCTTGAAAAAGGACCGGTAACAGCGAGAGATAATCCCCCCGGGGCGGGGTAAGTAGATATATTTTCGGCCTGGTCACTTTAGCCAGTCCTCGGGGTCGTGAACCTCCCTACCTTCAATAACCTGGAAGTATAACAGGCGATGGTCGGCACCAGAATCCCCGGCGAGACCAACTTGGTCGCCAACGTTGACGTGGTCCCCCTCCTCAACCGTTACTTCGGCGAGCTGGGCATAGGTTGTGTTAAAGTCACCGCCGTGACTGATGACTACGACTTTTCCCATGCCGCTAAATTCACGAGCAAATCTCACTTCCCCCGTATAAACTGAGTACACCTCCGGATTATCATGAACCCGTAGATCTATTCCCTGATTGTCCTGGGTTAATCCGTCCTCCTCCCAACGGCCAAAAGGCTGCTCTATGGTATAGTTTTCAACCGGCCAGCTCAGCTCTCCCTCCTGTCGGGCGAACTCATGCTGAAGGGCCTGCAGCCGGGCCTCGGTGTGGTCTTTCTCGCGACGCAGATCACTTACCACGGTCGTTAACTCCTGCTGCCTGGCCTGCAGTTGATCCAGTTGTTCCTGATAAAATTCCTGACGCTGGCGCAGCTCCTCCCGGGCCTGCTCGCTGTGACGTAGAGCTTGCTTCTGTTCCTCATAAAGAGTCGCTATTTCCTCCCGGATTCGCCGGCGTTCCTGCAGCCGTTCACTGCGTTCAGCACGAAGTTGCTCCATCTCCAGCCGCTGACTGCGATATTCCTCAAGCACCTGCTGATCATGTTCAAGAATCTCCCTGTAGTAGCGGTTGTTAACTACTAAATCAGCAAAAGATTCAGCGCCAACCCAGACACGTGAACGGGCCATTTCTCCCTGTTTATACATTTCACGCAGACGCCGACCGAGTAATTTTTCCTGTTTCTCAAGCTTCCTTTGCATTTCATTTAATTCACGAGATGTGCCGCGCAAATTAGCAAGCGCCTCTTCCTTGAGCTGTTCGTGATACTCAACTCGCTGACGGGAGGACTCCACCCAGACGTCATACTGTTCGATTAAATCCAGCAAAGATTGCTCCTGTTGCTCAATTTGTGCCAGTTCAGCCCTGTATTGTCTCTCTTCTTCCTCCTTGGCCTCCATCTCTTCAATATATTCGTTCAAATCTTCGTGTAGTCTTTCAAGCTCAGCGTCCAGTTCACTTCTGTCCGTGGATGCAGTCAAAGAACCGGCCGTGATTATGATTACAAAAAAACTACATACGCCCAATAGCACGCCGCACCGCCGTAGCACTTCCAATCACCCCCAGCAGCGAACCAAGACAAATGATTAAAAAGATCCAGAGCGGAGACAGAAAGAACAACTGCAACTGCATGAACCCAACCTCGGCAACACGGCTTTGCACCAGCCAGTAAAGAATCCAGAGCAGACCCTGGCCCAGTATACTACCAAAGAAACCATAAGCTATACCGCTGACCACAAATGGAAAACCAATAAACCAGCGGGTTGCCCCAACCAGCTTCAATATATCAATTTCAGTCGAACAGGAAATTACTGACAAACGAATAGTATTGAAAATAATAAAGATGGCAACAATAGAAATTATTACTCCAGTTCCACCAAGAGCCACCTGAATCACGTTACTGAACCCGCGCAAATGTTCGATTATTTCACGCCCGTAGTCGACCGACTCTACACCAGACCACTCCTGAAACTCCGCCGCAATGTTCTCAACGTGCTCAAGTGCGGCTGGATCAAGATTCACATGTAAAGAGGCGGGCAACGGATTACCCTCAAGTCCTTCCAGCAAATCTCCCTCCAGGCGAAGACTGCGGCGAAAAGCTTCCCAGGCCTCTTCTTTGCTTCTGTATTCAACATCTGTAACGTCATCCCGGGCAAGTAGACGGGACTGTAAATCAGAAACCTCCTCACGGTCCGCCTCATCTTCCAGGTAAAGTATAACCGGTGTCTGTTCAAGCAATCCCTCCAGTGTACGAGCAACGTTTTGGTGAACCAGCACCACGCCGGCGACAATGAAGAGAGCCAGCGCCGTAGTCCCCACAGCAACTACGTTCATCAATCTGTTTACTGTTAAATTACGGACCGCAAAACGGAGCAAATACCGCCAGGTAGACACGCTAATCCTCCTCTCCGTAAACGCCCACAAAGGGACGCAGATGATCCGGATCACGCGTCGGTCCCTCAATTAACCTACCATCTTTAAGCACAATACAGGGGAAGTCGTAGCGTTGAACGGTTCGATAATCGTGAGTTGCAACAAGAAGTGTTGTCCCCCGCCTGTTAATCGCGTCAAACTGATCCATAATATTATCTGCCAGGTCAGGGTCAAGGTTACCGGTAGGCTCGTCGGCAACAAGAATTTCGGGTTCTTTTACTAAAGCGCGAGCCATACTGACACGTTGGGCCTCGCCTCCCGACAACTGCCGGGGATTCATATCGCGTTTATCGGTCAACTCAACCTGATCGAGAGCACGCATCACTCGACGATTTATTTCATACTTGTCTTCGCCCTGGACAAGCAGAGAAATAGCCACGTTTTCAAAGACGGAGCGATCGTTGAGCAGTTTAAAATCCTGGAAAACCACACCAACCCGGCGGCGTAAATTTGGTATTTCCTTTTCCTTCATTTTTCCGATGTTTTTCCCGTCAATAATTACCTGCCCTCGAGTCGGTTTTAAATCTCTGTAAAGAATGCGCATTAACGTAGTTTTCCCGGCGCCCGATGGACCAAGAATGAAATAAAAATCTCCCTTGTTCATCGAAAAGGAGACGTCGTCAAGCGCTTCAATTGTACTGTCGTGATAAAATGTTTTTGAAACATGATGAAAGCTTATCATCCACAAAACTCCCCTGTTAAATTGATATCAACATTAATTTTATCGACATATACCGCCGTTTACCTAACGTCAAATCTGGATGTCATCCACTAAAATCAGTCCGCGGACCGAATTGGTAAGAAAAATAGCATCAGCGTTCTTTAAATCCTGGCGGATCAACCGCTTCTCTTCAACGTTTTCCTCTTCAATCACTTCCTGACGCTTAATACCAGGCAAAGCTCCACTGACAACCGGTGGAGTGAACAGCTTCCCACCGGACCGAATGAACAGATTGGTTATGGTCCCCTCGACAATTTCTCCCCGTTCGTTTTCAAAAAGATATTCAAAAATTTCCTCTTCGGCCGCCTTCCGGCGGTAACGGTTATAAAGCGACCGCCGCGTCGTCTTGTGCCTTCGGAACGGATCAGCACTCAACAAACAATCCGAGGCAATCCGCACCTTGACCTCTGCCGGCGGTTCAGGAAACTCACTCAGTTCAACCTCGATTTGACCATCTACGTGAACAAGAAGCCTGAGAAGCCGGGATTCAGATAAACCCTCAACCTTACTTAAAACTTTCTTCCTTACTTCTTTCAGACTGAGTGGGATTGTAAAATAAGAACATGAATTTTCAAGCCGTTCCAGATGGCGTTTTAATCGCTTAATTCCAGTCCCCGGTTCAAAACACATCGTCTCTATGAGAGCAAACTGTTCATTTTTGTAATTGAGAAAGTTCCCTTTCAGCAGCGCCTCCTTCCACTCCTCTTCGGACCGACTGTCCGCCACCACGCCTCCTCCCACCCCTACTTCCAGTTCACCTTCCTGATGGATGAAGGTACGAATGGCAACGTTAAAAGTAAAATCACCCCCGGGTTTAAGCAGACCGATGCTTCCGGTGTAAATTTTCCGCGTTTTCTCCTCTACGTCACGAATGATCTGCATAGTCCGCAATTTTGGGGCACCGGTGACCGAACCGGAGGGATAAGTCGCCTCCAGTATTTCGCGAAAGCCAACACCGGGGCGGAGGTTTGCCCGCACTTTTGAAACCATCTGGTGGACAGTGGCATAACTGTCAATTCGAAAAAGTTCCGGCACCTTCACCTCACCCGCGACCGCCACCCGGCCGAGGTCGTTACGCAGCAGATCAACAATCATCAAATTCTCGGCCCGATTTTTTTCGGAGTTACGCAGCCACTCTCTTTGTTCCCGATCACTATCAAAATTATTTTCACGCGGGGCCGTGCCCTTCATTGGCAGCGCTTCAAGCAACTGATTTTCCCGGCACAAAAAAAGTTCCGGGGAAAGACTGCCAATTTGATACTTCCCGGTATTTATCCAGGCGCCATAAGGAACAGGATGGCTGTGGGAAAGTTGAAAGAATAGCTTCTGCGGCGAGATGGAAGATTCAGACCGTAAACGAAGCGTATAGTTGGTCTGATAGCTGTTGCCGCGTCGTATATGCTCCTTTATCCGTTTGAATCCCCGTCTGTAGGCACTATAATCTGGGAAAGGCTTAAAATCCAGTGACTTACCGGTAGATCCCCCGGGATAATTAAGTAATCCCTCCCCGGCAGCCATGGGGGACGTATAAGCGCCAAACCAGAGATAAGGAAAATTAGTGGAACGGGGCGGCAGACCAAGCAAAATTTCGCCGGCTTCATAAGATAAAAAGCCAGCGCAATAGTAACCCTGTTTTTGAAGATTCTGAAGCTTATCCAGGGCCGGTAATAATTCATTCGAGCGGGAGCAGACAACAGTCTCCTCCGGCTGCGCAAACATTAGCGGCGTCCCGGTAAAACCGGTGCTAAAATATAGACTCCCGGGTTCCTGAAAAATTACCGCTTCTTCCATACCAACCCTTCACTTTCCCGCTTCACCAGAAACTGATTAACCTGGATAGTTTACGACATCTCAACTGTCGTCAATTATCCACCCGACGAACACCCGGTTTCTTACCGGGAAAGAACCGATCGATGCATCCCCACTCATTCGTTGAATGGGTGGACCGGTAGATAAAGCTCATACAGTGACCGGGCTTAGTCTCAGCTATTCCTCGCGGTATTCGTCTTCAATGCCCTCTTCGCCATAACGGGCAACTCGACCATAAATTTCATAGAGCTTATCCCATCCCAAGTTTTCAACCTCTTCTTCCGAAAAATCTGTAATTTTCAAAATTTCGGCACGAATAGTGTCACGATCAGGATACTCAAAATCATCAGAACACATAAATAAATCACTCCTCAGAAAAATTTAATTAATTCCGTTATAAAATTATAGCAATGTCCCTGCTGCTATAACAGGTTTTTCTATGTTAAAACAAAATTTACCAGCAATTCCGTCATTGCGGACTAAGTTCAATAGACTGCCGGGCAGCATGATAGGAGGAACGGACGAGAGGTGCCGACTCGACGTTACTAAAACCCAGTTTCAGAGCCCGCTGTTTCCAGAGTTCAAACTCCTGCGGACGCACCCAACGGCGGACCGGAATATTCGCGGTCGCCGGCTGCAAATACTGCCCTATAGTCAAAGAATCAACAGCTATCGAGCGTAAATCTTCCAGCAGCGCTGCCACCTCTTTTTTTTTCTCCCCCAGCCCAAGCATAAACCCGGACTTTGTTTTTACACCAGATTTAGCCGCCTTATCAAGCAGCGCAAGCGACCTTTCGTATGAAGCATCCGGTCTGATTTCAGGATAAAGACGGGGAACGGTTTCAAGGTTATGATTGAGCACCTGTGGCTCGGCGGCAAGAATTTTACTCAGTGCAGTTTCATCACCCTGAAAATCAGGTATGAGCACCTCGACACTAACACCGGGGTTCTGCTCCTTTACTGTCCCGATCACCTTAACCCAATGAGCGCTCCCGCAATCAGGTAGGTCGTCTCTATTAACAGAAGTCAGAACAACGTAATCAAGCTCAAGCTCCCCAACTGCCGCAGCAATACGCTCGGCTTCAGTGCGGTCCGGTTCTTCCGGCGTCCCAGATTTTACGCCACAAAATGCACAGTCGCGAGTACAGATATCTCCCAGCAACATAAAGGTGGCTGTTCCTTCACTCCAGCATTCAAAACGATTGGGGCAACCGGCTTCTTCACAAACCGTATTAAGAGATTTTCTCGAAAGGATCTTCCGGACCCGGTTGTTACTTCCGGGCTCCCTCACTTTCACACGAAGCCAGTCCGGCTTGTTAAACATTGGAGTTACATATTACCAATATCGGAGTGGAACTCGTTATCGGGATAATCTCGCCGCACAACAACAATTCCGTCGCCGGTATAATAATGGTCTTTAAGTTTTTCATCAGCATCACCAACCAGGCGGGTTCCCGCCTCAATAGTTGCGTTTTTATCAATTATCGCTCCCGAGATGTAACAGTCGCGCTCAACAGTTGCATTATCCATAATAATCGAATCCTCTACCAGAGATCCGGAACGCACAGTTACCCCGGAAGAAAGCACAGAACGACGTACTTTTCCACCGCTTAAAATTACGCCATCTGAAACAATAGAATCAATAGCAACTCCACGGCGATCCTCATCGTCAAAAACAAATTTGGCGGGAGGATATTGCCCGTGATAAGTTCTAACGGGCCACTTTTTGTCATACAGATTAAACTGGGGCGAAACGCTGACCAGATCCATGTTGGCTTCATAAAAAGAACGGACTGTCCCTACATCACGCCAGTAGCGCTTGTCTCCCTCGGTCCCTCGGTTTTCGTCTTCAAACCAGTGGGCCTGAACCCGCGCACCGCTTTCCACCATCTTCGGCAAGACATCTTTGCCAAAATCATGGCTGGACTTTTCATCTTCTGCATCTTCAAGAAGATAATCCCGGATTATTTTACTTTCAAAACAATAAATCCCCATTGAGACAAGACATCGATCAGGATTGTCAGGCATCGGTGTTGGATCATCCGGTTTCTCTTGAAAACCAGTTACTCTAAAATCATCGTCAACCTGCATGACACCAAATTCCGTCGCCTCCTCCCTGGAGACATCGGTCACAGCTATAGTCGCAATGGCCTCAGTTTCGCGGTGTTCAGAAACCATCTTCTGGTAATTCATTTTGTAAATATGATCACCACTCAGTATTAAAACCTGTTCAGGATCTACCGCGTCAATTACAAAAAGATTCTGGTAAATCGCATCTGCCGTTCCCATATACCATGTGTCTCTTACTCGCTGTTGAGGAGGATGCACTTCAATAAATTCACCAAGGTCACGACTAAAAATATTCCAGGCTGAATTTAAATGGCGGGTCAACGAACTCGACTTATATTGAGTTAAAATAACTATTTTTCTCAATCCAGAATTAATACAGTTGGAAAGGGTAAAATCAATTAACCTGTAGGGCCCTCCAAACGGGACCGCAGGCTTGGTGCGGTGTTCGGTTAAGGGCATCAGACGTGAACCCCTTCCACCGGCCATAATTATTGAAAGAACGTCACGCATTTTTGATAAACCTCCTGTATAAAGTAGTTAATAACTTACCAAAGAGCAATAATTATGACAAAATATATGGACACTTTACAGGGTAATATTCAACTAAAGGTGATTTTACATGAAAAAAATTAGATTTGTTACCAGTGAGGCGGCGCCACTCGCCAAAACAGGCGGTCTGGCAGACGTCTGTGGAACTCTCCCTCTTATCCTTAATCAACAGAATTACAACACCTCAATTATAATGCCCTGGTATAAAAACCTCGAAGCAAAAAAAATAGATCGATCAATTGTCCGTTTGGGCAACGAACCCCGATATGCTATTTATGGAAAGACCACAATCAACGGTGTAGACGTGATCTTGATTAAAGATCAGCAATTTTTTAACCGGGAAGAATATTACGGAACCGACGACGGTCCCTACCCTGATAACGACAGACGATTTATCTTCTTTTCCCGAGCAGCCGTTCAGTATATAAGCAAGCATGACAGCTCTGCTGTAGTACACGCCCACGACTGGTTTACCGGCCTCGTTCCGCTTTACCTCCGTTCACGTTATAAACGCTCCCGATTCCGGTCCGTATTTACTATTCACAACTTACAGCACCAGGGTATTTTCCCGGCCAGCTCTTTCTATCTGAGTAATCTTCCCGCCTATCGTTTTTCGCCGCGTTGGACCGAATTTTACGGCAACCTGAACCTGATGAAAGCAGGAATAACAGCCGCCGACCGCCTGACCACAGTCAGTCCCACCTACGCAGAGGAAATTCAGACCCAACAGTTTGGCGAGGGACTGGAAGGGGTTATTCGCGAAGAAAATAAAAAACTCACAGGAATTATTAACGGAATTGACACCGAAATTTGGAACTCTGAAACTGACCCCTACCTGGAAGAAGACGAACAATTTTCGGCCAGCGATATTTCTGGAAAAAAGCGACTCAAAAGTAATTTATTGCAGGAATATGGTCTTAAAAACGGCAGTGATTTACCACTGATAGGCACGGTCAGCAGACTGGCCCAGCAGAAGGGAATTGACATGCTGCTTGACATGAGGCAGGAGCTCAGTCGCCTGCCGGCTCGCTGGATTTTTCTGGGCACCGGAGAACCGGAACTTGAAGCGGGACTGAAACAGTGGGAACGGGAGTTCCCCGACCGCGTTCGGGCTGTGATAGATTTTGATGAAAAACTTGCCCACAGGATTGTGGCAGCAAGCGACATCTACTGTATGCCCAGCCGCTTCGAACCCTGCGGTCTTAACCAGCTTTACTGTGCACAATACGGAACTGTGCCAGTTGTCCACCGCACGGGCGGACTGGCCGACACGGTGGCAGACTTCGATGAAAGTGATCAAAATCAAGCGACAGGTTTTAGTTTTAAAAATCTCTCTCCTGAAAATCTTAAGAAAAAAATCGAACAGGCCGTTAATCTTTACGATAGCAAACCGGCGACCTGGAAACAACTACAACAAAATGGCTTTGAACGTGATTTTTCCTGGAAAAAATCAGCCAATCAGTATGCTAAAATTTACGATTCTCTTGTGGAGGAAATGAAATGAGCGGAAAATTAAAAGTAAATATTGTCTGGCATCTTCACCAACCATATTATCGAGCTGCAGGAGACAAGCTATTTATGCTCCCCTGGGTCCGACTGCACACCCTCAAGGAATACCATGATATGGCTGAAATGGTTGAAAGACACCCTAAAACGGCCGTAACTTTTAACTGGTCTCCTGCCCTGCTAAAGCAAGTTGAAGAGTATGTTGACGGCCGCAAGGACGAAATGCAAAAACTGCGCGAAAAAGCTGCCTCGGACCTCACCCCGGAAGAACGTTATCAGCTCGTTCGAGGTAGTTTCCGGGCCAACCCGGCAACTATGATTAAACCCTACCCTGCACTGGCGAAACTACACGACCGATGGGAAGCTGAGCGACGGGAACGTGCCGCCGGCCAGGAACTACACTGGAATGATCAGGTTATTAGAGATTGCCAGGTCTGGGGGACCCTTATCTGGTTTGGCTTTTCCGCTTTAAAAAAATATCCTGAAATTGATGAATTACGAAAAAAAGCGGAAGGTTTTACACCGGAAGATAAAATCAAACTTAAAGAGATAGAACAAAAACTACTGGCTGAACTACTACCCCGCTGGAAGAACATCTGTCACAAAACAGCCGCAGAAATTTCCGTAAACCCCTATTTTCACCCTATAGCTCCACTGCTTTGCAACTATTCCGATATTGAAGAAGCAATGCCCGATGTTCCCCAGCCGGAGAGATCTATCAACTGGCCCGGCGATGTCCGCTGGCACCTGCAGGAGGCTAAAAACGCCGCCCAAAAATACTTTGATATCGACTCGGTGGGTTTGTGGCCTTCCGAAGGTAGTGTTAGCGAGAGCTTCATGAACCTGGTTGATGAGTGTGGATTCCGCTGGGTCGCCACAGACGAAGCACTACTGCACAGGGCCTTTGGCCAGAAGACGAATAAATTCCAGGCCTATTCCTGGAAGAATAGGCTGCCGGTTTTCTTTCGGGATACCAAGCTCAGCGACCTGATCGGATTTGACTATTCACGCCTGGAATCGAGTGATGCCGTAAACGATTTTTTTAAACGGCTGGAGCAAATCAAAAATACCACAGAACCGCGGCCAGAGAGGTTATTAACTGTCATTCTCGACGGCGAAAACCCCTGGGAACATTTTTACGGCGGCGGAGAAAATTTTCTCGATCAGCTTTACTCCCGTTTTAAAAAATCGGATCAGTTTCAGACTATAACACCGAATAAATATCTGCAGGAAGGACATAATCTCACCAGTTTTGACAGAATGGGCGCCGGTTCATGGATCAACGGCGACTTCAATATCTGGGGGGGAAGCAGCGAGGATGTACGTGCCTGGGAACTGCTCGCCGAAACCCGGGAGGCACTCTATAGCTGGGAAAATCTCGACGCAGAGCAAGCCAACGACTGCTGGCGTGCTTTATACGCTGCCCAGGGCAGCGACTGGTTCTGGTGGTATGGCGAACCCTTTCACTCGGAAGACGACGAAAAATTTGATCGCCTGTTCAGAGAAAATTTAATCTACATTTACAAGCGCGGTGGACACCCCGAACCCTCTTACCTGCACTACCCACTGCATTCTACCGAGTCGCCAGGCTATGAGCCGCCGCGAAATTTCATTTCACCGGAAATTGAAGGGCGGGAGACTCATTACTGGGAGTGGTGGGGGGCGGCAAAAATTATCACCTCCAGCTCCACTGGCTCAATGGCCCGCAGCACGGACCGTATAAAAACTATCCGCTGTGGTTCTGACGAGGATTACATTTATTTTTATGTCAGCTTTTCACAACGTCCGGAGGACGAGGCCCTTTGCCGGCTGGCTGTCAACGGAAGCTGTTTTGAGCTGGGCCCTCTGAAAAACAACAGTGGTAAGCTTGCATTCACCGACAGTCAGCAGACCGTGGAAGAATCGGCCTGGGCTTACGGGCAAATTTTAGAGTGTAAAATCCCACTTTCTGAAACTAAATTAAAACCTGGTGACTATTGTAATTTTCAGCTAATTTTTCGCAAAGATAATACGATTTTTGAACGATTTCCTGTCAGAGAAAAACTGGCTATACCACTATTAGACAAGAAAACGGAGGCAAGCGAATGGACAGCGTAGAGAACACACAATTAATTTTTGCCCTGCACGCCCACCAGCCAGTGGGCAACTTCAAGAAAGTTTTTGAGCAAATAACCGACGAATCATACCTTCCCTTCCTGCGGAATTTTAAAGAACATTCCTGTGGACCTATCAGCTATCACGCTTCGGGAATACTTTACGACTGGTGGATGAACAACCGGCCGGAAGTAATTGACCTGATTGGTGAGTTAATTGAAGCGGAACGGCTGGAACCGCTGGTCGGTGGGTTTTACGAACCTATTTTATCTTTAATTCCGCGCGGGGACAGACGACGACAGCTTGAAAAACACTGCCGCTTTATCGAGGATACATTTGAGGTATGTCCCCGGGGTGCCTGGCTCACGGAGCGCATCTGGAGTCCCGAACTGCCGGCGGATTTGAAGGAGGCCGGCATTGAATATACAACCGTGGACGACTTTCACTTTCAGGCGGCCGGCTGGGACATTGACCGGCTCTCGGGTTACTACCAAACCGAATACGACGGCGAAACTATATCTATTTTTCCAATAAGCAAGCAACTGCGCTACAAGATTCCTTTTGCGGAAGTCAAAACCATCTCTGATTTTCTCAGCCAGCAAGTCGGGAAAGGATTAACCATGGCCGACGATGCTGAAAAATTTGGTAGCTGGCCCGGAACTGACAAATGGGTCTATCAGGACGGTTGGCTGCAACGATTTCTAACAGCGGCTGATAACGGTGAAATAAATTTGATCAGCCTTGGCGATTACTACGACTCCAATCCCTCCTCAGGTGCCTGCTACCTGCCCACTACTTCTTACCAGGAGATGCAAGAGTGGGTATTACCACCGGAAAAGAAGCTGGAGTATGAGCAGGTCAAAGAAAAACTAAACGACAGTGAACAGCAGTATCTACGGGGCGGGCATTTTCAACATTTTCTCGTCAAATACCCGGAGAGCAATCGTATGCACAAGATGGGGTTATGGTTGAGTGGAAAACTTGATCCGGATGCCGAACCAGAGGCCTACGATCACCTGCTGAAAGCTCAGTGCAATGACTCCTACTGGCACGGTATATTTGGCGGCCTTGCCCTGCCCCATCTGCGGGCCAGCAACTGGTTAAACCTCGGTCTGGCGCTGAAAAAAAGTAACATTTCTGAGCTCTCCCCCCGGGAAGAGGATTTTAACCGCGACGGCCGCAGTGAAATAGTTGCCGCCAACGACTACAATTTACTGGTCTGCTCCCCGGACAACGGTGGCAACCTTGAGAGCTGGATTCTATTGCCGGCCGGCCGAAATGTCTTGGATACTCTGACCAGATGCTGGGAAGCATACCTGGAGGAGGAAACTCCGGAGAGCGATGAAGATTCAGAAATAGACACAATTCATCACCAACGAGTCAAGGTGCCCGCCGAATGGCTCCAGGATTGGAACGAGGATAGTGTAACCCGCGCCGGATTCCAGCCGCTACAACTACCGGAAAATAGACCACTTGAAGAGACCGTCTATTTCATGGAAAATAAACAGCCCTCAAGCGTCAATTGCGAGAAGAAGAACTTTGAAATTCATTACGACGAAGTGGGGTTTGGTGTCAATTATAAACTGGAAGATAATAAATTGATCTGGCGGACTGATTTTCAAAGCGACTGCCGCTGGGGAACAGAGTTAACTTTCGGTTTTCGCTCTCCAAAAGAATCCGAAGCTCACCTTGAAATTGACGGAAAAACACTGCCGGTAACCGAACGGCTCTCGACTCAAACCAGCTCACTCGACCTCGTCGATCGAATCGCTAACGTTCGTATGGGCCTGAAATTGTCGGATACGGTTGAATTAATTACCCGGCCGATAAACTCTATAACCCGCTCCGAGAAGGACGCCGAAAAAATATACCAGGGAACCTCGCTTATATTTCTGACTCGCTCAAACAGCCTGGAGATTATAAGTGAGTGGGCCGAATTGGATAAATAATTTCAGGAGGTTAACAATAAAATGCCACAGTTCAGGAAAGACCCGATAACCGAAACCTGGGTGATAATTGCCGAAGAAAGAGGCCACCGGCCGGAAGATTTTGAGGCCAACCAGTATTTTGAAAAAGACCAGGAATACTGTCCTTTTGACCCCGGCAACGAGGATATGACTCCACCCGAGATTTTTGCTGTCAGACCGCAGGGGGCCAAACATTCTGAATGGCAGGTGCGTGTGGTACCCAATAAATATCCGGCGCTCGCTATCGAGGGTAAACTCAACCGCGAGGGACGGGGAATGTTTGACATGATGAACGGTATAGGCGCCCACGAAGTAGTAATAGAAACGCCGGAACATAACTACGACATCCCTGACTACAAGCTCGAACAGATGGACCGCGTTCTTGAAGCCTACCAGCGGCGTGTCCTTGACCTGCGCAAGGACCGCCGGTTTCGCTATATCCTAGTTTTCAAAAATAAGGGGCGCTCCGCCGGGGCAACTCTAGCCCACCCACACAGCCAGATAATTGCTCTCTCTGTCACACCAAAACGAGTAAAGGAAAAGTTGGAGGGGGCACGCGAACATTACCTGGATAAGAAACGGTGTATTTTCTGCGATATAATTAGTGAAGAATTGAAGGAAGAAGAACGAATTGTTTACCAGGACAGCAACTTCGTCGTCTGGTCCCCTTTCGCAGCGAGATTTCCTTTTGAAACCTGGATTCTACCTCGTAAACACAACTACGACTTTGCTTCTATATCAAGCGGAGATAGAAAACAACTGGGTCGTGTCCTGCAGGACACTATAACCCGGCTGAATAACGCCCTGCAGTCGCCGGATTATAATTTCCTCATCAACACCTCTCCCAATCCAAATATAAAGACTGAACGCCCGGGGCACTTTTCTACCATAGAAAAGGACTATCACTGGCATATTGAGATAATTCCCCGTATTACAAGCGTCGCGGGATTTGAGTGGGGAAGCGGCTTTTACATCAACTCTACGCCCCCTGAAGAGGCTGCTCGCTATCTGCGCGAAAATTTCGGCTGACTTATCAGCCCGTTACCAGCTCAGCCAGGTTTATAATCAATCCTACCTCACCGACTCCATAGCCTGTCTCCTCGGCTATTTCCGCCTCGCTTAATCCGCGCCCGTAATATAATTTAAACACCTCACGATAGGCGGGGTCGATTCCATGCTGAACAAGTACCTCGTCCGGATACTGCCAGATCGGTTGACCTTCCGGCACCTTTTCCTCGACCTCGACGTCGGGGAACTTTTCTCCTTCCGCCGCCTCATCAAATTCTCGCGGATTATATATTTTTGAACCGGTCTCCCCGCCACCAACACCGGCACTGGATGTTGTAAATACTTTTGGTTTTCTGAATCGCTGCCAGAGGTAATATAAGCCCAACAAAAATGCTATCGCGCCACCGACAAGAATCAGCAAGCGGCGGCGATCTATCTCCGCTTCCTCCGGCTCCACCGGCTCCTCAACTGCGGCCACAGCCGGTGTATCAACCTGGACCTCCTCGGGCCCAGTCGGCCAGGGAACCTCTTCTTCCTCCAGTCGTGCCTCCAGTGACTCAATTTCAATCGGGTCAATATACATCACCCCGGGTAAAGGTGGTCCTTCGTCAACCTCAAGCGATGGTGTGACCGGAGTATCGGGTTGAGCCACAGGCGTATCCTCTTCGTCAGTCTCCTCTATCGGTGTGGCAATCAATTCAGGCTCTTCAGGTACAGTATCCGGGTCTGGTTCAGGTTCCGGGTCTGGTTCAGGTTCGGGTTCAGGCTCCGGTTCGGGTTCTGGCTCCGGGTCCGGCTCTTCAAGTGCTTCTGCCGGCAACAGCAGTTCCTGCCCCGGCTGCAGGACGGCATCTTCATCAAGTTGATTAATCTCTAATATCTGAGACAGCGGTATTCCCTTTCTTACGGCAATAAACCAGAGGTTCTCCCCGGCTTCTACAACATAGGTATCCAGCTCTATTTCGGCCTGGAGATCCGGTTCCGGGTCGATCGGTGGAGTGTCAGGTTCTTCAGGCGGGGTATCTGGTTCAACTACTGGAGTGTCAGGTTCTTCGGATGGGGTATCTGGTTCAACTGCTGGAGTATCGGGCTCTACAGACGGCGTGTCCACTTCAACCTCTGGAGTATCGGGGGCGGGTTCCGGTTCAGGTTCCTCTTCGGGCTGGTCAAGATAAGGGAGTTCTTCAAGGTCGGGGGGATCCTCCAGCAGTTCCGGGGCCGGCTCCTCCTCCGGGATATTCCGCAGATCATGTAGAGGGTCACCTGCAGTGAGGGCAGTAGAGGTAAGGACAAAAAAAATAAAAACTAAAACAGCTGCGAACCAAAAGCGTAAATTCCCCACATTAACACCCCCGCTTACCGACGAATTCGTGCTTCTCTTTTACGTAAATCCAGCGCCTCTATGTCCAGTAAATCACCCAGAGGATGTCTGCTGTAATCGGGATCAATTTCACGGACAAAAGACCAGGTAGAAAGGGCACGGGAAAAATCTCCGCGACGATAGTGAACAAGACCGAGACTGTCTTGGAAAAAAGCAACCTCCGGTTCAAGCTCTATCGCCTCACGAATAGAAGAGGCGGCGAGATCAAGTTTTCCTATGCCCAGGTAGGCCACGCCAAGGTTGTGATAGGCATTACTTGCCTCGGAGTCATTGATCAAAACGCGGCGAAACTGGCGAATAGACTGCTGAAGGAAATCGACAGCTTCCTGCGACCGATCCTGTTGTAATAGAAAGAGACCGCGGCACATAAGGGTGTTACCGAGAAGAAAACGTGTTCGGGCCGAATCATAATTTAAATCTATTGCCCGCTGAAAATCCGAGCCCGACTGCCACTCTTCGGGGGGACGGCGGTAATCTTCTTTGCGAAAATAAGCCAGCCCCCGGTAGAAGTAATAACGCCCCTCGCCGCCTTCAAAATCAAGCGCTCTCGTAAATCGATTGACAGCTGTGGTATATTCCTCCCGCAACAGACTAATACGTCCTAAATAATAGTGGACCTCGGCCGCGTCACGCCGCAGCTCACGGGCCCGAAAAAACTCGTCCCTGGCCAAATCAAGCTTATCCTGTTCAAAAAGGGAAACAGCGTGGTGGAACCTGTATTCATATTCTCTTGGAGAGTCACGCAGCAGCAATTGAAACTGCTCGGCTGCCGACGACCAGTGCCGGTTGTCAAAATATAAAAAAGCCAAACGGCGGCGCGCCGTTGTATATCCCGGTTCAAGTTCAAGTGCTTTACGATAAGCGAGCTCTGCCTGTTCTTTACGATTAAGACGGGCAAAAACATTACCAAGGAAAAAATGATGACGGGGGTTATCGGGATCCTCGCTGACGGCACGTTGAAAAAAGATACGCGCCCGGTCGAAGTTTTCACGATAATAACTGCGCAGCCCCTCCTGAAAGTATTCGCCGGCTGAGCGTGCGGAGGCCTCGCCGGCAACCAGACAAAGTATTAATAATAGCCCGATAAGAACTACCAGGTAACGTCTAATCTTCTTCGTCGGCTCCATCTTTATTTCCTTTTACTCTTGAAATCGAGCCTTTCTCAACGGTCAGTTTAAAATCTTTCGTCACTTCTAAGCGAACTGTATTTTCCTGGACCGAATTTACTTTCCCATGAATACCACCGGCTGTCACAACCCGGTCTCCCTTGCTTAGCTGTGAAATCATCGACTGGTGTTTATCCTGCTGTTTTTTCTGAGGCCGGATCACAAGAAAATAAAAAATTCCAAAAATAACTGCTATCATTATCAGCGTCCTGGTTATTCCTTCAGCTCCTCCCCCGTTATTGGTGGCCATTGCGTGGGCCGCGGTCGGAAAAAACAAATTCATACTTGATACCCTCCAGTATGTCTTTTTAAATTTGTTGAGTTCACTAAACAAAATCCAGCATAAAGTTGCTGTGACTACTCAGCTTACGCTATAAATTCTATAATAGATGTCCTATAATTGCACGGATTTGTCCCGATTACTTATTATTTTCGTCAAGGAGGCTAATTTAATGAACAATAACCCCCGTATTAAAGAAATTCGAGAACGCTTCTCAGCCGCACCTCTGCTCTTTGAAATTATTCCGCCGGAAGTTGAGGCGGATGAAAAAACTCTCAAAATCAGAAAAGACAATCTTTTAAAGCTGACCGACCAGGTTGAGGTCAATGGTTTTAACCTGCCGGAGATAAGGGAAGAGTCAGCAAAAAGTGACAAGGGCGAACGTAAAAGTGACTTCAAACCACGTCTTGCTCCACGTAAATACGCTTCTGAACTTAAAAATTTATTAGGTTCTGAAAGCTACGAATATATCATTTGCCGGGTTATAGTTCACGCGCGACCGGCCGAACAAGAAAATTGGCTGCTCGAAACGGCTGATGAATACGATATCAGAAATATAGTGGTCGTCGGCGGGGAGCAGGAAGCCGATGCTTACGACGGCCTCTCCGTTCCGGAGGGTAACAAACTGATTCGTAACAGTCTCAACCGGGGCAAAACCAAATTCAACTCTCAAGGAGGTAAAACTACGGACTATCTCGTGGGCAATATTTCGATACCAACCCGTCGCTTGGAGACGTTAGACGAACCACAGCGCATATCTTATAAGATTAAATCGGGCGCTGATTTTTTCTCAACTCAGATCATCTGTGAAAAAGAGTCGCCGGTAAAATTGCTCGGGGACCTCGACCGGGAATTGAACGAACAAAACCTTGACGCTCCCGCCTTTTTCTGGAGTTTCGCACCTATTGCCGAACAGAAAGACGTTAACTTCATGCGCTGGCTGGGTGTTGAAATACCGGAAAAAGTGGAGGAAAAAATTCTTGTAAGCAGCGACCCGGTAGAGGCTTCAATAGAGCACTCTGTCTCCATTTTTGAATCAATAAAAGAGCAGTCGGCTAAAATGGACAATAAACCACTTAACGGTGTGAACGTCAGCTTCATGGGCCTGCGCAACTTCGACAACGCCATCCGACTTGCGAAAGAACTCAGTAAAGTCCTTTGACTACTCTCCCCTGGCCTCCCAGTCAACTATGAGCTCCCCAGAATCCGCAACAAGCGAAACCAGGGAATGTCGGGGCTTACCGGGATCAGGTTCAGGAAAGTCGCTGCGGTAATGTGCCCCCCGGCTTTCCTCCCGTTTCAGAGCAGTTTCCACCAGACAGCGCCCGAGCTGGAGCATATTAACTGTTTCAACCGCTTCGCGTGAACGGAACGTAGTTCCTGCAGCCAGCTCCAACCAGCGTTTTATTTCATCACGAGCATAACTAAGTTTCTCTTTTGTTCTTATTATCCCCACGTTACGCCAGAGCAGGCTCTGAAGCGACTTTCGCAGGTCGACAAAATCTATTTCCTCGCTCTTTTGCTGACCTCTCCCTTCGACAGACGACCTTAAACTCTGCAGTTCTGGTAATCTACGTTCGCAGACAACCCTCCCCACCCGACTGCCGGCAACCAACCCCTCCAGCAGTGAGTTTGAGGCCAGTCGGTTTGCTCCGTGAACTCCTGTGGAAGCTACTTCACCGAGAAAAAATAGATTAGTAAGCTCACTTTCACCGGAAATTGAAGCCCGCACCCCTCCCATGCTGTAATGAGCACAGGGTCGGATCGGAATATATTCAGAACTGATTTCCAACCCGTAACGACCACAGGTCTCAGTAACGGTTGGAAACCGCTCCTGTAGCGCCGCTCTGGACATGTGAGTTACGTCCAGGAAAACGTAAGGAGAATCGTTCTGAATCATCCGCTTCAGGATGCCGCGGCTGACTACATCACGAGGCGCCAGTTCAGCATCAGGATGGATTTTCCCGAGGAACTGTTGGCCGTTCAGATCACGAATCTTAGCCCCTTCACCGCGCAGCGCCTCGGTAAGCAGAAAGCGCGGCGCCCCGGCAAAATAAAGTACAGTCGGATGAAACTGGACAAACTCAAGGTCCCGCAGCGTCAACCCCGCCCGCAGCGCTGCGGCCATGCCGTCACCGGTAACTACCGAATGGTTTGTTGTCTCCCGGTAAATTTGTCCCAGCCCGCCTGTGGCTATGACAACACCGCGCGCACGAACTACTTCCGGCTGTCCCTCACGCAAAAAAACTAATCCTTTCAATATTTTATCTTCAGATAATATATCAACCAGCGGCAGGTCCTGCTCCAGGGTTATTCGAGCGTGATTGCGTGCTTTTCGCAGCAGTATGCTCTCTATCTCTCGACCGGTCGCGTCCCCCCGGGCATGCGCCACCCGGTTGCGACCGTGGCCACCTTCTCGACCGAGCGACAGTTGTCCATTTTCCCGATTAAAGGCGTTGCTGGAGGAAATTATTTCTTCCACAACCTCCGGCCCCTCTTCAACCAGACATTTAACAGCCGACCGTTCGCACAGGCCGGCACCGGCACGAAGCGTATCCATAAGGTGTTCTTCCGGGCTGTCTCCCTCTCCGAGGGCTGCGGCAATTCCTCCCTGGGCAAGCCAGGTATTTGAATCACGCGCTTTACTCTTAGTATAAACCCGAACTGCATACTCGTTTGCTAGGTGCAGGGCCGCCTGCAGCCCCGCCACTCCAGAACCAACCACGGCCACTTCAACGCTCGACTGTGGCACCTCATCTATTTCGAAGGGAAATAGGTTTCGCATAAAGCCATTGTGGGTCATAGTTTTAACCTACTTTTCTTTAATTAACTTCAACTTTTCTCATTACGTCAAAGTGTACTTGTTTAGCTTGGTCCGAACAAAATGTCCCATAGCCCGTCATTCCGGGCAAGCGACCGCAGGGAGCGCGACCCGGAATCCATCTTGAATTTTAACTTGTTGCTGGAATGCGAGTCGGGGCCCGCAATGACGAACGTTGGGTCAAGTCCACAGCGACACTGGGGACCTAAACAATTACCTCAAAGTATTTTGACGTAATGAGTGGTTCAAATTTTTTTGGATGCTTTGCCCCGCCGGCGGCCTCAGAGACGATCTTCCACCAGCGGTATGTCTTCGGGTCGATCGACACCTACAGTGGGCTCGGGTAGCGGCACAGTGAGTATGTCGTGACCGTTCTCCAGCAGTCGCAGCTGCTCCAGTTTTTCGGCCTGCTCAAGCGACGAGGGCTCGGTTTTTACAAACTCCAGCAGGGGAGCTCGCCGGTAGAGATAAATGCCAATATGCTGCTGGTATTCAGGTTCACGACCGCGCTGATGGGGGATTGTTGAACGGCTAAAATAGAGAGCACGACCATCCGAACGACAGACCACTTTTACCACATCCGGATTATCAATATCGGCGGCGGGACAGGGAGCCCTATAGGTGGCGACGCCGGCTTCACTACCACGAAGCGCCCTGATTCCCCGGTCAAGCACGCTACCTTTAATCAGTGGCTCGTCGCCCTGGACGTTTAAAATTATGCCGGCACTCTCGTATTTTTTGGCCACCTCTGCGACGCGGTCACTACCCGAGCTATGCTCCGGAGAGGTCATCACCGGCTCAGCGATAGTCGGTTCAACCGCATCGTAGATTCGCCCGTTATCGGTAGCAACTACAACCGTATCAATTTCCTCAGCGGAGGCTGCCGCTTCCACCACCCAGTGAATCATTGGCCGTCCCTTAATTTTGGCAAGTGGCTTGCCCGGAAACCGTGTTGAACCGTAACGGGCCGGTATTACTGCCAGCACTTCACCCTTAGCCGTCATCGGTAGTCCACCCGTGAGCCTGCAGAACCCGGGCAATTAGTTCGCTCGTGCCCCGCCCGGCTTTCAGCTTCCCCCGGTGCACCCGGCCGCCTTCGGATTCGACCAGCTCCGCTCCCACTATCTCTGATTTTTTGTAATCAGCTCCCTTTACCAGCACGTCCGGGCACAGCTTTTCAAGCAACTGCAGCGGTGTATCCTCCGAAAATATTACGACATCGTCAACCGGTTCCAGCGCATCAATAAGCTCAGCCCGTTCTTCTGCCGGCTGCAGAGGTCGTGATTTTCCCTTGAGGCGCTGGACGGACTCATCGCTATTTAATCCGACCACTAAATAATCTCCCTGTTGACGGGCCTGCTGAAACAAATGAAGATGACCGCTGTGCAAAAGATCAAAACAGCCGTTCGTAAATACTACCGTCTCGCCTTCCTGCCGCTTTTTATTTCGTTTTTCTGCCGCTTCAGCCACTGTTAGTAGAGACATTAATCCAGGACCTCCTTTATTTCCGAGGCACTGACCGACGCCGTGCCCATCCGGCCAACCACCAGGCCAGCAGCAACGTTGGCCAGCTTGATAACCTGTTCCCGATCCGCTCCCAGGGCCTCGCCCAGGCAGACGACCCCGGCAACCGTATCACCGGCCCCGGTGACGTCATACACCTCGCGCGCCTCCGTCTCCAGATGCCGGCTGCCGCCGGCTGCATCAAAAAGGGTCATCCCCTTCTCACCCCGCGTGACAAGCAATGCCGCCAGGTCATATCTGTTTATTGCCTCTTCAGCCAGCCGGGCGAGATCGTAGGCCTGACTCTCACGCACCTGCATGCCGGCGAGAAACTCCTCCTCGTTGGGGGTCATAATTGTCGCTCCCCGGTAATTGGGAAAGTGCTCCGTATATGGATCAACCACAACGGGTAAATCTGCTTCAGCGGCAAGCTCGATCCAACTCGGCAGGGTATGAGGTGAAAAAACCCCTTTACCGTAATCAGAGATCAGCAGCGCGTCATGGGTAGATAGCTGTTCGACCAGCTCCGCCTTTATTTTTTCTAACTGCGCTTTTTTTACCGGCGTCCTATCCTCCTCGTCAATGCGAACAACGTGCTGCCCGCCGGCAATGACACGTGTTTTAACTGTAGTCGGCAGGTCATTGTGATTGGGCAATTGCCGCAGTTCCACGGAATTTTCGCACAGCAACTGCTCAAATTTTCGAGCGCCGGCATCTGTCCCCAGGCGGCCAAACAGACAGACGCTTGCCTCCAGCGCCCGCACAACCTGGGCGGTGTTCCCCGCACCGCCAAGCTTGTCGCTTTTCTCCCGGGCACGAACCACGGGAACCGGTGCCTCGGGGCTAATTCGTGAGACATCCCCCCAGATGTATTTGTCCAGTATCAGATCCCCGGCGACCGCCACCTTTAGCCGTTTAAACTCTTCGAGTAGCTCTATCATTTAATATCCTCCGCTCCTTAAAATCAGTTCCAATACAACAGTCTAATTTATTAAATTCTACCAGAGAGCATGTTTAAATGTAACCGCTAAAACTCTAACAGGGAGAATAAAAAATGATTTTCAGGTAGGTCTACTTCCGTTCTCGTATTCACAGGTAATTTTTAACGCAAAAACTCATTCGCCATAAGGGTTTATACAAGGGTATTTTTTTTAATACTCAGCACCTCGGGGCCAAGCTATCTCCCGACAGTCAGAAAGTTCCGGGTTAGCCGGTGGTTAGTTTATTTTTCAGGCGGGTGAGAATACGGGCCGGATAGGTTTCGCCCAGTAGATGGGCAAGGGCAAAATATACAAGGGCTCCAACAACTACGCCTGTGGCGACAGTGGTAAATTCGTCGAGCGGCAGGTAAAGGATTGGAAATAGAGCGACCGACATCAGCAGCGCCAGAAAAAGATGTTTGCCAAACTGACGCCAGGGAAAGGTAAGTTCAGCAGGTAAATAGCGACCCAGCCAGGTGCGCAGAAAAAACACCTGGAGCCAGACGGCAGCGCTGCCGGCCAGGGTTAAAGCACTAACGCGGTATTCAAGAAAACGGGGCAGTAGCCGCTGCAGAAGCGCAAAACGCTCGAAGATGTGGGGCCAGAGAAGCACAAATCCAACGTTTAAAGAACCATTTACAAGTAGAGCAAGTAAAGCTGCCAGCACGGGCCCTTTCGTATCCTCATAGGAGTAGCAAATCGAGATAAATATACGATTACAGCCGTAAGCAAAAAGACCAAAGAGAGCGGTAAAAAGAACGGCGAAAGTAACGCGCTGATCAGCGGCGCTAAACTCTCCGCGGCGAAAAAGCAATCCAATTAGAGGATGGCCCAGCAGCCAGAGACCAAAAGCCGAGGGCATCATAAGAAAAGACATCATGCCGAGTGAGTTACGTGTAGTCGCCAGCACCTCTTCTCCATTTTCTTTAACAACCTGCTGTGAGGAAGTGGGCAACACAACAGTGCCAACGGCAACACCAATCAGAGCGAAGGGAAACTGAAAAAGGCGATTGGAGTAATAAAGGTGGGAAATACTACCTTCGACAAGATAAGAAGCAACAATGGTATCAACGAGAACAATGAGCTGCATAATTGCGAGACCAAAAGCCATGGGGCCCATTAGTTTGAGCAGACGTGTGAGCCCTTCCAGCCGCCAGTCAGGCAGCCAGCCGAGCTGAATTCCAAGGCCGCGCAACCGCAGCCACTGAACCAGAAATTGAAGCAGACCGCCAACAAGAACACCGACGGCCAGCGCCCAGATTTGTTGTTCGGGTTCAAGACCAAGCCGGGGAGCAAGTAAAAATATCGAGGCAATGAGGGACAGGTTGAAAAAACAGGGGGCAAACGCGGGCACGGCAAACTTCTTGTGAGCGTGAAGAACCCCCATAACAACGGACGCAAGACTCATCAGGAGAAGAAAAGGAAACATTACGCGAGTCAGCGATACCGTCAGGGGAAAATACCACTGACCGATAAATCCGGGGGCGGCGACCATAACAAAGTAGCGGGAGAATATCATCCCGAATAAGACGAAACCACCAACCAGTATCAAAACCCATGTAAAGGCCGCACGAACAAGACGGGCAGCTTTTTCGGGATCGCTGTCTTCCAGGCTGGTGTAGACAGGCACAACGGCAGAAGAGAGCGCTCCTTCGGCGAGCAGTTTTCGAAATAATGACGGAATACGATAGGCGGCAAAAAAAACGTCGGAGACCCAGGCCGCACCAAAAAAATAGGCGATACTGATGTCGCGGATCAGGCCAAGCACCCGGCTGGCAAGAGTACCAAGGCTGACCACGAGTGCGGAAAGTCCCAGCGTCTCCTCTTTTTTGCTCTGATTAATAATTTTTCACCTCTTCATAGTACATCGGCGGGATCAACGTTGGGAATGAGGCGAACCTCGGTCGGATAATCAAGCTGGCCGCCGATTAATTCTCGCGTGCGCCGGCGCCAGCCGCCTGAAAAGTTACCGCGCAGAAGCAGGTGCCAGCGGTGACGCCCCTTAATTTTCTGCAGCCCGCAGGGGGCAGGACCGAGAACCTCGTAATCTCCTTCAGGAAGTTGTTCAAGTAACTGCTCGAGCGTAGAAATTACATCTTCTTCACAAGGACCGGTAGCAACAAAATCTATCAAACGCGAAAAAGGAGGATAAGAAAGAGGCTGACGCTGATTGAGCTCCCTTGTTACAAAATTTTCGTAATCAGCCCGTGCCCCCAGTTGAACGGCGTAATGACGGGGATTATATGTTTGAATCAGGACGGAAGCGTCGGGCTTATCGCGACCGGCCCGGCCACATACCTGAACGAGCTGTTGGAAGGTTCGTTCACCGGCCCGAAAATCCGGAAACTGTAAACCGGTATCGACATTGACAACCCCAACAAAATCAACCCCCTCAAAATCAAGTCCCTTGGTAACCATCTGCGTACCAATTAACAGACTGCTCTTAGTACCGCCAAAACGTTCCAGCAGAGCAAAACGTTGATTTTTACGAGTAACCGTGTCAGCGTCCATCCGAATGATTTGAGCCCGGGGAAATAGTTCTCGGGCGACCCGGGTAAGCTGCTGTGTACCGCTCCCCTGCAGCTGTAACCCGTCCGCCTCACAGCCGGGACAAACGTTGGGTAGAGTGCGGGCATAGCCGCAGTAGTGACAGCGCAGGCGGCCGGGACCGGAGTGATAGGTTAAACTGACCCGACAACGATGGCACTGGAGAGCCTCGCCGCATTCAGTGCAGAGCAAATAATTGGAGTAACCGCGTCTATTTAAAAACCAGATGGCTCGATGCCCGGCGCTTAAGACCTGTTTGGTTTTTTTAACCAGGGTTTTTGTAAATAAACCGTCAGCCGAACGCAGGTCAGCAAGGTTAACCTCGGGCAGTTGACCACCGGTCGGACGTTGTTTCATCTCGTGAAGCTGATAACGCCCCTGTAGAGCGTTAGAGTAGCTTTCGAGACCTGGAGTAGCACTGCCAAGAAGAACCGGCGCTTCGTTTATCTGGGCCCGTTTGACGGCCACGTCTCGCGCGTTGTATCTCGGGCTACTGCCGGCCTTGTATGATGAGTCATGTTCCTCGTCAACGACAATCAATCCGAGGTCGCTCAAGGGAGCAAAAACTGCCGACTGAACACCGAGCACGACGCGGGCCTCACCGCGCTGTGCCCGGTGCCATTCGTCCCGACGTTCTCCCTGCGATAAACCGCTGTGCAGGATGGCTAATTTTTCACCAAAGCGGGCGCGGAACCGCTTGAAAAGGAACACGGCCAGGGTTATTTCAGGGACAAGCACAAGGGCCGTCTCGCCGCGAGCCAGAACCTGCTCCACAAGACGAAAATAGACCTCGGTCTTGCCACTGCCGGTCACACCATGCAGCAGATGTGACTCAAATTTTCCCGTTTCGATTGAAGCGCTGACAGATTTATAAACCCGTTCCTGTTCAGCGGTTAATTCAAACTCCTCTGCAACAGCGCTCATATCCATCTCTTCAAGTGGCAGCCGGTAACGGTGGCGCTTCTCCTTCACGATCAGGTCCTCCTCCTGCAGCCGTCTGATAAGATCAGTGCGGCGCAGTGGCGCCGGAAGTTCAGCCTGAAATTCACCCTCCCGGTCACGCAAATAGTTTATAAGCTCCGCCTGACGGGTGGAGGCATCGGCGAGGAAGGATTCAACCCGGGGTGGTTCGGCAGTTAATTTTAGATAATTTAGCTTTCGACGCGAGGTTGGCGGTTTACTCAAGCTTACGGTCCGCTTAAGAAGTTCTTCCTCTTCCAACTGCGATAATAAATCTACGACTTTCCCCTCCGCCCAGCCGACGGCTTCTTTCAACTGCCGCAGCGTAACCAGATCCTCGCACTCTTGTAAAACAGAAGCAATCGAGGCCGGCAAGGCGTTCACTATTTTTTCAGTCTCTGCCACCAGCTCCCAGGCAGTCTCCGGGCGCGGCAGATAGGCCGACGGCAGCAGGGAACGAAAAGTATCCACGGCAGAGGTAAGATAATAGCGGCTCATCCAGCGAGCGAGCTCCATCAGTTCGACCGGCAGGGGATCAACGGTACGAACAATTTTAGCTATTTCTTTTAGATCCGAAGCCGCCTCTTCGCCTGCCGGTTCTGAGCCAATTACCAGCCCGACGGTAAGCTGATTGTGCAGCGGGACAACGACCGGAAACCCCCGGAGGTCCTCCTCGCCGGTGTAAAGATAGGTAAATGGTTCAGGTATATTACGGCGTAAGAAAACAACCTCAAGTTGCTGTAATTTTTCAGCCATTGAGCTGGCTGGCGGCCAGCTTGAGGTCACTCAAAAATTGTTCCGTCTTCGCCTCGCTGGGGTGATAAAGCATATAGCTGGGGTGAAAGGTAGGAACGACTGTATAGCCTTCGAAATCATAAGCTTTTCCACGCGCTTCCATAATTCCTCCGTCCTTGCCGAGAAAATAATTGAGCGCAAAATTACCAAGAGAGAGAATAACCCCGGGGTCAATAAGTTCAAACTGCCGGTCAAGGTAAGGGCGACAAGCTTCCAGCTCATCAGTGCGGGGATTACGATTATCAGGAGGACGGCATTTTATAACATTTGTAATGTAAAGCTCTTCTCCCGACAGGCCTACTTTTTCAAATCCACGGCGCAGTAATTTCCCGGAACGACCAACAAAAGGCAGGCCCTGCTCGTCCTCGTTAGCGCCGGGCCCCTCGCCTACCACCATCACCCGCGCTCCGGCGTCACCTTCACCGAAAACCACGTTAGTCCTATTTTCAGAGAGACGGCAATCAGTACAACCAGAAATTTCTGCCGCAAGCCGGTTAAGTTCTTCCGAGTTGCCAGGGGAAATTTTATCTTCAGTTTTTGGCAAATCAACTTCACCTTCCGTTTCTCTTTCACCGGCATACACCGGTTGTGGAGGTAGTTCATGATTTGTCTGCGCAAAAATGTAACATCGTAATTCGTAAGCAAGTCGTCTCTTGTCCATAAAACATCCCTTTAGAACAATTCTATATTTAAAAAGATTTTAACAGAGCCGAAAAAGCGGCTTTATTGAAATCCTTGCTGAAGCCGGGCTACTCAAAGGTGTTGGGACTCATTCTTGATTGGCCTCCGGCCAATCTCCGAGGTATATCTGGCAATAATCAGATCATCCAGGATCTATTGCCAGCTATAAATCCGTCAAACACCTTTGAGTAGCC
>PWHN01000121.1 GCA_003554945.1 bacterium
TAACTTTCACACTTTCCCACTTTCTAACTTTCACACTTTCCCACTTTCTAACTTTCACACTTTCTAACTTTCACACTTTCACACTTTCACACTTTCTAACTTTCACACTTTCACACTTTCACACTTTCTAACTTTCACACTTTCCCACTTTCTAACTTTCACACTTTCACACTTTCCCACTTTCACACTTTCTAACTTTCACACTTTCACACTTTCTAACTTTCACACTTTCACACTTTCACACTTTCTAACTTTCACACTTTCTAACTTTCACACTTTCACACTTCATGATACGGATGCCCACTGCGCAGCGAGTAACAGCGATAGAGTTGCTCGGCAACCACCAGGGCCGCTGGAAACTGCCCCAGCACCAGGGGGCCCAGCGACCATTTCCAGTCACATTTTTTCAGCCTTGCTTCCTCCAACCCCTGCTTGCCCCCAATTAAAAACCGGACCGTCGAACTGTTCCGGCTTTTTTTTTGCAGCCACTCGTGTAAAGCCTCAGTGGTTACTTGTCTCCCCTCCCTATCCAACCCCACCCAGACCTCTCCGTCGCCCCGCTTCTCCGGCAGACGATCGGAGACTGTAAGTTTAATATCAGAAATACGTTTACGATAGTCATCAATTGCAGCTCTTATCCCCCGGTTTTTCAACCCCTGGGGTAAATGAATTACTGTCTCCATCTAGACACCTCCCAAAAGAAAAATATTATACCATTCACCTCGCCCCACCCTAACCGGATAAATATTATTGCATCAACAACCATAAAAATTTCCGCCATTACGGACTACGATCCACAATCCATGTTTTACGGTTTTGACCTTCCGCCCGTCATTACCCGGCTTGACCGGGTAATCCAGCGACTTTGAACTTGATCTTGACGTTAACGCCAGGCGCTAAGCGCCCTGCTCCCAAACCCGCGACACGCAACTATACCCTACCCCTTGATCTTCCGGTTGCCATCACAGACAAAGGTAGGCTTATTCGGTCAGCAGGCGGGCTAATCTTTTGGCAAGCCGATCGTGTCCCTCTTTTGAAAGATGAATACCGTTCTGAGTATCTCTTTCCCAGAACATTGGTCTGGCCAACAACCAGCGCGGTAGAAGTTCCACGCCTGACCGGCGGGCAAGACGCCGCTTTATGACTCCGTAACGGTTGGCAAATAGCGGTAGCGGCAATTCAAAAATTAAAACCTGGTTCCCCGCCTCTAACAGTTTCTCAGTTAATTTTTCCAGGTAATGACCATATTCTTGCGCCGGCACACCGCGCAACAGTTCGTTACCGCCCAGACCAACAATTGCAACCGCAGACTCTACCTCCTCAAGGCGCTCCTGCTCCTCCAGAAAATCTTCTGCTGTTGCTCCCATAAAAGATAAATTTTTTGCTTCAAAGTCATGCTGCTGCAGACGAGCGGGGAAAGCATGAATTCGGGGAACTTCACAGCCGGCGGCAAGCGAATCTCCCAGCACGTAAATTTGCTGTTCCTCTTCCACCGGACCTACAGACGCTGCACCAAAAAATAAGAGCCAGACTCCTAAGCTTACAAGAAATAAAAACCCGACGACAGGCGGAAGATAACGGATACGCCGCAGTGGAGGTAGGAGAAGAAGCAGACCGACAAAAAATAATAGAGCCAGTGGCAAATATCCAACAGCGGTGGTAAAAATTAAGAGAATTAGTCCCAGGAAAACTAAGCGACGAGAAATTTTATTGAGAAATGATTTTTTACTCGCACAGAGACCAAAAGCACCCACAGTCAAGAGCATCAATCCAGCCCCAAAATTCCAACCAGTGGCAATAAAATAGGTGACCGGAGCTGTAAATTGATTCATCGCTTCTCCTCCACCAAACCGTTTACAACTGAAAGAGATAATCCGGGCCGGCGTGACCAACTGTAAAGCCGCACCCGCCGGCCCGAATCTATCATCTTTTAACGCTCTACCTTAAAATACTTCTCCTTCTTGCTGCCGCAGATCGGACAGGTTTCCGGCGGTTTTTCGGTTACGGTGTGACCACATACCTTACAGAGGTAAACGTCCTTATCCGGCAGGTCCTCCCCGGCCTCAACAGCCTGAAGCGCTTCGCTGTAAAGAGAACTGTGAATCTGTTCTGCTTCAAGCGCAAACCGAAAACTTGTCTTGGCCTGGGTCTCGTCCTCCTTTTTGGCTACTTCCAGCATTTCCGGATACATATCCTGCCACTCGTAATCCTCGCCGTCTATCGCTGCCTGCAGGTTCTCTTCAGTGCTGCCTATCTTTCCCAGCGCCCGCAGATGGTTGTGAGCGTGTATTGTCTCCGCCTCTGCTATCGCTCTGAACAGGTAAGCCACCTGGTCAAAACCATCTTCCTCGGCCTTATCGGCGAACGCGAGGTATTTTCGGTTGGCCTGGCTCTCACCTGAAAATGCCTCCTCAAGCTTGTCCTTAGTACTCATCCTACCAGCCTCCTTAAAAAAGTTTAGAACCGTTCTAATTTATTATAGCTACCATTTTTTTGCTGTCAAGCTAATTTTTGATCCTTAAAATCGTCCATACAACCGGCGGTCACAGTTAGGACATCTATCCCCGGGCAGATTTACCTGTCGAATTGAATACCCGAGACGCTCGATCAGCAGCTCGTCGCAGTCCGGACAGTATGTGCTTTCCGTCTCTCCGACCTCACCCGGCAGGTTGCCACAATAAACGTGATTCATTCCCGCCTGGCGGGCCGTTTCATAAGCCTGCTTGAGTTCCTGCGGCGACGTTGAACGCTGCCCCTGCCACTCGTAAGCCCCCCGAAATGCTGTCAGGTGCCAGGGGATGTCGGGAGAAATACCGGCTAAAAATTTTGCGATTTGTTCGATTTCTTGCGGATCAGTTGTTTCTCCGGGCACTATTAGAGTAATCACTTCAAGATGCATCCCCAGCTCATATATAAGCTTCAACGACTCCTTGACCACTTCTACATCTCCGCCCAGTTTCTGATACTTTTCCGGCGTCCAGGCTTTAAAATCAACGTTAAACATGTCGGTGTGGGGGCGGAGATATTCGATAACCTCAGGCGAGGCGTAACCGTTAGATACGCAGCCGGTTATATAATTTTCCTGTTTGGCCAGCTCAAAAACGGCGCGCGTCCACTCACTGGTTATTAAGGGCTCATTGTAAGTCGCAACAATGCTGTTAACGTTGGCCCTGAACGCCCGCTCCACCAGTTCCTCCGGGCTTATATCCCGTGGATGCACTCGCGCCGCTTCGTCGCGCAGCGTCTGTGAAATGTTCCAGTTCTGACAGTAGGGACAATCAAGATTACAACCCAGCATACCAAAGGAGAGGGCTCGCTGCCCGGGCAGCGCATGAAAAAACGGTTTCTTCTCCATCGGGTCAACGTGCAGGCTCGATACATAGCCGTAAGGAACCCGGAGCACTCCGTTGTCATTGTAGCGCATCCGACAGATACCGGAGCTTTCCGCCCGGATCTCGCACTTGTGCCCACAGGCAAGACAGCGCAACTTGCCGTGTCCGGCCTCCTCCACCAGTTCTTCAGCTTCAATAGTCCGCTCCCTGACCTCCGCTTCGAAATTGCTCATCTGTATCACCCCGTCTTGTATTTTTGTAACTGCTGATTATCAAATCAAAGCTAAACCCACTTTCTATCGGTTTTCGATGTCTTGCTTTTGAACTTGTGTCACGCTCTTGACTTTGACGCCAAGCACTCAGCGCCCTGCGCACTTACGCCCCCTCTGTAACCATAACGGAATTTTTTGAATTTCTCCAGTTTTACTTGACGTAACTCTATGTTTATCATAACTTAAATTTGAGGCTTGTAAAAACTGGCTCTGTTGAAATACTTTTCTATCTCAGAGGGTAATTGATTAGTGCTACTTTTAAATATCACTAACCTGATTAATTCATCAGCTGATGAATTAATCACCCGTAGGGCCGCCCATTCGTAGGAATGGGCGGGGTTAGCCCAGCTGTTTACAGAAAAACTGGAAAATTACATTATGTAGAAATA
>PWHN01000079.1 GCA_003554945.1 bacterium
GAGCCGGCAGGATTAAATTTAATCGACGCAGAAAAAAACCTCCTCAGAAGATTTTAGAAGTAGGCGATATCTACAATGTTAACAAAAATTTTTGACTGACTTTCATAAGAAGTATTATTTTTCCACCGTTGTCGTCCAGTAGAAAAAACAGGACCAAAAATTTAGCAATAAACTAACCATAATAGCCTTATGCCGGCCAAATAATTAGAAAAAATATTGTCAGCACAAAAAACAAATAAGCCAGATTAAATTTTTTGAGGACTTCAACCCTCTGCTGACCGGGGGAACTACAGTCGCGAAAAAATAACCTCATTTCAAGTAGAAATTCATGGTAGCAGACAAAAATCATGAGCCAGAAAGTATGCTGTAATAAGGGCTCATACTGGCCGGCGAGGACTTGCAGCAAATCATCATAATACAACTCTTCAATCATAAGAATTAAATTTGAGCCAGAAATCAAAAGAGGAAAAAAGGCGGATATAACCAGACCGCGAATAAAATTCTGAAAGCAAGGTTTAACGAGCAGCAGAACCACAACCGGCAGCAAATGTATGGAGAGAAAGACACCGAAAATTTGTTCCGCCGTCTCAAAACCTCCGGTTACCAGCAAATAAAACCAGTTGTAGAGTATAAATCCTGACAGGATCATCAAAATAGTCGCTGAAAACCAGTGTGGTTTACGTAAATATAATTTCATAACGTTGAAGCTAATTTAGCAAAGATTTTAGTTAACTTGTTTTCATGCGGATCCCATGAAATCTTTTTAACGCCAGCGCCCATTTTATTCAATTTAATTTGATGATCTATTTTTTGAAAAGAGGTTACCACTTCTTGAATTTTCTCGTCCGTGCTAGCTGTAGTGGGTGATAATTCAACCAGTATAACTCCATCGGCTGTACGCGGCTTGCCACTGTGGTGGACTAATTTTTGAAGTCCTCCCCGAAGCTCACTAATATCTTTGTCAATAAAAGTAATTACATAACTAACCGGACGTTCCCCTAAAAAGTAAGCTCTACTGCGCTGAATAGCATTGGCCAGAGAAACCACCGAAGTAGATTTTTGTGACGGCTTCAGTTTAAGAAGCTCATCATTTATCTTGTGAAGCTGCTTATTACTGCTTTTAGGAGGCAAAAGCTGAAAGTGGTCGCAGCCAAAACTTGAATACCCAACTCGACAGGAGTTACCAAGGTACATTCTAACCAGTGCCGTTACAACTTCACTGGCATAATCTATACGCCTGGCACTCACGTAAGGCCGCCACATCTTTCTGCAGGTGTCCAGATAAATCCACACGAGTTTTCGGCCCGCACGTTCGTATTCGTTAACAACTGGTTTTATTCCTTCGGAAGTAATATTTCTGGCAGTCGCCTGCCAGTTTATATACTTGTATGAGTCTCCATATTGATAATCACGCAGTTCCCGAAATTCCATCGTCCGCAGACCCAGCTGCGCTTTAGCCCCCTCGGGAAGCGGCAGTCTTGACTGCGCTGTGGAGTCATTAATTTTATGGATAAATCTCTTCCGGGGATGAATTTTTATCTCTGGTATGGGAAGAACCTTAGTATCTTTCTGATAAAACAGAGGGAAAACAGACATTCCGCCCGCTTCCATTACGATGTTATCCGCCCGTCCAATATGACGAGCCATTATTTTTTTTGTTACCGTTAAAGAATTATCAAAGTAACTTACCCATTTGCTGAAAATTTTATCACTCAGTTCACTAACCTGAACGGGCCAGGTTAGATTTAGGTAAAAAATACCGAGACCATCATTTAAATCAATATGAATTGTATAGTTAATTTTGTCGCCAAGTTGCAGATAAATTGACTCCTGTGGCATAGTGATATCCTGGATTGATTTAGGTGAGAAAATCCAGCCAAGAAAAAAAAGGCAGCAGGCACCATACAAATAACTAAAAACCATGGGTTAAGGGTTAAGATGCCCAGAACACCCAGAGAGATTACCCAGCCAATAAGTATCCGGCCAGAGATGAGTGAAGGGCGCCTGAGAGAGTTGTGCAAAGAGCTACGTGTTGGTGATTTAACCGATTTAGTAGAAGAGGTAGAATATGAAAATCGCCGGCAGTATTTGACTGAAATACTTGAGGAGGCTCTGAAACAGCGGCGGCACCGGAGAATCCAGAGATATATTAAAAGAGCTGGATTTCCAAAAGTGAAAACGCTTGATAATTACACTTTTGAACCAATTAATTTTCCGGCTGGAATTACCCAAGATGAACTTTTGAATCTTGAATTTGTGGACTCGACCCGAAATTTATTAATGCTTGGTTCGGTGGGAACTGGGAAAACCCATCTGGCGATTGCCCTTGGGGTCAAGGGCTGTCAAAATGGTCCTAAAGTGCAGTTTTTCAGGGCGGCTGACTTGACCAGACAGCTAAAGAAGAAACATCAGAAAGGAACAGTCGACCGTTTGATGAAGAAGATCGCCGATGCTGATATTTTTATTCTGGATGAACTGGGATATGTGCCTTTTGACAAAAGAGGGTCTCAGCTTTTGTTTAACGTAATTTCTCGAAGTTACGAACAGCAAAGTTTGATAGTAACCTCGAATCTTGAGTTTGGTCGCTGGGATGAGATGTTTGGTGATGATCGTCTAACTGCTGCCCTGGTAGATCGGTTGGTTCATCATGCTCATATACTGGCATTTTCCGGTGAAAGTTATCGCTTGCAGCAGGCAATGACGGAGGTGGGAAAAGAAAAAAATAAAAGGAGATTTATTTGGTGGTTGAAAGAGTTAAACCAACCTAAAATCACGAGCAAAACCCCAGGATGTCTACTGTATTTTTAGATGTCCAAACACTGTATTTTTAGATGTCCAAACACTGTATTTTTAGATGTCCAAACACTGTATTTTTAGATGTCCGTTGACAGCACTGGCGATATTAGTGGCCAGGGGAACATTGTGAACGTCACAGACCCGCAAGAGAGCAGAGACGTCCGGCTCATGTGGTTGTGCGGTCAGGGGGTCTCGCAAAAATATAACAGCATCGATTAATCCCCTGGCTATTTCAGCGCCAATCATCTGATCGCCTCCGTGGGGGCCCGAATTAACTCTTTCTATTTTAAGTCCCGTTTCATCTATCAACCGTTTCCCCGTCGTCCCCGTGGCAATCAGGCTACATTTTGCTAACTTTGCCCTGTATTTTTTGGTCAAATCTATAAGCTCAGGTTTTTTCTTGTCGTGAGCAACCAACGCTACTCTACAGCTCATAACCATCTCCCTTTCGGCCTTTCTTATATTTGATAGTTCTATTGAAATCCTTACTGAAGACAGGCTACTCAGTAACCTAATTCGTCGAACTTGGCGGCAAGGATGAAATCGTTCCTCGACAGACCGTCGATAGCGTGTGTCCATATTGTCATGGTCACTCGGTTGTAGTTGAGGAGGATGGTAGGATGATGTGCTTCCTCCCCGGCTATTTCACCGGCCTGATTCATAAATTCAAGAGCCTCGACGAAATCATCCAGGGGATATGATTTTTCTATCTTCAGTATACCGTCTTCCCCAACCAGGTCTCAATCCTCTACCCCGGCCAGCTGTTCACGAGCTTCGGCTTCAGTCATGGGCTCGATTCCACCTGAACATGGTTCACAAGATTCATCCGCTAACTTACTCACGGCTGTTCACCTCCGGTTAATCAAATTTGATTGGGAAGTTTGACTACATGTCGTATCTTACATTTTTTAGTGAGTTATTACCAATGTTTATCTCCCTCAGGAAAAGGTTACGCCCATCTTGAATTTTTAACGGTTTCCATTCAAGATCTATGAAAATCAATTACGAAGCTTGATCTATAATCACGACCAGTAAATTCAAACTCATAATGCCAGTGTAGGTGCCAAATAATTACGATACAATTAAACCCAAACTAATTATAGCCAAAAACAGAGCATTCAAGGAGTTATTATGGAAAAAGATGAAACACTGACAGAATTAAATGCATTTGAGCCTTCAGATTTTGAACCGGCCTGGTGGCTCCCCGGCGGTCACCTGCAGACAATCGGGGGCTGGCTTTGCCGCCACTTCACTGGGATTGATTACAGCCGCGAGAAACTGGAACTACCCGACGGTGATTTTCTTAATCTCGACATCCATCCTTCTAACTACAAAGCCCGGAGAAAAGAAGCTTACCGGGCAATCGCTGTCCTCGTTCATGGTCTCGAAGGATCATCGCGATCGGGCTATATTCAACAACTGGCCAGTCGCCTGACGAAGGAAAATATACTAACCGTAGCGATGAATCTACGCAGTTGCGGGGGTGAGATGAACGACAAAAACCGGTTTTACTGCGCTGGAGACAGCGACGACCTGGCCGCGGTCGTGGACTGGTATGCCAACAGTTTCCCCAATACTCCGCTCCTGGCCGCAGGCTTCTCCCTTGGCGGCGTCTTACTTCTAAAATACCTGGGCGAACGGAAGGAAAATACCAAGTTGAAAGCAGCAGCGGGTGTCTCGATACCCCTTAATTTAGACCTGGGAATGCAACAGATAGAAACCGGTTTCCCCCGGCTTTACAACAAGTATTTCACCCACTACCTGCGCCGGAAAGGCCGTAACAAGCTGAAGTCAGACCGGTATCAATTGCCAGTGGAGAGTTTAAATGAACTTGATGATATACGTGAGTTTGACGAGAGGATCACCGCTCCGCTTTGCGGTTATGATAGCGCAAGGGATTATTACAGCTCATGCAGTGCGAACAATTTCATTCCGGATATACAAACTCCAACCTTACTCATTCAGGCACACTCGGATCCCCTGATCGCCTGGGATCAGTCGATACTGGACCAAGTTAAAACATCACGCTTCGTCCGGCTGCTCGAATTAAATGAAGGTGGGCACATGGGCTTTGTGGCCGGAAAAATCCCGCTCCGTCCCCATTACTGGCTTGAAGAAGAACTGACCCGCTTCTTCGCTGAAGTCTGTTAACAAAGCCAATCGTTCAAGTTATAACTGTTCCCGGTTCAGAAAGTCCCGCCGCCCCAGCCCCACATTGCGCCAGACGAGTTGGCAAAATCAATGTAAATCCTGTCCTGCTCTATGCCCAGTTCCTCCTCCACGAAATCGCAGATAAACTCAGAAAGTTCCCCGGTGATAGATTGATCTAAACCGATACTCTTGAGCGATATGAAAGCAGTCTTTTCCGTGCTGCCGGCAAAAGTCATCGTTACTTCTGGCTGCAGGGCCGTCATAATGTAGGACTCAGGCTTGCCCAGCCTAACCGACATCTCCGCCGATAATTTCTGCAAAAATTTTTCTTCGTCCTCAACCGACTCGTTAGTCTGAACCTCAACGTAAGGCATAAAAATCACTCCCTGTAAAAATAGTTAGCTTGCTTTATGATCTATTTCCTCACTTGTGTCTTCCAACTTTTTACGAATTCGCTTCCGCTCGAATTTCTTCGATGAAGTCGGACAGCTTGTTTTTAGTAATTCGGGGGTTAGTGATGGTACACGGCCCACCAATGCAACCGTTCTCACAGGCCATTCCCTCAATAAAATCAGCCTCTTCGACCATTTTCTTGAGTTTCGAGGTCATGTTATTTTCAATGCCGTTTACTTTGTCGGTCTCAAAATCACCGGGCTCATCGAGAAAGTTTTGGATTGATTCTGTCAAACCACCCGACTTTGCGAACAGCCAGCCCCTGTAATCTCCCGCCACGTCGGGTGCAGTCTCTTCGCAGGAAGAGACGTCCACCTCCTTCGCTGCCAGCATACTGGCAAGCTCCTCGTAAGTAAGAACGTAATCTATCTCGCTTGTCTCGGCCTCCTGCTTTTTGCTTATACAAGGTCCTATAAAAACAAGCTTCTCACCAGATTTTTTGTCTTGGCCAGCCGCTCTCATCGGGCTGGCGGTTTCTGAAATGTTCTCCTTAAACTCGGGAACAATCTTTTCAACGTAGTAAACCCAGGAGGGACAACAGGAAGAAAGTAGGGTCCCCACGTTTTCCTCCAGCTCCCCGGCCTCCTTTCCCGCCGTTTTCTCAGCGTAGCTGGCCAGTTCATAAACCTTATCAAATCCTATTTCCTTTAGCGCCGTAGTAAGTTCAGGTACTGTGGCCTTCACCGAAAACTGGGCGACGATGGACGGGGCCAGCAAGGCGGTTAATTTTTCGCCTTGCTTCAAATCCTTTATCACCGACATCATATCCGATTTTTCCACGATTGCCCCAAACGGACATCCGGCCAGACAGCGGCCGCAAAGAATGCAGAGATCGTAATCTATTTGTGCTATCCCCTCCTCGTCCGTCTCGATAGCTTCAACCGGACAGGCGTCTTCGCAGGGACGGTTTACATGGATGATAGCGTTGAAAGGACAATTTTTAACGCAGAGTCCACACTCCACGCAGTCGTCTTCATCGATCTTTGCCCGCTCGTTTTCAATTGTAATTGCGTCTTTCGGGCAGTTCAAAGCACAGGGATGAGCCAAACAGTGCTGGCAGGCCTCAGTAACGTAATAGCGCTGCTGTGGACAGCCGTTGCAGGCCTCTCCCAGGACAGATAATGGCGGCAGATCGTCGACATTGCCCTCAATGAAATCCTTGTAGGTATTTAGCCAGGATACGTTCTTGTATTCCTCGTGATCCAGATTCAGGAGAATTTTTATCCGGTCGTTTGTTATCTCCCGGTCGTGGTACACACAACACCTGAAAGGCTGGGCCTCGTCGGGAGTAATCTTTTCGGCAATATCCCGGATATCCTCCCGCAGGCTACCCTCAAACATTTTTTTGGAAATAAGAGTCAGTATTTTACGCTTGATTATCTCAATTTCGGTACTGTAGCTCATAGCTCTCTACTCCTGGTTCAGAATATTTTTAAGCTTCTCGATAGTAACGTCGTCATGTATCTCCTCGTCTATCTCGACGATGGGAGCCTCATAGTCGGCCTGATTGCAGTAGTCCAGGCAGCTGGGGGTCTCCAGCTCAAAATCACGGTTGGATTTTTCCAACTGCTCCTCCAGGAAATTATACAGATCCGCTCCCCCCATCAGGTGACAACAGGTTCCAAGACATATTCTTATCTTCATCTGATCTACCCCTTTGTTAAATTTTGGTGGTTCTCCGGCATGTTAACTATACGCGTAACTGCTTAGCGGCCACCTTAAGACTACAACTTTTATAGAAAGAATCGGACGCCCTGTTGACGGATTTTTAGAATTTCAAAGCTCAGGATGAGCTGGTTTTGAAATTCTAAACCTCGGAGCAGTCACGACGACTGCGAGAATGAGTCCAATAGGGTGTCCGATTCGTTATATACTTCGGGCGCCAAACAATTAAATATATTCTATTTCTACTTTCTTAAGGTATTTATCCCGGAGCAACTCCGCCATTTTTTTGACCACGTTTTTGCGCAGGCCAAGGTCCTCCGGAATATTGGGATTCTGGTGCACCTCGTTAATTTTAGTGCCGACAACAAACTTAATATAGTCCGAATCCTTGAGCATATTGTAGAGCTTATAGCCGGGATCGTCCACGTCTATCTTGTCCGGGCCACCGGCCTCAAGTAACTCGATCGCCCGACTCATTGTCAGGATTCCCTCGGTAACCAGGTCCAGGCCCTCTATTTCTGAGTCCGGTGGTATATCCTTGTTGATGCTCTCAAGGTTTACGTTGATCTCCTTATCAGCCAGGCGAGCATAAATTTTGCTCGTGGTACCACCGCAGATTATTTTTTTACCTCCAAATTGCTCTACTTTTCGCTTGATTTTATAGTCGTCTGACTTATCGACCGGTGGACCGGTTATCAGCAATGTTCGGCGCGGGCTACGGAAATAAAAACAGGCACTGGTGATGTCATCTTTAGCTTCTTTGCCATCAATTTTGTGCGCTTCTTCAACCAGAAAATTCGATAGTTCCCGGGCCGAAGCATCCTTTAACCTGCTCATCCGTTCTTTTACCGTAGAAGCAATCTCCTCTTCCGGCCAGCCAAGAGAATAATTTTTATTGCCAATCCCTGCCTGGCTCACACCATCCGAAAAAACAATGAGGCGGTCCCCCAGTTCAATGTTAAATTGCGAGTAATACAGGGTCTGGGACGTCCCAATCGGATTATTCATGTCTATCTTACTTTTTTCCAGGGATTTCCGTTTCTGGTCTCGAAACAACATAAATCCCGGGTTGTCAAACTCCATTATTTCCACCTGGTTTGCCCGCAGGTCAATATCGATAATAGTAAAGGTGGAATAACTTATTTTTCGCTCTTTACACTCCGGCAGAGTTTTCATAATTGTCTCTGCGGTATCTTTTATATCGACCGAATTGCAGGTTAAGTTCACTGAGATAGTGGTAGTTAGCGTCGCCAGCACGTTGGCTTTTATACCGCTACCCAGTCCGTCCGCAAGAACAGAAACTATCCGATTCTCTTTGTCTGCTTTTTTGGAAAGAAAAACATCCCCCGGCACCTGCTTGTTATGCTTTGATAACTGGGCGTGATCGACCTCGACAAAAAAATCCCCCACGTTTATTTACCGTCCTCAAAAGCCTCAATCACAGAGTTCATCAGTACTTCTGTCTCCGAGGCGTTTTCCCCAAGCAGATAAGCGATCTCCTGGACCATACTCAGATTTTTACTAATAACTTCCTCCGCTTTCTGAACTACCTGCTCACGCTTCATCGAGGGCTCGGTAATATCCTGGCAAATAAAACCAACACTTTTACCTGTTTCAATAACAAAGGCCGAGTAGAACAGAACTCGGTTGTTAAACCTCAGTTCTTCGCCAATTATGTCCTCGTTTGTCTCCAGAACTTTTTCAAAAATATAATCGAAGGGTACCAGCTTCCTTAGGTTGGCATTTTTCATCCCCGGCACCGTATCAAAAATTTCCTCTATATCCTCACCAAGCAAGCTGGCAAATCTCCGATTACATTCAATCACCCGCAAGTCCTGATCCGCTATAACCACGCCCGACGGCATTGTCCTCAGCAGAGCGTTAGCCGTCTTCTGCGCCTTACTTCGCATGTATGAAACACACATGTCGGTCTCCGCTTTATTGTCCAGAAGGGCCGTTGCAAAATCACGGCAGGAGTCATAACCGCAGCCACCACAGTTCAGCTCATCCTCTTCTTTTTCCTTACCAATACGTGATAGAGCCTCACTTAGTTCCTCTTCAGAATAGGTCTTCATCTCAACCGGTTCAACACCGTAATCAAAACTGACGTCCAACTCACTGTCCAGAGCTATTCTCTCCGGTTCATAGGTTGAATTAGAAATTACGGACAATTTCTTCGAGACGATGTTCCTCTCGGAATCCGCCACCGGTCCGTTCACGCAGCCACCGGGACAGGCAAGAAGCTCAATGAAAAGCTTTTGCTCGAGGTCTCGGCTACCGAGGCTATCAAGTATATCCTGGACCGGTTTCATACCGGAAAAACTCATAAAATTTAAATCGGTCACTGCACAATTTTTTTTGACGCCGGCGATCATCCCCCCATCTACCGGATAGAGCCGTCCATTTTTTGCCGGGTAAGGGATAAAATCATCCTTCGCTTCGGACTGCCAACGGTCCAGCTTAATCCCCTCCTCCGCAAACCAGTTCTTTAAGTCGTCAAAAGTCAGACAGACATCAAACGCTTCGTAGCGCTCCACCTCAATCTTTTTCGCCACACAGGGGCCAATAAAAACAATGTTGATCGATTCGCCGTAATTATCTTTTAAAAGCTGGGAGTGGGCGACTACAGGTGTCATTACGTTGGCCAGGTTTGACCTCAGTTGAGGCTTGTATTTTCTTATATATTCAACAACAGAAGGACAGGCCGTCGATAACAGCAAGCGATTTTCGTTTCGGTTAAACTCCCGGTGAATGGCTGCAGAGACGAGTTCCGCCCCAAGGGCTGTCTCTGAGACACCATGAAAACCCAGCTTTTTCAGCCCGGTCACCAGCCGCTGCGCTTGCTGACCGCCAAATTCACTGATGAACGAGGGCGCCAGGGAGACAATAACCCTTTCATCTTCTTTTATAAGTTGTCGCGCTTCTTCAATATCTGAACGTATATTTTTGGAATTGTTCGGACAGGCCGATATACACTTCCCGCAGAGAACACAACGTTCAGAAATAACGTCGGCGTGATTGTCCTTGATCATAATTGCCTTGACCGGGCAGTTGCGCACACATTTAAAACAGTCCTGACAGTCGGTTGCTTCGGTGTGGATAGGATATTTTTTGCTCATAATTTTTCCCTCAATACCTCTAAAATATTATCCTCGGTAACGCCCGATATCTTTTCACCGTTGATGCTAACATGCGGACCGCTCCTGCATTCGTCCTCACACAGCGCGCCTTCAATTTCTGCCGGGATATTCTCGTCTTTGACGTATTTTTTTATTATGTCAACATTTCTGTTGTTGCCCCGGGTAAAACAGGAGCTACCCATGCAGAGAACAATCTTATTATCACTCATGAAAAAAATCACCTGTATAGAGAAACATTTTTAATGATTATTTAGTTCACACTCCAGCGACAGCTTGTCTACAATTGAACCCTCTGCCTCAGGAGTTTTTCTCTGACGAGTTGGTATGGATAATGAATTGGTCTGCAAAATTGAGGGTATGATATCTTAATTAGACTCGTTATAAAAGCAAGCTCTAAAATTTATCCATCTCTTTTACTTCAATTAGCATTGAAATTAAAAGAACGACGCTCTCCGGAGTTAAATTAATAATTTCTGTCGGCAGAAACAGCACATACCCTGTTTCTCCCCTCTTTTTTGGCGGAATATAGTGCTGCATCAGCTTCTTCCAGCAAATCGTAGTCGGGGTAATCTTCTGCTTCGTAGGACGCTGCCCCAATGCTGACGGTGACTACGTCAGCACATTCCGAATCGGGATGCTCTATTTCCGCCGCCTCGACGGCGAGACGAATACGGTCGGCGACCTGCTGAGCTCCCGCACGATCGGTCCCGGGTAAAATAACAACAAACTCCTCACCACCGTATCGAGCTACAAAATCATTGCTCCGAACAAGATTGCGATCAATTAGCTCAGCCAGCTTTTGTAAACATTCATCCCCCCGGGTATGACCGAAAGCATCGTTGTAATTTTTAAAATAATCGATATCAATCATCAATAGAGACAGAGAACCCCCAAAGCGACGAACATGAGCAAGTTCACGCTGATATATTTCATCAAAATAACGGCGATTAGGTAGTTCTGTCAGAGCGTCAATTTTCGCTTCTTTGGCCAAGCGCCGGTTGGTTTTTCTCAATTCCTGCCGTAAATTATGTCTCTCTGTAAAGTCTTCCTGGATACAGATGTAATGGCTTATTTCACCAGAATCATCATTTATTGGAGAAATAGTCGTGTGAGCCCAGTAAATTTCACCCGATTTACGACGATTGCAAAACTCGCCGCGCCACTCCTTGCCCGCCTGAATTGTCTCCCACATTTCTTCGTAAAATTCCTGCGACTGCCGGCCGGAATTTAAAATGTTCATATTTTCCCCGACCGCCTCTTCCCTCTCGTAGCCGGTTACCTCAGTAAACTTGGGGTTCACAAAAATTATGTTCCCCACGGGATCCGTAATTACTATCATACTCGAACTTTTATTAACGGCCTGGCAGAGGAGTTCGAGCCGTTTACTTACACGAGGATCGTCAACTTTTCCTTCCAGATCACAACATTCAAACCACATAAGCAAAATCCTTTCGACATCCTGGATATGAGTCGACTTTCCGCCAACAGCTCTATTTTAGCATAAATAGAGCCTAAACCGAGGTTTTGGTTACAAAAACGATATATACTGAAAAATTTGGCAAGAATACATTTTTTAAAAATTTTGAGAAGGGTTGTCATCGCAGATAAAACAATTTAGACTAAATTCAGTCGCAAAAAAGTTAAATAATTTGTCAGAAAGGAGATAACAATGATAAAAAATATCGTCATCGGTGGCGAAGCCGGCCAGGGGTTGAAGACTACCGCCGCCATCCTTGGCAAGGCTCTATTTAAAAACGGTTTTAACCTTCACACCTCGATGGATTTCATGTCACGGATCAGGGGTGGCCACAACTTCGGTCGTATTCGTTTTGGTGATGAGGAAATCCGGGGCCCACAGGAGGAGATTGACCTGCTGGTCGCCCTGAACGAGGAAACAATTACCCGGCACGTGGAAAAGCTGGCCAAAGATGGTGCCGTTTTATACGACGAAGCAGTTTCGGCGGTTGAAAATAGTATCGTGGTGCCGGCCGAGGAGATTGCTTCCGAGGTTAACCCGAAGGCAGTAAATACCGTTTACGTGGGCAGTATCCTGAAAGCGTTTGGCATTAATCTCGACTGCGCTCGGTCCGTGGTCGAGGATTATTTCGACGCGGAAAGCGTGATTTCGGACAACCTCAAACTATTGAATAGAGGTTATGAAAAAGGCGAAACTATTTTCAAGGCGCCCGAGCCGAAAAGCAGGACGGGAGAACAGATTTATTTGAACGGCAATGAAGCGACAGCGCTGGGCGCACTGGCAGGGGGGATCAATTACTACTCCGCTTACCCAATGTCGCCTTCGACCGGAATCATGAGCTACATTGCCGGCAAGCAGGATGAAATGAACGTTGTCGTCGAGCAGGCGGAAGACGAGCTGGCGGCGATTAACATGGCTATCGGCGCTTCCTACGGTGGCATCCGGACGATGTCCGGCACCTCCGGAGGCGGACTGGCGCTGATGAACGAGGCGATAGGACTGGCCGGCCTCACCGAGACGCCACTCGTGGTTGCCAACGTCCAGCGACCGGGGCCAGCAACGGGGCTGCCAACGAGAACGAGCCAGGGCGACCTGTTGTTTGCTGTTAACTCCGCCCAGGGCGAGTTTCCCCTGCTGATTACGGCCTCCAGAAATCAGGAGAACGCCTTCTATCAAACTTTCCGGGCCCTGAACCTTGCCGACAAATATCAGCTCCCGGTGATTTTGATGAGTGATCAATTCCTCGCCGATTCCTCAACTAACGTTCCTGATTTTGAGCTGCAGAACCTGGAGATCGAACGGAATCTGATTGCAGCAGAAGATATGGGTCCAGATGAAGAATACCGGCGCTACGAGTTTACAGAAGACGGTATTTCACCGCGCGCTTTTCCCGGTCAATTAAAGAAACAGACAGTGCTGGCTGACAGCGACGAACACGACGAAAAGGGCCACATTGTGGAAGCAGCCGACAAGCGGCGGCGGATGGTTGACAAGCGAGCGCGCAAGTTAGATAGGCTAATTGAAGACGATCTGGCTGAACCGGAGTATTTCGGACCAGAAAATATTGACTACCTGCTGGTTGGTTGGGGATCGACCTACGGTCCTCTCCGCGAGGCACAATCGCGCCTGAACGAAGAAGATATAAAAGCCGGTTACCTTTCTTTCACCGACGTCTGGCCCCTACCGACCACCGGACTGGAAAAGTTGGCGGACAACGAAGTCGAGTTGATTGATGTAGAAAATAACTCACAGGCACAGTTTGCCCGTTTGATTCGTCAGGAAACGGGAATTGAAGTTGAACACAGGATTTTAAAATACGACGGACGACCGTTCAGGGGCGAAGAAATATTTCGCCGTATCACGGAAGAGGTGATCCAGTAATGAGTAGCAAGTTTGAGCTTTCGGGAGATACAGCCTGGTGTCCGGGCTGTGGTAACTTTCCACTCCGGGTGGCACTTAAACAGGCGCTTGAGGAACTGGAGTTAAAACCGGAGGAAGTGGTGATGTCCACCGGAATCGGTCAGGCGGCCAAGATGCCGCATTACATAGAGGTAAACGGTTTCAACGGGCTACACGGGCGATCCCTGCCACCGGCCGTAGGAGTCAGGATTGCAAATAAGGATCTTCAGGTTATTGTTGAATCGGGCGACGGCTGTACTTACGGTGAAGGTGGGAACCATCTGCTGCACAACATAAGACGGAACGTTGACCTGGTCCACCTGGTGCATAACAACCAGATTTACGGTTTAACGAAAGGTCAGGCCTCGCCGACCACCGGCAAGGAAAACCGGACAGGCGTACAGACACACGGGATTAACGCCGAGCCTTTCAAACCGGTAAAATTTGCCGTGGGGATGGAGGCAAGTTTTGTCGCGCGGGGTTTCGTTGGGGAAAAGGAGCACCTGGCTGAACTTATCAAACAGGCGGCATGCCACCGCGGTTACGCGCTGGTAGACATTCTGCAGCCCTGCGTCTCCTTCAACAAGGTGAACACTTACGACTGGTACAGGGAGAGGGTCTACAAGTTGCCCGACGATTATCAGGCCGAGGACTACGACACTGCACTGCAAAAGGCTCAAGAATGGGACGAGCGGATACCGATCGGCGTAATCTACCGCGAGGAGAAGGAAACTTTCTACGACAACTTTTCTTTTCTCGACAAGCAACCGCTGGTAGAACAGGAAAGGTCCCCGGAGGAAGTTGAGCCGCTCCTGGCCAAATTTAAGTGAACTGCTTCCTCGATAGTCACTTATGAATTCTGAAGTTGTTTTTTCTGATTCAGCAACTAAAATTAGATTTTTGATAAAAATCTGATCATCTTTCGAATGGTGTGCTTCAATGACTAAGAACAGTAAACCACGTGATGATAGTCTACAGGAACAAGTTGAGGACCAGGAAAAACTTGAAGTAAAAGGCTATGGAGCCTTTTCTGGAGTTTTTGTTCCGGTTACTGTAACTCTCCTCGGTCTTATCCTTTTTCTGCGCCAGGGTTGGATTGTCGGTCAGGCGGGTTTGCTGGGGAGCTGGACAATTATCACCCTGACCTACGCAATCATTACCTGCACTGCCCTGTCGATGTCGATCATCATCAGCAACCTCCGCACGGGCGCCTGCAGCGCTTACTCAATAATCGCCCAGTCGTTGGGGCTGGAAGTTGGTGGCAGTGTTGGTCTGCCTTTATACCTGAGTCAAGCTTTGAGTGTCACCATATTCATCATTGGTTTCCGCGAGGGTTGGCTCTACATTTTCCCCGAGCATCCCGGGATTCTTGTCGACTTCGGTACACTTGTATTAATGCTGGTTATCACGCTCATAAGCCTAAAGTTAGCCTTTCGCTTGCAGTATCTAATTCTTGGCCTGATACTCGTGAGCATCGGTAGTTTTGTGCTTAATTATCCTAACCTCGAAGCTCAGCCTATTGTCTGGTGGGGAGAATATTCTGGAGCGATATTCGAAGGAATTGATATTTTAGGTAGCGAGTTAAACTTCTGGTTATTATTTGCCATCTTCTTTCCAGTCGGCACAGGTATTGTTGCTGGTGCCAACCTTTCAGGTGAACTCCGCGAACCCCAAAAAAGCGTCCCCGCAGGGACCATTGGCGGGATCGGTGTAACTTACCTGATTTACATGGCCCTGGCTTTCCTTTTTATTAGAATGATTCCCCTGGAGGAACTACAACAAAATTTTCTGGCCATGGCTGATTACTCGCTTGTCTCTGAAATAGTCCTCGTCGGCCTGTTAGGGGCAACTTTCTCCTCTGGTCTTGCTTTAATGATGGGAGCGCCGCGGGTATTAGAATCTCTGGACGAACATGAGATTTTACCAACCAGGGGAAATTTCATTCGCAAAACCGAGGACAGTCAGCCTCGCAATGCTATTCTTCTCACCGCTCTAATCGTAGCTCTTACGCTGTTGCTTAGAGACCTAAATTTAATTGCACCGCTGATCACCATGTTTTTTCTGATCACATTTACTCTTATTAATTTTGTTGTAGTTCTGGAAAAAAAGTTGGATATGATCAGTTTTCGCCCCACTCTGGAGCTTCCGGTATGGATTCCTCTTGTCGGTTTATTCGGCTGTCTGACCAGCGTCTTTATTATAAGTCCAACCTTTGGCCTGATAGCCTTTGCAACAGTCATAATCCTTTACTATCACCTTTCCCGGAAAACCCTGGAGGCTCCTGAATACGGGGACATAAGAAGCGGTCTGATGTTTTCATTGGCCGAGTGGTCGGCCAAACAGGTGGAGAGCATACCTTCGACTAACGAGAGAGCCTGGAAACCCAACTTGCTCGTTCCTGTGCGGGACTGCCGTGAGTTACATGGAACTTTTGATTTTCTTATCAACCTCACACGGCCGCGTGGTTCTATACATCTACTGGGTTTGCGCGGGGAAGATTCACATGAAAATATACATCAGGAACTTTCTGAACTGGCAGATGATTTTCGGCAGGAAAAAATATTCACTCGCTGCACAATCATGCATAGCGACGAATTTGAGGAAGGTGTTTCCAACGCAATTCAGGCGCTTTCCGGTGCATTCTTTCGTCCCAATATCCTCTTTTTGACGACGCCGCCCGAAAAATATGAAGACTCTCACCGCAAAGTTATCTTACGAGCGCGAAGACTGGGATTGGGTGTACAGCTCCTCGCCGAGGATCCGCTGGCCAAGCTTGGGAGACGACGGTCTATTAATGTCTGGCTGAAGGATCAGAGTCCGGATTGGGAACTTAGCTTTGAGCTCGGAAATATAGATCTACAGTTACTTACTGCATACAAACTACGGCGTAACTGGGGCGGTAAAATGCAGGTAATTATGGCTGTCTGTGATGAAAAAGAACAGCAGAAAGCCCGCCACTATGTTGATAATCTGCTCGACCTAGCAAGGTTAAAGAATGTTGACGTAAAAATAGAGTGCTCAGATTTTAAAAAACTACTTGCCAGCGCTCCACGCGCCGATGTTGATCTCTTCGGACTTCCCCCAAGCCCTGATTTTAAAACTTTTCGCCGCTGGGTGGATCTAACCCGTTCGGCCTGTATTTTCGTCGCCGATTCAGGAGAAGAAAACATTATAGCTTAACAGCAGAACACTTGCTTGTTTCTAACCTGATTAATTCATCAGCTGATGAATTAATCACCCGTAGGGCCGCCCATTCGTAGGAATGGGCGGGGTTAGCCCAGCTGTTTACAGAAAAACTGGAAAATTACATTATGTAGAAATA
>PWHN01000117.1 GCA_003554945.1 bacterium
AGTTTCCAGTTTATAGTTTTCAGTTATAGGTTTTAACCCGTAACTCGAAACCCGCAACCAGCTTTTGAGTCTTGAACGATAACCGTTTAAAATTCAAGATGGATTCCGGCTCGGAGGCCGGAATGACGTCAAGTTCAAGAACATGAACAAGATTATGCGCACTTAATGAATTAATTTGAAGTAGCTTTAAGCTTTTGGCTTTAAGCTTTAAGCTGGTGTTTGCCGGCTCGGGGGCCAGAATGACGTCAAATTCAACATGGATTCCGGGTCGCGCTCACTACGTTCGCTTGCCCGGAATGACGAAATATGGGATATTTTGTTAGGACCACGCTAAACAAGTACATATAAATTATAAGGAGGAGATTGATTTGAGCGGGCGAGTTCAGTTTAACGTAAGCACCCAGGAGCGCACGGATGTTATAGATATAACCAACCAGATCAACAACAGGCTAAAAGAAATAGAGCTGGATGCCGGGGTAAACGTCTGGGTTCCACATACCACCGCTGCTGTAACGGTAAACGAAGCGGCGGATCCGGCGGTAATGCGGGATGTAACGGCCCAGCTTGCCGACCTGGTCCCCTGGGATAATAATTACCAGCACATGGAAGGCAACTCCGCCGCCCACATCAAGTCTATTTTAACCGACTGTCACCAGTGGCTTCCCGTGCAAAATGGCAAGCTGGACCTCGGGCGTTGGCAGGGAGTATTTTTTCTTGAATGGGACGGCCCACGAACTCGAAAAGTACAGCTTTACCCGGGGTAATAATTGATCGTCGTTGAAACCATAGTTACCTTTTCTCACCCAGGATCAACATCCTGTAATCCAAGAAAGGGGTAATGCTGGACCTTGGCGGGCTTGCCGAATAAGCTTCGAAAAGATATTATTTTCTGGTGGAGCAGGACTTTTGATCAATAGAAAAAATTCTAACTTGTGGTGGTTCTCTGTGTTTTGCAAAAAGATTCTGCACTTATGTTTGATTTGTTTTCTTTTTCTATTCTTAACATTGCCGGTTTTTGCTAATGAGTATCCGATAGGATTTGGTGTCTGGCGGACAATACAGTATCCGTCCGAAGAAGATTCTATCAGGGGAGTTCGTTTTAACCTCTTTTTTGGTGTAAACGATAACCTGACCGGATTTGACCTCGGCGGGCTTGTTACTTCTCCGCTGTTCAGTCTCAACGTCGTTGACGGTGATCTGCGCGGATTTCAATGGGGGATGGCCAATCGCTCCAACAGGCTCAGCGGGGAAGAGGGACGAACCGCCGGAATGCAGCTTGGTGTTTTTAACATCGCTGACGGTCGTGTCAGCGGCGGTCAGGTTGGATTCTGGAACTATGCCGGTGAACTCAACGGTTTTCAAATTGGTCTAATAAATCGTGTGCGTGAATTAAATGGTCTTCAAATTGGTCTCTACAACTCGCGTCAGGCCCCAGAGCGAAACCTACCTCGAAGCGGCCCCACCATCAGTCCTCTCTTGAACTGGTCCTTTTAATATCTAACATTCACTGCCTTGCCAGCTTTTTATCCTACCAGTATCCATAGTAGAGGGAACTCCAAAAGTTGATTAACAAGCTTGGTTTCGTAGATGTTTAAAAATAGATATAATTAGCACAAACAAATTGTGGGGTGCTAAAATTGCGTTTTTCAAAAATCATAGTTGGTGTCTTTTTATTTTGTTTCAGTATGTTTTTTTGGCTCCCTGCTGTATCAGCGACTGCCTCTGAGCTAATTCTTGTTTATGAACCCTATACGCTTGGGGCGGATATGGCCGGCCTGGTGCGGACAGCAGACAGTTTTTTTGATCAGACTCAAAATTCTATTGAATTTCAACCAGTTGCTGAAGTAGGACAATTTTTGGAGATGCTCCCGGAAGCAGATTATGTTGTGATGCCTCCCTGGGTTTACCGTCAGGTAGGAGATGAGTATGATATTGAGCCGTTGCTCGTTTCTGAACGAAACGGCCAAAAAGAGTATAATAAATTTATTTTATCTGGTGCGAATGGACCGGGGACAGAGGATGATCTGGCGGGTAGCGAGGTAGGTATGATGCGTTTGGGTGATGTGACGGAAGCAGTTTTAAATGAATCATTTTTTGCAGGTGGGGATGATGCGTATCAGTTCAATATTATTGATGTCAGCAAGCCCGTAGATGCAGTTATGGCCGCCTCATTCGGACAGGTTGAGGCCGCTATTGTTAATTCCATAAGTTTTGACCTTATCTCCGAGGAACAGCCACAATTAGTGGATGACCTGGAAATAATTGCTGAATCTGAGGCTTTTTCGCGCCCGGGTTTATATTCTATGGGCGGAAGTGATGAAGAGCGAATAATTGATATATTTATGGAAATGGAGGGCAGCTCAACCGGGCAAGAATTGCTCTCTCGTTTTCAAATTGACGGCTGGGTGATAAAAAATGATTTCTAAATTTTTCTATGGGCTAGCAAAAACCGCTTTTTTTGCTTTAATACTAACTCTGATGTTGCCCTGGCAGAGTTATGCTAATAATCAGGAAACAGTTCTTGTTCTAAAAAGCGAAGATCTCCGAGCATATAGTGAGCCAGCCCAGGCTTTTGAGAGGTCGCTGGAGGGGCGGGAAAATATTTCCGTTGAAATTCGAGACATAGAGTTAAATCTAAGCCAGGCCAGGGAAATACTGCGTGAATACAGGGATAATCCACCGGCTGTAATATTTGCTCTTGGCGCTCATGCAGCCGTGGTTGCTATGGAGACGGCCCCGGACGAGCTTGGAAGAGAGATCCCGTTTGTTTTTGCGTCGGTCTTAGAGTGGGAAGAATATGGTTTTAACACGGAAAATTCTACTGGCATCAAAGCTCAGGTTCCTGTTCAGACTCTGTTTGCTCAATCTCGGATGGTTATTCCTGACCTGGAACGTCTTGGATTAATATATTCACCCGAAAGTGAAGCGCGGGTAACTGAAGCAAAAGCAGTTGGCGAAGAGATGGGAGTGGAAATTGTAGCCAGACGGGTGGAAGAGCCAGCGGAAGTAGAGGCAGCGGTGGAATATCTTTCTAACCTTGAAACAGACGCCTGGTGGTTGCCAGCCGACCCTACTGTTGTTACGGTCGATAATTTTCACTATGTGAGAGAACAGGCCTGGAATCTTGACAAGCCACTTATTGTCTATTCGGAGAGCTTTGTCCGTGCCGGCGGGCTTGTGTCAGTTTCAATCAACTATCACACAGTTGGGTCCCAGGCGGCGGCCGTGGTTAGCGATATTTTAGATGGTGCTGAAGTTAGTGAGCTGAAAATGGCGGAACCAGTGGGGACGGAATTTTTAGGAAACTCAAGAGTTGCATCTACAATTGGATTGGATTTAACTGATTCCGCCCGGTTTATGGATCGTGTGCTTGATGAAATAGAAGGCGTAGAGTGAGGGGATAAACTTCGTATGAGAAGATTTTTTGCAGTTCTATTTGAGAATCTTTTTTTTAAAATAAGTTTGCTCGTTCTTTCTCTATTGCTCCTTGTTGTTGCTGTTATGGCTTATACGGCCCTTACCCGCGAAAACATGGCAATAGTTACTCTGACCGAAAGAACTCTGGAGTTACAACGGAACACCCATGAAGAAAGCGTTACAGCCCGCGGCCAATCTCTCACCCGTATGATGGCTGAAGTTGCTGTTGATGAGATCCCCGCCCTTGGATTTGACAGTCTCAACGAACTTGCCCGTATTGCAGTTACTGATCACGAAGTAACTTATGCAATTTTTCTCGATGAAAACAACATGGTATTTGGCACTTACGGAGAATACCCTTACCTGGAGGAACCATTAGCCCAGGGAAACATTGTAGATGATGAAATAAGTTCTGAAGTCTACTCAATGGCAACAGAACTGACTGAAGACCAGTTTGAGGAGAACTTTTATGAGGTAGAAAAAGGAGAATTTCTGGAGGTTGCTTCTCCCGTGCTTGATGGCGAAGACTACCTCGGA